>NZ_CP133779.1:305779-611559 GCF_034347425.1 Undibacterium sp. CCC3.4
AGCATCCACAACAACAAGGCCCGCCAAACCAGCCCAACCGCGCTTTGCAGGGCGCGTGGTGAGGCTTCGGCACCGGGTTGGCTTTCCAGTTCCAGGCTATCCATGTCGACAGCACTGGCATCGGCTTGCAGTAACAAGGCTTTTTCTTCCGGCTCGCCAAGGCGCACGCCCAGCGCACCGCCACCGGCAGATAAGATGATACCGACAAGCTCATCGTGCCAGCGCTCGGCATAATTGCGCCAAGAGTACACGGCATCTTCAAAATTGCCGACCACGGCAAAGGCGGCGGCCGTCAAGCGTGCTGGCACCCAGTCTATCCAATAAAATACTTTTGTTGCATATATGCCAAATTCTTCATTTTTCATGTGCTCGGGTTCCGTCCAAGCACGCGCCAGGTATTCGGCGATACGGTACATGACCGCGCAGGCCGGACCAACCGGCATGAGAAACCAAAAAAACACACCGAACACATTACGGTGCGTGGCGATGAGTGCGCGCTCAATGGCCAGACGCGAAATTTCTGTCACGCTGAGCTCGCTCGTGTCGCTGTGGGTCCACTCGGCCAGGTAACGGCGCGCGGCGTCTTCATCGCCGGAACTAAGGGCCAGTTGTATCGAAGTGAAATAATGGCTGTAACGGCGAAAGCCCAGCGTCAAATACACGATGATGACATTCCAGGCAAAGGCGGCAAACGGGCTCAGACGCAGGCACAGCCAGTGTATCAATGCCGTCGGTACCATCAGCAAGGCCACCATGATCCACCAACCGAGACGTCCATGCTTAATCTTACCGGCATTGAACGAGCCTTCTATGCGCATGGCCAGATTTTGAATCTGCATGTAAATCGGATTATCCGCGCGCAAAGGCTTGAGCTGCTCAATGAGGAGGGCAAACAGGATGGAGATAAATGTCATGATGGCTGGGCTGGAGTCGCGGCAAACGACGGTTGTCTAAGAGTTTGCTAATGCGGCAAGTGTAAACCGATTTGCCCAGATTATGAAGCTTTGTTCCTCACTGGCATCAATGAAACACCGATTAAGCCGTGCAGCGCCACAGGTTTTGTGCGCATGCAGTTTTACGCGCGCAGAAAATGAAACAAATTGCGCAACATGGCGGCGGTCGCACCCCAAATAAAATGCTGCTGATACGGCATGGCATAAAACAAGCGCTCGCCACCGCCATCGGGCAAGTGAAACAAGCGACGTTGATGGTGGCGACCATCCATCAAATACGCCAGCGGCACTTCAAATACCGCCGCCACCTCCGCCGGATCGGATTGTAAATCGAAAGGCGGATGCACCAAAGATACCACCGGGGTGACCTGATAGCCGGTACCGGTGCGATGTAAAGGCAAGGCACCGAGGACTTCGATATGACGGCGATGCAAGCCGATTTCTTCTTCCGTTTCGCGCAGCGCGGTTTCAACCGGATCGATGTCACGCTCTTCAAAACGGCCACCAGGAAAGCTGATTTGGCCGGCATGGTGGTTCAAATGGGCCGAACGCTGAGTGAGCAAAACCGACAGACCCGCAGTGCGCAACACCAAGGGAATCAGAACCGAAGCCGGATGCAAGCCGCGCTCGGCCGCACGCTCTTCGACCACTGCTTCAGGCAGCCACAGTGGTGGCGCTGCGAAGCGCTGCTGCAGCCACTCTGGTGCCAAACGCTGCGGCGCAAGCGCAGCTTCACCGGCAACCGATGCAATAGCCAGCATTTCTGGGTTAAAAGTCAATATACTCACGAGACACCGATAAAAAATTCGATCAAAATGAAAAAAAGGGACGCCGAAGCATCCCTTTTTCATATCGCGCCAGCAGATATTACACTGCTTTTGCTGCCACAACTTTACGTGCTGGCAATTTTTCTTTGATACGCGCAGATTTGCCCGAACGTTCACGCAAGTAGTACAACTTGGCGCGACGAACGTCACCACGACGTTTCACTTCGATACCAGCGATCAGTGGAGAATACAATTGGAATGTACGCTCTACGCCTTCGCCTGAGGAAATCTTACGAACGATGAAGTTCGAATTGAGACCACGGTTACGACGGGAAATCACAACACCTTCGTAAGCCTGGGCGCGCTTGCGCGTACCTTCGACAACGTTGACGCTGACTATGACTGTATCGCCAGGGGCGAAAACTGGGATATTTTTACCCAGGCGAGCAATTTCTTCTTGCTCTAATTTTTGGATCAGATCCATTTTGACACTCCGATAACCATCTTGCCGACGCTGCAGAACAAGTCTGACTGTGCCCGGTAGAGGATGGGATTAAACATGCGCACCGAAGCGGTACGCGCCTTACATTCTTGACTGATACGGCCGCAAGAAAATGTAAACATTACCAAAACTTATCAACAGTCTCAACACCGCTTATAAGCTGCTTAAAAATTTTTCATCTGCACGGGTGAGCAAACCGGCTGCACGGGCGAGCTCGATCAAATCCGGGCGTTTGTTCACACTCGCAAGGAGTGCGCGCTGACGCCGCCATTTTTCGATTTCAGCATGATTCCCGCCTAATAACACAGCAGGAACCGCGACCCCATCCAAGACTTCCGGTCTGGTGTAATGCGGACAATCAAGCAAAACATCCACGAAACTGTCTTGCACGGCCGACAAATCGTCGTGCAAGACGCCCGGAATCTGCCGTATCACCGCATCCATCAAGGCCATTGCCGGTAATTCGCCACCAGACAAGACAAAATCGCCAAGACTGATTTCTTCATCGACACAGGAATCGAGCAAACGCTGATCAACAGCTTCATAGCGCCCACATAACAAGACCATGCCAGACAAATCGGCCAGCTCCATCACGTGTCCATGACTCAAGCGTCGCCCCTGAGGCGACAAATAAATCACTTTCGGCACCGCTTTGCCGACAGCGGCTTGGCGCGCTTTCGCGGCCACTATCGCTGCCTGTAAAGGCTTGGCCATCATGACCATTCCTGGTCCGCCACCATACGGCCTGTCATCGACGGTGCGATGACGGTCAGTGGTGAAATCGCGCGGGTTCCAGAGCTTGAGCTGACATTTTTCTTGCTCAAATGCGCGCCGCGTCACCCCAGATTGGGTAAGCGCCGCGAACATTTCGGGGAATAGCGTAATGACATCAAATTGCATGAAACTGCACTCCGACGGCATAGTATTTTGCTATTTTAATAATCAACACCCCAATCAACCTGTATTTTCTTTGCAACTTGATCGACTTCTTTGACGAAATGATCGACAAAGGGTATCAATTTTTCATATTTAGGTAAGTCAGCATCAGCAATCTCGGCCGCCGCCACCCGTAAAATCGGATGCGCACCGTTATCCATCAAATCTCTGACCACACCCAAGCTTTCGCCTTCCAGGTTAACTACCTGCAAGCCGACCAGATCCATCCAGTAGAATTCACCTTTGGATAAAGCTGGGAAAAGTTTGCGTGAAATTTTTACTGCCGCGCCCTTGAGCGCTTCAGCTGCATTTCTGTCTGCCACACCGACCAGCCTGGCCACCACATCGTCGCCATGGAGTTTTGCTTCCATACGATCGATGTCGCGCCAGTCCGGCTTATCTATCCACCAAGTTTTGGAGGACAACATGGCATCAGCATCCGGCGAGTAAGGATGAATCTTTACCCACCCATGAATACCAAATGCCCCCGAGATATAGCCAACCAGAACTAAATCATCAGGAACAGGGGTTCCAACTGACATCGCGAGCAAACTATTACGCTGCTGCTTTGCTCGACAAAGCAACCAGACGAGCAACTGCCGGTGACAATTGTGCGCCTACGCCTTGCCAGTAAGCCAAACGGTCAGCTGCGACACGTACGGATTCTGCACCGCCGGTAGCAACCGGATTGTAAAAACCGATACGCTCGATAAAGCGACCATCGCGACGATTACGGGAATCAGTTGCAACGATGTTATAAAAAGGACGCTTTTTTGCGCCACCACGAGCTAAACGAATAACGACCATAATATTTCCAAAAAATGTTCTAAACGCGGAAAAAGCTGTAGATTATAGCCCGCTTGAACAAAAACAAGCAAGGACTATCGGTGATATGTGCAAGCTACCGTGGTGCATTCTACACCCTTCTGCGACTTGGTCTACAATCAGCGCCTGCACCGCAACTTGGATACCACGCAAAATGACAGTCCGACACAAAAACAAAACCCTCACCACCCTCTTGGCCGCCGTGGCTGGCAGTGTCGGCGCGCATCGCTTTTACTTACATGGCAAAACCGACAAATGGGCCTGGCTGCATTTGCTCAGCCTGCCCTTGTCGATACTGTTATCATCATTTTACTTCGGCGTACCGGGCTTATTGAGCTGGAGTCCACTGATTTTATCGCTGCTCATTGCCCTGCTGGAGACGCTGGTACTCGGCTTGATACCGGATGAAAAATGGGATCACACCTACAACCGCGACTCCGGTCAGCAAAGCGACTCATCTTGGCCACTGGCCTTGATCCTGGTGCTGGCCATGGCCTGCGGCGCCACCGCCTTGATTGCCACCATTGCCCGCGCCTTTGACTTACTCTATACCGGTGGCGCCTACGGCTGAAACACGGCGGCGCGCGCACCGCCGCCGCAACTTAAAATTGCTCGTCGGCGAGACCCAGCACACCGCTGCTGCCATCGACGATGGCGCTTTGCATACCCGGCGCTGCCGATAAAATGTGATCGGCAAAGAAACGCGCCGTAACAATTTTCGCTTCATAGAAAGCCGCGTCGCCCGCCCCTGCCTGCAATTTCTGCTGCGCGATCAGCGCGGCGCGCGCCATTTGCCAGCCGCCAAGCACGATACCAGCCAGCTTCAGATACACCACACTGCCGGCAAACACGCCTTTGACATCGGTCTTGACATTGGCGAGCACATATTCAACCACCGCCTCAAGCGCCGTCGCACCGGCCGCCAAGCGCACAGCAATCGCCACCAGCGCCGGCGTGCCGCTGGCTGTGAGCTGTGCTGCGGTGGCACGGATCTGCGCAATCAGGGCTTTAGCCGTGGCACCGCCGTCGCGCGCGGTTTTACGGCCGATCAAATCATTGGCTTGAATCGCCGTCGTCCCTTCGTAAATCGTCAGGATGCGGGCGTCACGATAATGCTGGGCCGCGCCAGTTTCTTCGATGAAGCCCATGCCGCCATGCACTTGCACGCCAGTCGAGGTGACATCGAGCGACATTTCAGTCGCCCAACCCTTGACTACCGGCACCAGGAATTCATAGACAGCCTGATTGCTGGCACGTACAGCCGCATCCGGATGGTGATGCGCCAGATCGCTGGTGGCCGCGGCCACATAAGCCAGTGCGCGCGCGCCTTCGGTCTGGGCACGCATACTCATGAGCATGCGGCGCACATCGGGGTGACGAATAATTGCCACCGGTGCAGCCGAACCGGCCAGATCGCGCGATTGCACGCGATCACGGGCGTAGCCAACCGCTTTCTGATACGCGCGCTCAGCAATCCCGATACCCTGCATGCCGACGCCAAAACGGGCCGCATTCATCATGATGAACATGTATTCGAGGCCCCGATTTTCTTGGCCGATCAAGCTGCCGATGGCACCACCATGGTCGCCGAATTGCAACACGGCAGTCGGGCTGGCCTTGATGCCGAGCTTATGCTCGATCGACACGCAATGGGCATCGTTGCGCGCACCCAGGCTGCCATCGGCATTGACGAGGAACTTAGGCACCAAGAACAGCGAGATCCCTTTCACTCCTTCCGGTGCGTCAGGTGTGCGTGCCAGCACCAGATGAACGATATTTTCGGCCATATCGTGCTCACCGTAGGTGATGTAAATTTTGGTACCAAAGACTTTAAAAGTGCCGTCATCCTGCGGCACGGCGCGCGAACGCACCATCGCCAGATCCGAACCGGCTTGCGGCTCGGTCAAGTTCATGGTGCCGGTCCATTTGCCGGAAATCAGATTTTCCAAGTACAGGGCTTTCTGCTCATCACTGCCAGCCGTCAACAAGGCTTCGATCGCGCCATCGGTCAACAAGGGACACAAGGCGAACGAGATACTGGCGGCATTGAGCATTTCTATGCATGGTGTAGCCAACAGCTTAGGCAAGCCTTGACCGCCGAATTCCTGTGGATGCTGAACACCCTGCCAGCCGGCTTGACCGAACAGCTGGAAGGCCTCTTTGAAGCCCTTACTGGTGACTACCTTCCCATCCTGCCAATAACTAGGCGCTTGATCGCCAGTCCAATTGAGCGGTGCCACGACTTCAGCGGCGAATTTGGCATTTTCTTGCAGCACAGCTTGTACCGTTTCTGCCGTCGCATCTTCGCAACCAGGCAAAGCATTGACGACAGCCAGATCAGCGAGCTCGTTGATCACAAACAGCATGTCTTTAACAGGGGCAAGATAAGTCATGGAATATTCCTGAATAAAATAGGCGTAAAAATGAAAAAAAGGGCAGGCAGGCAATATGTCATAACAATAAAAATTTTACTGTCAGTTACGCGACAAAGCACCTGTCTGCCCTGTTGATGCCGCCGCAGCGGCACCAAGGATCAGCCGAGTTCAGCGATCAATGCTGGCACGATCTCAAACAAATCGCCGACGATGCCGTAATCGGCCACGGCAAAAATCGGCGCTTCCGGATCTTTATTGATGGCCACGATAGTTTTCGAATCTTTCATACCGGCCAAATGCTGGATTGCACCGGAAATACCGACGGCGATGTAAAGTTGCGGAGCAACAATCTTGCCGGTTTGACCAACCTGCCAGTCATTCGGTACAAAGCCGGCATCGACGGCAGCGCGCGAGGCACCCATGGCGGCACCGAGTCGATCGGCCAGCGGTTCGAGCAGTTTGAAGTTATCACCTGAACCCATACCACGCCCACCAGAAACGATGACTTTGGCTGCAGTCAACTCAGGACGATCAGATTTAGCAACTTCGCGCGAAATAAAGGCCGAGATGCCGGCATCGGCAACGGCGCCAAGCACTTCCACTGCGGCGCTGCCACCGCTTGCTGCGGCATCGAAACCGGTGGTACGCACGGTAATGACCTTAACGGCATCGGCCGATTGCACGGTGGCAATGGCATTACCAGCATAAATAGGACGCTCGAAGGTATCGGGCGCATCGATTTTAGTGATTTCAGAAATTTGCGAGACATCGAGCTTGGCAGCCACGCGCGGCAAAATATTTTTACCGTAGGCCGTGGCCGGTGCCAGAATATGGCTGTAGGCAGCGGCAATGGCTAAAACTTGGGCCGCGATGTTTTCCGCCAAGCCATCGGCAAAATGGGCGGCATCGGCGTGCAGCACCTTAGTCACACCGGCAATACCGGCAACAGCAGTGGCCACGCCGCCAGCTTGAAAACCGGCTACCAGTACATGGACGTCGCCGCCGCATTGGGTAGCGGCAGTAATGGTGTTGAGCGTGCTGCCTTTGAGGCTGACATTATCGTGTTCAGCGATGACGAGTGTAGTCATAATATTTTCCTTGTGCCCCGACCGGGGTACACCTTAAAACTTGAGAGTAATGGTCTGCAAGGACCGATATCAGGCGATGACCTTGGCTTCATTGCGCAATTTGGCAACCAAGCTAGCGACATCAGGCACGATGATGCCGGCGCTGCGTTTTGCCGGTTCAGTCACTTTCAGTGTTTTCACGCGTGAGCTGACATCGACACCCAGATCGGCCGGCTTGACATTGTCGAGCGTTTTTTTCTTGGCTTTCATGATGTTAGGCAGCGTCACATAGCGCGGCTCATTGAGGCGCAAATCCGTGGTGATGATGGCAGGTAAAGTCAACGACAAAGTTTCCAAGCCACCATCAACTTCACGCGTCACCACGGCTTTGCCGTCGACGATCGCGACTTTGGAGGCAAAAGTCGCTTGTGGCCAGCCCAGCAAAGCAGCCAACATTTGGCCGGTTTGGTTGCAATCATCATCAATCGCTTGCTTACCGAGGATAATCAATTGCGGTTGTTCTTTGTCGGCCAAGGCCTTGAGCAATTTTGCCACAGCCAATGGTTGCAGTTCAGCATCACTCTCAACCAAGATGGCACGATCGGCACCAATCGCCATAGCGGTACGCAAAGTTTCCTGGCATTGCGTAACACCGCAAGATACCGCGATCACTTCGGTCACGGCACCCGATTCTCTGAGTCGGGTGGCTTCTTCAACCGCGATTTCATCGAAAGGATTCATGGACATTTTGACATTGGCGATATCGACGCCTGAGCCATCAGATTTCACACGGACTTTCACGTTGTAATCGACGACGCGTTTGACTGGTACCAGGACTTTCATTTTCTTCCTTTATGAGCTGATAGGAAATACAAAGATGATGCGAATAGGGTTTGCAGCGGCAAAATGACCACACGCCAGAAAAGCGAGTTTAATTCTTTTGAGCGATCTGTGGCGACAAATTGACGTATACGTAAATCTTTCCGATTATAAATCGAAATCCTTAATACTTGGCATAATTTAGCACGATCGTTCCTTTTCCGGAATGCATTCTGCTAGAGCAAAGCACCTAATCAGGCTGATCTACGGCCTGATCCTGAAAAGATAGACCGCGACATATCCGCTCGCCGCAAAAAAATACTCCGCAACCAGTAAGATCGCGGAGTATTTTTTAATTCAACTCATTCAGGCGTCGATGGCTGCCCGTCCGAGTGCCGAATCATCACTGAAGAAACCATCGATACCGGTTTCGATATAGCGCTTCATTTCGGCGATGGAGCCGGCCTCATTGCGGGCATTGAGGTCACTGCCCTGGCGGAAATCAGCTGCCAGAAAGACATTTTCCGGACGGAAAGTCCAGATATGTACGAGCAAGCCGGCTTGATGCGCATCGCTGACGAATGAGGTCGGCGCCAACAAACGTGCATCTTTGCCCAGCGGGATAATGGCACGCGTCGGCGGGGCGATAACATCGGCATACTTGGCCACCTCACGCATACCGGCCGGCGTGATCATTTCTGCGAAGCTGGTGTGACCACCGGCGGCAGCCACATCACTCGGCAGCACAGCCTCGCTGACTACCAATTGCATCAATCGTATGTTAGCCGGCCGCCCGAGCTGCTTGCGCAGATATTTCAGGTTGGCGACTTCGAACGATTGAATTTCGATCGGTGCACGCCGACTATATTCGTGCGCCATCAAGGTGGCAACGAAAGTATCTTCCATCGGCAAGCCGACGCTGGCAAAGTAGGTCGAGCTTTTCAATTCAGGCACAATACCGATGACACGCCCACGCGTGGCCGATTCTGCGGCAACGAAGTCGATGATTTCCTCAAACGAGGGGATTTGAAATTGCCCGTTGTAAGCGACGTTACCCAAACGTATCGTCGACAAGCGTTCCACGGCGCGCAAGGTCTTCAATTCGCTCAAGGTAAAGTCGTCGACAAACCAACCATCATGTTCAACCCGGTCTATGGTTTTTTTGCGGCGGCGATTGGCAAACTCCGGCCGAGTACTGACATCCGTGGTATCCGACAAATGGTTTTCATGGCGCGCGACGAGCACGCCATCTTTTGTCATCACCAAATCCGGTTCGACATAGTCGGCCCCATCGGCAATCGCTTTGGCGTAAGACGCCAAGGTATGCTCAGGGCGCAAAGCACTGGCACCACGGTGAGCGAACAGCAAGGGCTTGGTTTGTGGCGATAAGCGTTGCACCGTGGCTTGCGCCATGGCGAAACGCGGCAAGCTACCCAAGACCATGCCGGCCGCCGCCGTTTTGAGCAGAGTGCGGCGGGCAAAACCTGCTTGCGTGATCAATTCTATACGCATCAGAAGTCTGCCTTGACGGTCAAGAAAGCTTGACGTGGAGGAATCGGATAAACGGCATAACTGCCGCTGACGGCGTAGCTGCCGTTCAGTTCCAAGCTACCTTGGCGGTTTGCCAGATTCGTCACGGCGATATTCCAGCGTGGATTTTTAATCAAAGTGCTTGGCAATGGCAATTTGCCAGCAATGTTCAAACCCATCAAGAAATAACTCGAGATCGACAAATCGTTGGTGTACGTGGCATAGCGACGACCGACAAAATCGCCGGTCAGTTGGACATCGACGTTAGCAATATTGGCCGAGGCGACGAATTTATTCATCCACTTCGGTGCCCCTGGCACGCTCTTGTCAGCGGTCAGAATCAGACTGGAACCGGAAGTGTAATTGTCTTGGTACTTAGAATCATTATAAGAGACGGCGTCGTACAGGGAAAAATTCTGACCAAAATGCAAGGTGCCGGCCAGATCAACGCCATTGGTTTTGACCGTGCCAACGTTCGCCAACAAGGTGGTGCCGCCGACGAAAGAGGTGATGATAGGGTTGGAGCTAACCGCCAACAGACGATTACTGAAATCCACATGATACAGATCGATCTGCCCCTCAAAGGCCGTGATCGGGCCTAAGTTGAGCTGGCGTTTGTCACGTAAGCCCAACTCGAAGGTGAGCGAGGTTTCCGGTTTGGCCGTGGCAGCGAACAAGTTGAAGGCCGCTTGTGTTGCTAAGCTCCACGGCGAAGCACCGCCGCCGCCATAGGTAACAAACTGACGCATATTTTGCTGAATGCTGGCAAACAACTGGTCGTGCGCATCGATATCCCAACGCATACCCACTTGCGGCAGGAACCATTTTTTGGTGTCGATCTGCCCCTCTGGTAAGCCAGTGGAACCACTGCCGATGGCAGCCGGTAATTCTTGCACCGGGAAAGTCCCGTTCGCAAATTGCAAACTCGATTTGAAGCCGGCTTGCAGGGCTAAATCAGGACGCACTTTCCATTCATCTTGCAGATAAAATTGTAGTACTTGATTATCGATACTGCTGCCGTATTGGGTAATGAGCGGGCTGGCTAAATTACCAGGGCGCGTGTACGGTGAGGAAGGATTAGCCAGATTGAGCGCATACCAGCGACGATACGCGGTGGATTGGTTGTGTTCGGCCCAAATACCGGTTTCAATGCTGTGCGCATCAAGGTCGATGTGCAGGGTAGAAATGAGACCTTTCCGGTTGATATTGTATTCCGTGGTGCGGGTGGCATAACCGGAATTACCGAACACTTGTTTCAGATTTTGATTCGGAAAATAGACACTGAACAGTGCCGGCAATCCAGCCTGATTGATCGGCCCAGCTACCACACCGACGCCATCATCATGGTGGTAATAGAATTGATTCGACCAAGTGATGTTATCGTTCAGATAGGCATCGTACTTGAGGTAAGCGAGCTTATCAGTACGCTGCGCATCGCTGTAGTAATTCTGAAAATTGGAACCGGCAGCAGCCGGTGGCGCGCCGGCGGTACTCAGATAATTTAAGGCTGCATTAAAATCAGGGTACAGAAACGGTCGGGTGTAAGGCGAACTGATGGTCGGCGAATGCAGGATACTGTCTTCGTTCGGTTCAGTCTTATCTGACCAATCGGCATACACCGTCAGCTTGCCGGATTTTCCTTGATGAATGAACTTCGCATTGACTTGATCATCGCTCTGGCGACCATCGAAATCCCAGGCTTTGGCTTCGTGATGCAGCACTGACACATAGGCACTGTTACCCTCGCCGAATTCACCGGTATCGACACGCACGAAACTGCGTGAAGCATTGTGACTGCCGACAGTTTGTTGGACATTGATATTGCGTTCCTTTTGCGGATCGCTGGAATAGGTTTCTATCGCACCGCCTAAGTTACTGGTCGAGGCCGTGCCGAGATCGGCCGCACCGGTTGACAGTACTACGCGGCGTACGTTTTCGCTGGTGACGGCGCGCTGTGGCGATAAGCCGTTGTAGTTACCGTATTGTTGATCACCGAGTGGCACACCATCCATGGTGTAACCTAATTGTTGACCATTAAAGCCATGTACCACCAGCGAAATATTTTGCTCATTATTTCCCCATGGGTCGGCCGTTTGGAAGCTCACGCCAGGCAGGGTTTCCAAGGCTTTCAAAGGATTTACACCGGGTATCACTTTCTGAATTTCTTTGCCGCTCATGGTGACACTGGAACGAGTTTTTTCCGATGAAATTTCTACCGTGCTGACACTGGCATCGGATGCAGCAGCAGCAGTTGGTGCTGCTGCTACGGTGAGATTTTGTCCGATTGCAGGTGCGGATAGTGCTGCACACAAGGTAGCAACAGCTACAGTAATATGGGACGGTGTAAGCTGAAACGAACGAATGGAACGACGCATTTTTATTCCTGATTTTTTTTAAATAAAATATTTACCCTGAGGCGCTAAGATAACTGCGCAATATGACTGGCTTATGTCATTACAAAGTGCTTTTTCAAAAAAAAATTCACAAGCTTAGTTAAAAAAAATGCGGGAATTTTTGCCGAATTGAGGCATAAAAAAAACGCCATTTCCAATGTATGGAAAATGACGTTTTCAGCGCATCCGTGATCAAGCAATCGAAGGTGAGACTGGTTTTCCCTGCCGAAACGCAGAGCAATTTCCTTGCTTATTGCACCGCTGGATCAGCATCGAGACCGACAGTACGACCAGGAAAACCGGCAGCATCGAAATACCTTGTGGTGCCGACTTGTTGATAGTTAAGAATAGTGCGCAAGCCGGTTTTTGTCGGGGCAGATTTAATCGATGCTTTGATTACTTTCGGCATCTTGCCATCGGTCATTGCTTCGCTCATCACGCGACCAAGCAACTTACCTTGATCAGGTATGCTGAGTTTCAAAATAGCCGCAATGGTCTTACCGATATCGGCATTACTCACTGGTGCGGTATCAAGAAATTTTTGTTTGAAATCAGGGCCATAAGCGGCAGTAAAATTAAAGGTATCGGCACGACTGAAACTGCCATGCATGCCCTGCCCTTGCTGCAAACCGGTATCGGAAATTTCAACTGCACAGGTGTAAGGCTGGGCGCAACCGGTGGAGAAAGATTTGAAGTTGACGACGATGGCCGGCATCGGTGTGACCGCAGTCCCTTGCAAGTTAATATCGCTCAGAGTCAGGGTGCCGGGAAATTTCCCCAAACGGCTATCGACAAATAAGCCACTGACATAATCTTGCGTCAGCAAGGCAGCGATGACTTTACCAGCCAGGGCATGGGCCTCTGCTTTGCTCGCTTTCGCTGGTAAATAAATCAGGTCAGAGCCGCCATTGCCGGCCACGACGACGAGCGGGTTAGCAGGATCTTTACCTAATACGCCGTTGGCAAACTTAGGATGGGCATCTGGCAGAATCGGCGCATTTTTTTGATCGGGATCGGCCAAAGGCAGGTCGAGTAAATGCGCCAAGTCTTTGGCTAAAAATCCTGGTGGGATAAATCCGACTGGCACGTCAGCGTAGTGCAGCTTGGCTGATGGACTGGTCGCGCTTTGCTTGGAAATGGTAGAAAATCCGTGATCGGCCGACACCACAATATCAGTAGTTTGATCGAGCCCTAAGGCGACCAAGGTTTCACGGATTTGGCGTAAATTATCATCGGCATTTTTGATCGCGGCCAGCGAGGTCGGACCATTAATTCCCGGCACCAATTGATTCAAACTGTCGCCTTGATTATGCTGACTGCCATCGGGATCGCGGGACCAAAATACAGCAATGAATGGCTTATCGTCTTGCTTGAATTTGCTCAAAACTACTTTATTGAATAAATCGGCAAACCACTGTTGTTGCGTGACATTGGCAGCCAAGGTACCGGCGGTCGTGGCATTGCCAGATTTACCGTTTTCGCCGCGCGTCGGTGCCACGCTGGCGATGCCTGAAGTGCGCAGCGCTTCAAGCATCCAAGGGGCCAAGGGAATGCCATTCGGCGTGCCGGTGGAGTCGTCGACGATGACACTTTGTTGCCCGGTTCGTTCGGTGTGATCAAAAATCAGCACCGGTCCTAATTTGCCAACGCTTGCCGTGTTGAAGCCAGCCTTACGGGCCGCTTTCAACAGTGTGTCGGCATTGAGGTAGTCGCCGGCAAAATGTTCGTCGACATCACCGAGTACCGGATCACTTTCCAAGAATGGGGTCACGGAAAAGCCTGCCCCCGGAACCGGGTAGCCGGTGTAAATAGTATTACTGAAATCACCGGTGTCACCCAGATGATGGCCGGTCGCCATGGCGGAGGCATTGGCGGTGGTAAAGGTCGGAAATAAGGAATGGCTGTTATTGAAAGTGACGCCGGCATCGCGCAAGGCCGCCATGTTCGGTGCTGTTGCGGCGCTGACCATTTGGGCGCGCAAGCCATCGGGCACGAATAAGATGACATTATGCGGCTTGTCCGCGGCGTAAGCGGCCATACACAGCGTGGCGCTGATGACCAAAGCAATTGCTTGTTTGCGTTTACATTTCATGTATTTCTCCGAATTTGAAATCACCTTGCCCGGCTTGTCTTTGCCGAGCTACTGCCAGTCAATTTGATTTTATTGACGAAAATGAGAGGGGGATTATCAAGCAAAAGGCTTGAATGAGAGAAATATTTAAGGTCTGACGGTGAAAAATACTGTGTGTCTGTCGTGTTTTTACAGCAAAGCTAGGGACGTTATACAGCGGTCATAAACGAAGCTTACAATAGGGCTCTTAGGCCCTGCTGCGCCTCATTGCAAAGCTGGAGTTGCATTTTCTTTGTAATAAAAAAGCCCGATACACACGGTATCGAGCCTCTTGGGATTGCCACCAGCGAGCGAAGGCTAAGGCCGGTCGCTCAGAGCTTGATGTGTCACAAGCTCGTCACTTGCGTTTGATATAGTATTCGAATTCATTGCTGCTTTCCTGATGCGACAACAATTCGTTGCCGGTTTGTTTGGAAAACGCTTTGAAGTCACGCACTGAACCGGGGTCGGTTGCCAATACATGCAGCACTTCGCCGGTAATCATATCAGCTAAGGCTTTTTTTGTTTTCAAGATCGGCAGTGGGCAGTTGAGTCCGCGCGCGTCCAGTTCTTTATTGAATTGCATTATCTTTCCTTGTGCATCTGGGCACAGTGCACGATAAATAAATCGCCCGATACGATCAGGCCAGACCAAGTTTACTCTATGCACTAATTCTACCGGAATTTTCATTCGCATGGTGCAATGCAACACACTTACAACATTAGCTTATTCTTTGCACAATTAAAGCGCACTAAAATGTGGCAAATCGCTGCTATCAAGGCAAAATGTTTTGCTGCCAATCAATAAAATTTGGCACCAAGCCCTGTCCGCGCATCCAGTCAGCCAGCGCATAACCGGTGCCGGTGTTCCAAGGGCGTAATTTAGCCGGTGCAATCAGCCGGTATTCAAGCAATTCCTCGGACAAACTGATTTCACCGCTTGCCACCACATGATAGGCCAAAATGACTTCATTCTTTTGAGCAAATTCATACACGCCGATCAGCTTGACGGCTTGCGCATCGAGATTGGTTTCCTCTTTCACTTCGCGCATTACCGCTTGCTCTGGTGTTTCACCGCGTTCCATGAACCCGGCAATGAGGGCGAATTTATTTTCCGTCCAAGCCGCATTGCGCGCCAACAGAATGTGACCAGCCACTTCCAGCACCGCTGCCACGACGGGCACAGGATTATCCCAATGAGTCCAGTGGGCCTCTGGACATGTCAGTCGCGTCAAGCTGGGGTCATGCGCATCGCCACGCGGCACCAGTGCGACGGCACAAACTGGGCAATAGCGCAAGGCCGTCATGATTGACGCACCGGCATCGTTGGTTGATGCGGGTGCAGTCGCGCCATCGAATAACTATCGGCAAACAAGCCATTGCGTAAGCTGGCACCACGATGCGTGCCTTCGATATCGAAACCGAATTTCTTGTACAGATGTACGGCCGCCGCACTATCACAAAAGACCATCAATTCTATGCGCAACAAATTGAGCCAGTTATCAGACAGGCTCAGTAACTCGGTCAGCAAAGCGGTGCCGACGCCGCGTCCAGTAAACGAATCAGCCACGCCCAGGCTCAGGGTGGCGACATGCGAACGTCGTGGCGTCGTCTCGATGTGCAGGCCGGCCGTGGCGACAATCACGCCGTCGTAAATAGCGACGAGTAAGGTGTCATCACGGCTGACTTGGCGCAAACGCTCCTGCCATAGATCGACAGAAGGATGCGGCAATTGCAAGGTAGCGGCATAGGTACCGCTGCTGGCATAGACCCGTTGAATCTGGGCCGCATCAGAGAGTTCCGCACGACGGATATGTATCATAAGCGCGCGTTGATCCACTCAGGCACAGCTGCCAGCGCTTTGGCCAAGCCGCTCGCATCGGTACCGCCGGCCTGCGCCATATCAGGACGGCCACCGCCTTTGCCGCCTACTTGTTGCGCAACGAAGTTCACCAGATCGCCCGCCTTGATTCTGGCGGTACTGTCGGCCGTGACGCCGGCGATCAAAGTCACTTTTCCTTCATTGACAGCCGCTAACACAATGGCTGCGGTTTTCAGCTTGTCTTTGAGCTTATCCATGGTTTCACGCAGCGCTGTCAGGTCGGCACCCTCAAGCGTGACGGCCAACACCTGTATGCCCTGAATATCTAGGGCTTGGGAGAGCAATTCGTCACCTTGATTACTGGCCAGTTTCGACTTCAAACCAGCCAATTCTTTTTCCAAGGCTTTGACGTGGTCTTGTACCTGGGTGATACGCGGGATTAATTCTTCGGCCGGCGCTTTCAAGGCGGCGGCGGCTTGGTTGAGGCGCGTACTGAGGTTTTGTACCAGCGTGAGGGCGACTTCACCGGTAACGGCTTCGACCCGACGGATACCGGCTGCGACACCGCCTTCGGCGACAATTTTGAACAGGCCGATATCACCAGTACGAACGACGTGGGTACCGCCGCACAATTCGCGCGAACTGCCGATGTCGAGCACCCGCACTTCATCGCCATATTTTTCACCGAACAAAGCCATGGCACCGTGTTTGACGGCGTCATCATAGGCCATCGATTGTGCACGGGTGGCGCTGTTGGCGAGAATTTCGCGATTGACCAGGGTTTCGACGCTGCGAATTTCTTCGCTCGAGAGCGGCGCATTGTGGCTGAAATCGAAACGAGTTTTTTCGACGTCGACCAAGGAACCTTTTTGTGCGACATGGCTGCCCAAGACTTCGCGCAAGGCTTTGTGCATCAAGTGGGTGGCGGAGTGATTGCGCATGATCTGAGCGCGCACATCCAAGGCAACGCTGGCGTTGATGCTTTGCCCCAGTTGCAGGCTGCCGTTTTGCAGCACACCGTGATGGCCGAACACATCGGCCTGTACTTTGAGCGTATCACTGACGGCAAACAGACTGCCGTCGGCCACCACCAGCGTGCCGCAATCGCCGCACTGCCCGCCCGATTCGGCGTAAAACGGTGTGGTATCGAGTACCACAATGGCCAATTGACCGACCGTGATCGCTTGAACGGCGCTGCCATCGACGTAGAGGGCGACGACTTTGGCTTCTTGTTGCAAGTGTTCGTAACCGACGAAGCGGGTTTTTTCACCGCTGTAGTCAATCGCTGCTGCCATTTTAAATTTACCGGCGGCGCGCGCGGTTTGTTTTTGTCGGTCCATGGCCGCGGTGAAGCCGGCTTCATCGAGGGTAACATGGCGTTCGCGACAGATATCGGCGGTCAGATCGAGCGGAAAACCATAGGTGTCGTAGAGCGTGAAGGCGGTATCGCCATCGAGGTGGCTACTGTCTTTGGCCAGCGCCGCTTCGAGGATTTTCATGCCGTGTTCGAGGGTTTCACCGAAACGTTCTTCTTCTTGCTTGAGCACTTGCGCGACGCGTTCGCCGGCCGCGGCCAGTTCCGGATAAGCGCCACCCATTTCCTTGACCAGATCGGCCACGAGTTTGTAAAAGAATGGCTGGCTCTGGCCGAGTTTGTGACCATGGCGCAGCGCGCGGCGGGTAATCCGACGCAAAACATAGCCGCGCCCTTCGTTGCCGGGAATAATGCCATCGACAATCAGGAAGCTGGCGCAGCGAATATGATCGGCGATCACGCGCAGGGAATTGTTTTCCAAATCGGTACAGCCGGTTTCGCGCGCGGCTGCCTTGATCAGATTTTGGAAGGTGTCGATTTCATAATTCGAGTGTACATGCTGCAGTACTGCCGACAAACGTTCCAGACCCATGCCGGTATCGACGCAGGGTTTCGGTAAAGGATGCAGCACGCCGTGCTCATCTTTATTAAACTGCATGAACACCAAATTCCAAATTTCGATGAAGCGGTCGCCATCTTCTTCGGCCGAGCCCGGTGGGCCGCCCCAAATATCGGCGCCATGATCATAGAAAATTTCGGTACACGGACCACAGGGGCCGGTTTCCGCCATTTGCCAGAAATTATCAGACGCGTAGCGCGCGCCCTTATTGTCACCGATGCGGATGATGCGCTCGGCCGGTACGCCGATTTCATCTTTCCAAATGGCATAGGCTTCGTCATCTTCTTGATACACGGTAACGGTTAATTTATCTTTTGGCAAACCATAGACGGTGGTCAGCAATTCCCAGGCCGAGTGGATGGCCTCGGTTTTGAAGTAAGCACCAAACGAGAAATTGCCGAGCATTTCAAAGAAAGTATGATGACGTGCCGTATAACCGACGTTTTCCAAATCATTATGCTTACCGCCGGCGCGCACGCAGCGCTGTGCCGTGGTAGCGCGGTTATAGGCGCGCTGATCTTGACCGAGGAAGACATCTTTGAATTGCACCATGCCCGAATTGGTAAACAACAGGGTCGGGTCATTGCCCGGTATCAGGCTGGACGAACGCACGCGCGTATGGCCCTTGGATTCAAAAAAACTGAGGAATTTATCGCGGATTTCGGACGAGTTCATAGGGTAATAAGTTGGAGCTGAAATAGGTTGAATTTCGATTATACGGTATAAATTCTTCCGGCCAGACGCAAAGCGCAGTGCTGCAAACGGTGGAAGTAAATTTAATCTTTTTTACAACATCGACGATATTTTGCAAAAAAACGCCGACTATCACGCGCCCTTACTTAAAATCGGCCGCAATGAGGTCGATGCGGTCGGTACAAAATCCATCGACGCCCCAGCTCAGCAGTTCGCGTGCGCGCGTCGGGCTGTTGACGGTGTAACAAAATAAAGCAGCACCGCTGTGTTTGACCGCGCGCGCCAGTTCCGGCGTCAGAAAGGCTTCGTTGGTATGCAGTGCAACAGCACCGAGCTCGGCCAACTGGCGTTGCCAGTCCGCTTCGATACGGTCGCATAACCAGGCGCGCGGCAGCGCCGGTGCGGCCAGCCGAGCCGCGTGTAAGGCAGCGATGGAAAACGAGGATAATAAGGGCAATTGCTCTACCCGTTCGCTGGCGACATCGGCAAAACAGGCCGCGCTCATGGCGGCGACGATGCCGCCGGTAAGCGTTTCGTAGCCCGGCACCGGTTTGATTTCGACATTCATCCAAATACCGTGGCGACGGCAATATGCCATGGCCTCGGCATAGGTCGGCACGCGCTCACCGGCGAATTCGGCGGAAAACCAGGCACCGGCATCCATTTCCTGTAAATCAGCTACTGCGGTTGTTGCAACATTACCTATTCCGGCGATAGTTCTGCCGAAATCCGGGTCATGCATGAGCACAGGTACGCTGTCCTTTGATAACATGACATCAAATTCGACTGCAGCAAAACCATGCGACAAACCGCAGGCCAAGGCCGCGATGGTGTTTTCCGGTGCCAGTCGGCCGCCGCCGCGATGGGCAAGAACTTTGGGATAGGGCCACATATTGCCGTCCTGATAAATAAACATAGAACCGATAGGATAATCCAAGATGGCCACAGACCCGCAAGAAAACGCGTCAGCACCGGCCGCAATGGCCAGCGCGCTCGGACATTTACGCGTGCTCGACCTCACGCGCGTGCTGGCGGGGCCTTGGTGCAGCCAGAATTTGGCTGATCTCGGGGCCGAGGTGATCAAGGTAGAACGCCCCGGTGTCGGCGACGATACCCGCAGTTGGGGCCCGCCGTATCTGCAAGATGCAAACGGCCAGGACAGCAGCGAAGCGGCGTATTATCTGGCGGCCAATCGCGGCAAGCAAGCGATCACGGTCGATCTGGCCACACCCGAGGGACAGCAAATCATCCGCGACTTGGTCGCGCAGTGCGACGTCGTGCTGGAAAATTATAAGGTCGGTCAGCTCGCCAAATATGGCCTCGATTATGCTGCACTCAAACTGATCAAGCCGGATCTGATTTATTGTTCGATCACAGGCTTCGGCCAAACCGGTCCGTATGCCCATCGCGCCGGATATGATTTTATCGTGCAAGGCATGGGCGGCTTCATGTCGCTGACCGGCGAACGCGATGCCCTGCCCGGCGGCGGCCCGCAGAAAGCCGGCATCGCCATCACCGATCTGATGACCGGCATGTACGCCACCATCGCCGTGCTGGCCGCGCTCAGCCATCGCGACCGCAGCGGCGAAGGTCAATACATCGATATGGCGCTGCTCGATGTGCAAGTGGCGATGTTGGCTAATATGGGTAGCAATTATCTGTGCAGCGACACCGCGCCAGTCCGTTGGGGGAATGCCCATCCGAATATCGTGCCGTATCAAAGCTTCGCCAGTTCCGATAGTCACATCATCGTTGCCGCCGGTAATGACGGCCAATTTCGGCAGTTCGTGCGTGCCGGTGGCTGCCCGGAGTTGGCCGAGGATGCGCGCTTTCTCAGCAACCCGGAGCGGGTGCGCCAACGCGAGGTCTTGGTGCCGCTGCTGGCGGCTATGATGAAACAAAAAAGCAAACAGGAATGGCTGAGCTTATTGGAAGCGGCCGGAGTACCGTGCGGCCCGATCAACCGGCTCGATGAAGTGTTCGCCGATCCGCAAGTGCAAGCCAGAGAAATGCAACTGAGCCTGCCGCATGCCAGTGCCGGCACGGTGCCGCTGCTTGCCAGTCCGATGAAACTCTCGCGCACACCGGTGCAGTACAAGGCTGCGCCGCCGCTGCTCGGCCAAGATACCGACGCGGTGCTGGCCAAGCTGCTCGGTTATGATGCTGCGCAGTTGCAGGCGCTGCGCGATCGGCAGATTATCTGAATGTTACTCACGCCAAGAATTTCTGCTTCGGCACCATCGACACCTGCTTTCGTCGCAGCGCTGCGGACAAGTGCAGCGCAGTGTGGCAGGATGGACGCCATCTGTTTATCCTCGGCCCTTAGCGGTCAGCTCAAATGACATCACCTCCCCCCGTGCAGCCCTCACTGTTGGCCTCCTTGGTCGCGACTTATCGACAAAGCTTCAGCCCGACGCTGCAGTATGTGATCAGCGATCTGCCACGCCTGTTGCTGATCAATTTAATCTGTGGCGTGCTGGTCACGTATGTCATGCATGCCGGTGGCAGTTTTTTCGAAAATTGGATATTTTCGAATTGCATAGGCTTGTGCGCTTATACCCTCATCACCGGTTTGAAAAAGCTGATTTGGCGCGGCCGCACGCCGAATAGCCTGACTTTCTATGCGCTCTGCTGTTTGATCGCGCCGGTCTCGTTCGTGCTCGGCACACTGATAGCGGCTACGCTGTTCTCGTACCCGCTGCCGCATGTCTTGGCCTTACAATGGAATGTGGCCAGCAGTTTCATCGCCGTGACTTCACTGGCCAGCCTGCTGGCCTCGTGGTCGTTTTGGAACAAGAGCAAAATGGCGGAGCTGGCGGCACATGCAGCGGCGATCGAAAAGCAAGCGATCCAAGCGCAATTGCAAATGCTACAGGCGCAGATAGAGCCGCATATGCTGTTCAATACCTTGGCCAATCTGCAGGGCTTGATCATGCTCGATCCGGCGCGCGCCCAGCATATGCTGGAACAACTGATCATTTACCTGCGCATGACTCTGTCTGCTTCGCGCGCCGAGCAGAGCAGCTTGGAACAGGAATTTGGCCTCATCACCGCCTACCTTGAGCTGCTGGCTATCCGCATGGGTCAGCGCCTCAGTTTCACGCTCGATTTGCCAGCGGCACTGCGCGGGCATCGCATTGCACCGATGTTGCTGCAACCACTGGTGGAAAATGCGATCAAACATGGCCTCGAACCGAGCATCAGCGGCGGCCATGTGCATGTCAGCGCCAGCAGCGACGACGCGTGTTTGTGTTTGCGCGTGCAAGATGGCGGACTGGGTTTGAGCGCCGTCGTCGATGAGTCGCGGCAGCACGTCGGCAATGACAATATCCGCCGACGGCTGCAGGTCTTGTACGGCGCGGCTGCCACCCTCACGCTCACGCCCGCGCTGCCGACCGGCGTCTGCGCCGAACTGCGTCTTCCTTTTGCCCTGACCGCCCCATGAATCCACCACGCGCCCTGCTGGCTGAAGATGAGCCTATCCTGTCACAAATGCTGCAACTCTTGTTAGCGCAATTATGGCCACAATGTCAGTTGTGCAGCATCGTCGATAATGGTAACGCCGCGGTAGAACAAGCCTTGTTACTGCGCCCGGATATGCTATTCCTCGATATCAAAATGCCGGGCCGCAGTGGCCTCGAGGTGGTGCGCGACTTGCTCGAAGAATGGCCTCTGGACAGCGCTTTTCCGCTGCTGGTATTTGTCACGGCCTATGATGAATTTGCCGTGCCAGCCTTTGACCAGGCAGCAGTCGACTATGTACTCAAACCGGTCAATGCGACACGACTGCAGCAAACGGTCGAACGTCTCAAGCTGCGTTTGCAAGCGCGCGCAGCAGTGCAGCCACAACACGACGGCGAACTCGCGCGCGTGCTAGCGCAATTGCGCGATCTGGTGCCCGCTGCGCCCAGCATGCCGGCGCCAGAACGACTGCAAGTAATTCGTGCCGCCGTCGGTAACACGATACGCATGATACGGGTGGCCGATGTGCTGTATTTCGAAGCCACCGATAAATATATCAATGTCGTCACGCGTGAACACTCGTCCTTGATACGCAGCAGTCTGCGCGAATTACTGCCACAATTGGATGGCGGGATTTTTTGGCAAATCCATCGCAGCACCGTGGTCAACAGCTTGCACATCCACAGTGCGCACAAAGATGAAGCGGGAAAAATCACCCTGCTGCTGCGTGAAAGTACAGAAAAACTGCCGGTCAGCCGGATCTACGCCCACCTCTTTAAACAAATGTAAACCTGCTATGTCTGATCTCACACAATTACGCTGGCAATTGGCCGACTTCGATGCCCTCACCGCCTTGCAGTGGCATCACATTTATGCGGCGCGCTGCGCCGTGTTCATCCTCGAACAGAATTGTCCTTATCAAGATATCGACGGTAAAGATCCGCATTGCCGCCATCTGATTGCCTGGGATGGCGAGCAGGTCGCGGCCTATCTGCGTCTGGTGCCGGCCGGGCGCAGTTTTGCCGAAGTCTCGCTGGGTCGGGTGCTGAGCAGCGCGGCATGGCGCGGCAGCGGAATCGGTAAGGACTTGCTCGGCCGCGGTATCGCCGCGCTCCATGCAGCGCATCCGGGCACGGCGATACGCATCGGTGCGCAAGCCTATTTGGAAAAATTTTACGCCAGCTTCGGCTTTGAAACCGTCTCGGCCACGTATCTGGAAGATGACATCGCCCATATTGACATGCTGCTGCCAGCCGCACGCGACGGCGCTGCCTGAGCAGAAACCCGGCATTATCAGCCGATTTTCTACTATAATGCAGGTAAATCAATGACTTACTGAATTCTTTATTATGCCGGCAGCAACTCTCTCTCGCGCTACTCCTTACGTTAATATTTCTGCTTACAAATTCATCAGCTTCGACGATACGGCCGAGCGACGCCCAGCCTTTCTGGCTAAGTGCAGCGAGCTCAATCTCAAGGGTACGATCTTGCTCACGCCCGAAGGCATCAATATGTTCTTGGCCGGTTTGCGCCATGAAATCGATGCCTACATGGATTGGTTGCGCAGCGATGTGCGTTTCGCCGATATCGTGGCCAAGGAAAGTTTTTCCGAGCGCCAGCCGTTTACCAAGTTGCTGGTAAAAATCAAGGCCGAAATCATCACCATGCGCATGCCGCTGATTAAGCCGGAAGAAGGACGCGCGCCATTTGTTACTGCGCCTACCCTCAAACGCTGGCTTGATCAAGGTCATGATGATCAGGGTCGTGCCGTGGTGATGGTCGATACGCGCAATGATTTCGAAGTCGATGTCGGCAGTTTCGACAATACCATCGATTACCGCATCAGCAAATTCACTGAATTCCCCGCCGTGATCGAGGCTAACCGTGAAGCGCTCAACGATAAAACCGTGGTCACTTTCTGCACCGGTGGCATACGTTGCGAAAAGGCCGCCATTCACATGCAAAACATCGGTTACGACAGCGTGTATCAGCTCGAAGGTGGGATTCTCAAGTATTTTGAAGAAGTCGGCGGGGCCCATTATCATGGCGACTGTTTCGTGTTCGATTACCGCACTGCCCTCAATCCGCAACTTGAAGCGACCGATACCAAGCAATGTTACGCCTGTCGTGCCGTGGTCACTCCACGCGAACAATTGTCGCCTTGGTATATCGCCGGCAAATCCTGCCCACACTGTATGAAAGCCTCATCGGCAGCGGCCTGAAACGCGCTGTGCTGAGATCACGCCATGCTGCCTCACACAGCATGGCGTTTTTTTTCGTCGAAAAAATGCTCGCTACGAATTTGACATCCTCCCCGCCCTGAAGAGGCTGTCGCAAAAGCCTGATGGACGTTTTTTAAACCTGAAACACCGCATACCTCGTCATTCCCGCATGCCGCAGCCTCGTCATTCCCGCATGCTTTTAGCGGGAACCCAGTGTCGTTTTCAGCGCTGAAAACACGATCATCTCTGGCATTTTTTTTAAGCACGAACGCCGCTGGGTTCCTGCCAAAAGCGCGCAGGAATGACGTGGCCACCAGTTAGGGTAATGACACCGACTCAATACCCTTTTGCGACAGCCTCTGAAGGCCGGGGTTTCCAACCCTAGTCAGATTTTTGATAAATGTATTTGTGTTTTTTTGAATTTACTGGCATGTTACGTTTTTGTCTACTTCACAATGCATCGGAACTCAGCATGTTTTCTCGTCTCACACACAGTTTGCTCATGAGCCTCATCTTGGCGGCACTGCTGCCCACCGCACAGGCGGCGGATTGTCCGTCTTGCGCCGCCTCGGCTGGCTCGGAAAATGTCTCGGTCGGTGCCGGCATCGTGGTCTTGGGCAGTCTGTCGGTGGTGGCCGGTGGTGCCAGCCTTGTCGTCGACAGTGTGCAGCATCTGGCCGATGGCATGCTGGTAGTGCTCAAGGCCTCAGGCACAGCAGCGAGCACGACCATCAAACTATCCGGTCAAGGGATAGAGAAAGCGGCCCTCGTCAGCGGCGCAGTCATCGAAGTCAGCGCTACGGCCACCGGTTATCTGCTGATTGCCGCCGGCAAAGCGCTCGCCTTCATTCCCAATGAAGCCGGCAAAGCCTTGCTGCAGCATAGTAAAGCGCCATGATGCGGCGTTTTTGCCGCACACTCGTGCTGCTGTGGCTATGCCAGAGCGGTTTGGCGCAGGCCGGCCGCGCCTGTGATAGTCCGCCCCAAGATGCGCGCAAAATCATGCAGGCACTCGAGTTCGCGCAAAAAACCAGCCAGCGGCTCGATGCCAGTCAAGCCGAGTTGGTGCTGCTGGCGCGGGTAGGGCAAGATTTATCGGCCTACCATGTGCGCTATTCGCATCTGGCATTCGCCCGCAAACAGCAGGATGGACGCTGGTTGATTACGCACGAATTGAACCAATGCGGCACTGCCGCCTCAGATTTGTTCAATGAGGGTGTGGGGAATTTTTTTCTCGACGATGTGTTCGCCTATGAAGCGCTGATTCTGATCCCGCCACCGGCCCTGCAACAGCAAATCGCGCAAGCTCTCAGCAATGGCAACGCCCGCCGGCTGCACGACCCGCATTACAATATGCTGGCCTATCCGTTCGCCGCTGACTATCAAAATTCTAACCAATGGATACTCGAAGTACTGGCCGCCGCCAGCGCCAGCGATCTGCATATTAATCGACGCGATATGGCGCAGGCTTGGCTCAAAGCAGCCGGCTATACGCCCGACACGCTGCACATCGACGCCGCCACGCGGCTCGGTGCGCGTTTGTTTCGTGCCAATATCAGTTTCGCCGACCAACCCTTCAATCGTCGCATGGCCGGACAAATTGATACGGTGACGGTGGAATCGATACAGCGTTTTCTGCTCGCGCGCGAACCGGCGACGCAGAAAATCGTGCTCAATCAGTAGTGCAACTGCGCCTGCTGAGGGACGCTGCCGTTCCGGTCGCAGGCGCGAATGCGCGATCAGCGCAGTTTTTTCGCCACTTCGGCAATCCGTTGGCCAAATAATTTCGCTGTTTCCAAATCGCCCGGCAAAGGTCCTTCTTGCGGCGACGCATCGGATGGCGACTGCGTCATCAAACCGCTGAAGCTACCCAAATAATTGATGTCGTTGCGTTGCGCTGCTTTGCTGTTCGCTGGCATCAGACCAGTGCCGACCCAAATCATCGAATGCTGCTGCGATAAGGTAAACAAAGTTTGCAAGGTAGCCAGCTTATCGCCATTCATGCTGGCGGAATTGGTGAAGCCGGCGGCGATTTTATCTTTCCATACTTGGCTATACCATGGCTTGGAACTGGCATCGGCAAATTTCTTGAACTGCCACGATACGGTACCCATGTAAGTCGGCGAACCGAAGACGATGGCATCGGCAGCAGCCAGACTGGCCCATTGCGCTTCAGTGATATTGCCTTCGGCATCGATGGCGATCAATTCGCTGCTGGCGCCGGTGGCGCTGGCACCGCTCTGTACTGCTTGGGCGGTTTGAGTAGTGTGGCCGTAGCCGGAATGGTACACAATTGCTACTGTTGTCATCATTTGCTCCCTGTTTCGTTGGTGAGATAAAGAAAAAACCGCGCTTACGTCGGCAAATCAAAGACCAGTACTTCGGCCTCGTGTCCTGCTGAAATCTGTAACAAACTCTCGTCTTGCAATTTCAAGGCGTCGCCTTCTTTGAGCGCGATACCGTTTACGGTCAAGCTGCCGCGTGCCAAGTGCACATACGTCAAGCGCTCTGCTGCCAAGGCCAATTCGGTCGTTTGCACGCCATCGAACAAGCCTATGTACAGGCGCGCATCCTGACGGATTGCGATAGAATCAGCACTGCCATCTGGGGAAACGACCAGGCACAGACGACCATCTTTATCGGCGCGGCTGAAGATTTGTTCTTGATAGCGCGGCGGCTGGCCCAGCACATTCGGTTGTATCCAGATTTGCAGCAACCGGGTAGGCGTGGCCGCATCGGGATTGAACTCAGAGTGCCGCACACCGGTGCCGGCACTCATGTATTGCACATTCCCGGGGTGTATCGTGCTGCCATTGTCCATGCTATCTTTATGAGCAATCGCGCCTTCGAGCACATAGGTGATGATTTCCATATCTTTGTGCGGATGCGTGCCGAAGCCCATGCCGGGAGCGATCCAATCATCATTGATGACACGCAGCGGACCGAAACCCATGTGGGCAGGATCATAATATTCGGCGAAAGAAAAACTGTGCTTGGACTTGAGCCAGCCATGTTCGGCATAACCACGTTGACCGGCAGCTCTGAGTGTAATCATCTGATTCTCCTGAAATCACGTTAATTTGATGCTATGGATCACACTATAGACCAGCAGCAAGAAGCCGATAAGAGTAAAATTTCCTATATATCATTCAAATTTTTTCAACAACAATGAACCTGACGCTCGAAGCCCTGCAAATTCTCGATGCGATTGAGCGCAAAGGCAGCTTTGCCGCCGCCGCTGCCGCCCTCGATAAAGTTCCATCGGCGATCACTTACAGCATCCGTAAGCTGGAGGAAGATCTTGATGTGCTGCTGTATGACCGACGCGGCCACCGTGCCAAACTCACGATTGCCGGGCAAGAGTTGTTGCTGCAGGGACGGCACTTGCTGAACGCCGCACAAGAGTTGGAAAACCGCGTGAAACGCGCCGCCAGCGGTTGGGAAGCCGAGCTGCGCATCGTCCTCGATGGTGTGATTGCCTTCGATGATTTACTGCCATTGATCAAAGAATTTGAACAACAAGCTTGCGGCACGCGCTTACGCATCTCTCAAGAGATTTTATCGGGTGTGTGGGAAAGCATGGTCTCGGGCCGTGCCGATTTAGCCATCGGTGCCGCCTTTGATGGCCCGGAGGCGATCCGCACCCAAGGAGAATTTCACACCCGCGTACTCGGCAGCATCGATTGGGTGTTCGCGGTGGCCCCCCAACATCCGCTCGCGCATGCCAGCGAACCGCTGACGCATGAAATGATTCAAACCCACAGGGCGATTGCGGTCGGGGATACCGGTCTGGACTTGCCGAGCATGACGGCCGGCTTGTTGCGTGGCCAAGATACCCTGACCGTACCCTCGATTGCGGCGAAATTATCGGCGCAATTGGCCGGCCTCGGTTGTGGCCACTTGCCACGTCGTTTGGCCCTGCCGCATTTGAACAACGGTAGTTTGGTAGAGAAACAAACCGAGGGCCACCGGCTGATCGGCAGCAATCGCATCGTCTGGCGTAGCTCGAACAGAGGTAAGGCCTTGCACTGGTTTTTACAGAAGCTGCAAGACCCGGTCGTGCAACGTATGCTATTAGGAAATTAACAGCATGCGCCCGCCTTATCTCGGACGCTTCGCGCCCTCGCCGACCGGACCATTGCACATGGGCTCATTGGTTGCCGCCATGGCCAGTTATCTCGATGCCCGCGCCCACCAAGGACAATGGCTGATACGCATAGAAGATTTGGACATCGATCGCCAGGTAGCCGGTGCCGACACACATATTCTACAGTCGCTGCAACGCTGCGGCATGCTCAGCCATGCCGCAGTCACTTGGCAGAGTCAGCGCCAAGCGCTGTATCAAGCGGCCTTCGATCAACTTGGCAGCTTGGTGTATCCCTGCGCCTGCTCACGCAAGGAAATTGCCGACTCTCAAAGGCACAGCGCGGCGGCGGCCTTGCCGGTGTACCCTGGCACTTGTCGCAATGGCTTGGCAACTGGGAAGCGTGCACGCTCCTGGCGCTTGCGCGTGCCGCCACAGCCTGCGGCCATCATCAGTTTCGATGACTCTTGGTATGGCAAAAAAATTCAGGATCTGAGCCATCAAACCGGTGACTTCATATTGCGCCGCGGCGATGGATTCTGGGCTTATCAACTGGCGGTCGTCGTTGATGATGGCGCGCAAGGCATCACCGATGTGGTGCGTGGTGCCGACTTGATCGATTCGACCGCACGGCAAATTTATCTGCAACAGTTGTTACAATTGCCGCAGCCGCGCTATCTGCACGTGCCGGTCGTGTGCAATGAGCAAGGAGAAAAATTGTCGAAGCAAACCGGCGCGCTGGGCTTCGATCGCGGTGATAATGATTTGCTGCAAGAAGCCTTGCTGCCTGCCGCACGCCATCTGGGCTTGTTACTGCCCGGCAGCGCGACGGATATCGGCCATTTTTGGGAACAGGCCTGCGCTGCGTGGCAGAAAAAATTTGCGATAGAATAGAAATCTGATGAAAACAATCAATCAAATCCGCCTCGCAGTATTGGCTTTTATGTGCCTAGCGATGCTCGCAGCCACCCCTTGGGCACTGTATTATTACGGCTTGCGCGAACTCGGCGGCACGCCTGATTTAGCAGCAGTATCCATCGACCGTATGCAGCAGCAAGCGCTGTGGGCAGCCGCTGGTTGCGCAGGCGAACCGTTACTCGAAGTACTCGATCCCTTCTCCTACCTGCTGGCCGCCGCGACGCTCGAAGCACCGCCGCCTTCGAGCATCTTTGCCTGGCGTATCGCTTCCGCCTACCAACATGGCCACCTGCAACACACCGGCATGCTGTGGCGACAGTTATCGGGCACCGCCTTGACGATCTGGATCACGCGACACTGGACCATGGAGCAAATACTTTCCAAGGTAGCGCAAGCCGATCAGGCGCGTGCACCAGCCATTGCACTACAGCGGCAAACGGTGGAATAAGAGATTGAGTGCCAAGCCCCACATCAGCACAGCCACACCAACATCGAGAATTTGCCAAGCACGCGGGAGCGCGAACAGTGGAGCTAACCAGCGGGCACCGAAACCCAAGGCCAGAAACCACACGACGGCATTACAGATGGCCCCCGCAGCAAACCAGTATTGACCAAGCAACCCTTGCTGTGCAGCTACAGCACCGAGCAAGATGACGGTATCGAGATACACATGCGGGTTGAGCAAGGTAACGGCCAACACCGCTAAACTGGCCGTGCGTCGATCAAGCTTGAGGCCGCGCGGGTCGGCACGCAGCGTTTGTGCCTGCCATGCGGCCCGCCAAGCGCGCCAACCATACCAAGTAAGAAAGGCCGCACCACCAAAGCGGGCCGCATCGAGTGCGGCCGGATGCCGGCTGATCAGACTGCCCATGCCAGCCACGCCGAATAAGATCAAGACCGCTTCGCAGAGTATGCAGATCAATACGGTCAAACCGACGTGCTCACGCCGAATGCCGATGCGCAACACGTGGGCATTTTGTGAGCCTATGGAAAGGATTAATCCTGCGCTCAAACTCATGCCCTTGAAAAAAAATAGCCACATAAAAAAACTTTCTGGTGAGAATGGAAGACAGATTGTGCTTTTTAAAAGTGAGAAGTTAAAGTAAATTTAAAATATTTCCGATTTCATTAAAATTTCTTAATCATGACTTTCCTCAGCCAAACCGCCTTTCACCTCGACAGCAAGCAAGCGCAAGCCTTTCTCAGTGTGATCGACAGCGGCAGTTTTGAAGCGGCGGCACAAGCTTTGCACCTGACCAGTTCGGCCGTGTCGCAAAGGCTGAAGGCCTTGGAAAGCGCTCTTGGGGTCACGCTGATGACGCGCAGCCGTCCTTGCCGGGCGACGCCGGCCGGGCAAAAGCTCTTGCAGCATTTGCGACGAGTCAAAGAAATGGAGCAGGATTTGCACTCCGAATATGCAGGAGAGCGACATTCTGCGCTGCGCGTAAGCTTGGGTGTGAATGCCGATAGCGTTGGTAGCTGGATGTTACCGGGGCTGGCAGATTTTTTGATCGCGGAAAATATTTTGCTCGAACTGATCATCGATGATCAAGACCATACCCATGCCCTGCTGGAACAAGGCTTGGTGCTCGGTTGCATTTCTGCCGAAGCCGACAGCATGCGTGGTTGCCATACTATGGCTCTGGGCATCATGCGTTATCACGCTGTAGCCAGCAAAGCTTACTGTGCGCGTTGGTTTCCGATGGGGATGACGCGCAGCAGTGCGGCGCTGGCACCTGTACTCTGTTTCAACCGCAAAGACAGCTTGCAAAGCACTTTTTTGCAAAGCCATTTCGGCCTGCCGAGCGCCAGCTACCCCAGTCATTTCATTCCCGCGACAGGTGCTTATAATCAATCGATTGTGCTCGGACTGGGCTGGGGTTTGATACCCGAAGTCATGCTGACTGGACCGGACATGGCAGAGTTGGTAAGGCTGATGCCGCACAGCAGCGTCGATATAGCCTTGTATTGGCACCAGTGGAAGGTGCAGACACCGCGCCTGCAGCGCCTGTCAGCCAAGTTGCTTGGTGCCGCCCAAGCGGTCTTACACCCAGTTGCAGCGCCGCTCAGGACGCGCGGTCGCGAATCTCTCTGAGTGTGACGCGGCCATCCGCGGCTTGCACCCGATTGCGACCATGATTCTTGGCCACATATAGGGCTTGGTCGGCGCGCTGCATGAAATTTTCCAGTGTATCGATGGGTTTTTTTTGTGCCACACCGAAGCTGGCGGTAATCTGCAGCATCGTGCCGTCTGCCAGCGGCACGACCAAGGCCTGTTCAACCGCGGCACGCATGCGCTCGGCCACCTCGACGGCGGCGATCAAGCTGGTTTCCGGCAACACAACGACGAATTCTTCCCCGCCATAACGGACTACCCAATCTGAGTCAGAGCGCAAATTATCTTTGATGCAGTTGGCAAAAGAAACCAAGACTTTGTCTCCAACCGCATGGCCATAGCTATCGTTGACGCGTTTGAAAAAATCGATATCACAAAACAGCACTGACAGTTCGCGCACATAGCGCGTCGCACGCTGCATTTCGGTCGGCATACGCTGATTGAACAGCAAGCGGTTGTAACAAGCGGTCAAGCCATCGGTAATCGACAATTTTTCCAACGTAGACATGGCGTTTTCGAGTTGCTCGGTGCGTTGCAACACCAACTGATCTTGCTGCGAAATATGTTTTTGTATGCTCTCTTGCATGGTTCGGAAACCATCGATGACAAGATCAATTTCATTGTAGGCATGGCCGGGCGGCAAATCCAAAGCCAGCGGCGTGGAAATTTGATTGGCTTGTAAATTTTTAACGAAATCGGCCAGTTGCCGCATCGGTCTTTGCAAATCCTGCCGCAATACCGCGACCAAGGCGATCAGGATGAAGATGGCCAGTACCAGCACTTCAATGAATACGACGATGAAATTGCGCAGCAATTCTTCGCGCAAGCGGCTGCGGTCTATCACCAGCTCCAGCACGCCCAAGGCTGCGGTGCCCTCGGTTTGCGCGGGTATGTCAAATTGCAATATTTGCCCGTTGCTGCGCAATTCACGACGCCCACCTTCGAATTGCTGACCGGTAGAGGCACGAATATGTGCGTAAATGATAGGGCTGTTTTTCACCAGCAAGCCGATTTGCTTTTGTATCGCCTGCGGTTCAATATCCCAGATCGCCAATGACAATAAGGGCAGGTGCGTTTGCACGACATCATTGATGGTCATGTCAAAATTCTTTTCAATCGCCCGGTAATTGAGCCAAGCCTGCAGGCTGCTGAAAGCGATGATGGCCAGCATGACCCATTTGAACACACGTCGTATCAATAAGCCGGCTATTGGTTGCAAGGGGGTAATGCTCATTTACGCTCCTTGCCAGCAGACAACAAAGCACGAAAATTGAATGTGTAATCGGTGCTGGCCGGATGCAAGACTCGGCTGAATTTTCGGAAATCCACTCGATCAAAATCAAGGTCGCCAAACAATTGCTTGAAGCGCCGCGCATCGTCGCGACTGAATAAGATCGACATCGAGCGCTCCTGCTCCAAGCCTTCCTGACTGAAATCTTTGCCATTGTGGTAATCGTAAAGCATCACCAAAGCAAATGCGCCGGCGATGAAGTGACCGCCAGCCAAAGCGCTGATGCTGCCACTTTGCAACGCCGTCAAGGCTTCGTCGGAGGTGTTAATGGCGCTGAAGTGGGCATCGACGCCAGGCTTGCCTCCACGCAAACGCCAACTGTTCATCGCCCCGAAGGCCATCAAATCATTGCCAGACCAAATCAAACGCGCTTGCGGATAGCGCTGATACAACCACTGACTTTGCTCTTCAGCTTTGGCGCGCGCCCACTCACCATAGATTTCTTGATCGATCACCACATTTCCGGCTTCGACCACGGCACGACGCATGCCTTCATTGCGTTTGAGCGAAGTGGTAGTCGAGCGGTCACCGGCGATGACTAACAGGTGCAAGCGCCCTTCTGGGTCTTGCCAGTGCTCGGCATTACCACGGGCAATCAAGGCGCGCGCCGTCAGATAACCACTCTCGGCCGTCAGCGGTTCCAAACTGCCTAACCAGCCCGGATACTTAGTACGCGGCAAGCCGATGCGCTGCCGTTCTTGCGGATCGCGAATGCCGCTGAAAGCAAGAAAGGTTTTAATGCCGGCACCGTCGAGAATGCGGATGGCTTCTGCCGCAACGCCATAATCATTCGACAAAATGACATATTCGGGTCGCTGCAGCGGCGTGCGGGCGGCCAATTGCCGCGCCAATTGCACCACTTGTAAATGGTCGCGCTGCGCATACAAGACTTCCAGCCGAATTCCCAGGCTATGGGCGGCAGCGCTCATGCTGTGCGAGGCAGTCAGCCAAAAAATTTCATCAGACTTGCCAGGATTGATAAACGCCACTGTCATCGCTGAGACACAGGCTGGCATTGCCAAGAGCAGGCAAAGTACCAACTGATGCAACAAACGATACCCACCCATCACGACCTCCACTACGCCAGTACGCGCTACGTTGCGACTGAGCATTACTATTTAAAAATACGCACACGCTCATTTTGTACGTTTTCACAAGGAAATGTAGCTTCGTGACAAAAAATCACAAATTCAACGGGAAAATCGATCAAATAGATTAATTTTTTAATGTTTTTTCACTGTCCGATTGCGAAAAATGCTTGGTAAATTCCTTACTAGCCGTTAATAAGCGGCAGGTAGGCAGAGCAAAACCCTGCCGCTGCATTGAATAACGGATGTTTTCCTTAAGATTCTTCGCAGCATAACTCACTGTTTTTAAAAGAAAAATTGATTTAGTTGATTTTTGTTGCTTGAAATGCTTGCAGGTCGCCCATATAATTAGCACTCGACGGGAGAGAGTGCTAACAGCTTTTCCCCGGCTACTATTTCATTCCCTATTAATTACTCGCAAATTAAGGAGCTTGTATGAACCTTCGTCCCCTGTATGATCGTTTGATCGTCAAACGTCTGGATCAAGAAACAAAAACTGCATCCGGTATCGTTCTGCCTGACGCTGCTGCTGAAAAGCCAGATCAAGGTGAAGTATTGGCTGTTGGTACAGGCAAACAACTCGAAAACGGTACTTTGCGCGCCCTGGAAGTCAAAGTCGGCGATCGCGTATTGTTTGGTAAATATTCCGGTCAAGCTGTCAAAATTGACGGCAATGAAGTCTTGGTTATGCGCGAAGAAGACATCTTCGCCATCGTGCAGAAGTAATTCCGCACCCTTGTAACTGATCGTATTCCCTTATTTCGGAGAAAATAACATGGCAGCTAAGCAAGTAATATTTGGCGATGAAGCACGTGCAAAAATCGTCAATGGCGTCAATATCCTCGCCAATGCAGTAAAAGTCACTTTGGGCCCTAAAGGTCGCAACGTGGTGTTGGAACGCTCGTTCGGCGCGCCGACAGTGACTAAAGATGGTGTTTCTGTTGCTAAAGAAATCGAACTCAAATGCAAGCTCGAAAACATGGGCGCACAGTTGGTTAAAGAAGTTGCTTCGCGCACTTCCGACAACGCTGGTGACGGCACAACAACCGCAACTGTACTGGCACAAGCCATCGTTCGCGAAGGCTTCAAATACGTTGCCGCCGGTTTCAATCCAACCGATCTGAAACGCGGTATCGACAAAGCTGTCGTCGCCATCGTTGCTGAAGTTAAAGCACTGTCGCGTCCAACTACCACCAACAAAGAAATCGCTCAAGTCGGTTCGATCTCGGCCAATTCCGATCAAAACATCGGCGACATCATCGCCCGTGCGATGGACAAAGTCGGTAAAGAAGGCGTGATCACTGTTGAAGATGGCAAATCGCTCGACAATGAACTCGACATCGTTGAAGGTATGCAGTTCGACCGCGGCTACTTGTCGCCATACTTCATCAACAATCCGGAAAAACAATCAGTGATTCTGGAAAATCCTTTCGTCCTGCTGTTCGACAAAAAAATCTCGAACATCCGTGATCTGTTGCCAATCTTGGAACAAGTTGCTAAAGCCGGTCGTCCATTGCTGATCATCGCTGAAGATGTCGATGGCGAAGCCTTGGCTACTTTGGTAGTCAACAACATCCGCGGCATTTTGAAAACTGCTGCTGTCAAAGCACCTGGTTTCGGCGATCGCCGCAAAGCCATGCTCGAAGACATCGCTATCCTGACCGGTGGCCAAGTCATCGCTGAAGAAGTTGGCCTGACGCTGGAAAAAGCCACTTTGGCTGACCTCGGCCAAGCTAAACGCATCGAAATCGGTAAAGAAAACACCACGGTCATCGACGGTGCCGGTCAAGCTGTTGGTATCGAAGCCCGCGTTAAACAAATCCGCGCGCAAATCGAAGAAGCCAGTTCCGACTACGACCGCGAAAAATTGCAAGAACGCGTAGCCAAATTGGCTGGCGGCGTTGCAGTCATCAAAGTTGGTGCCGCAACTGAAGTTGAAATGAAAGAGAAAAAAGCACGCGTTGAAGATGCATTGCATGCAACACGCGCTGCCGTTGAAGAAGGTATTGTTCCTGGCGGCGGCGTTGCTCTGTTGCGCGCTCGTCAAGCAGCCGGCGTCATCAAAGGCGACAATCCTGATCAAGAAGCCGGTATCAAACTGGTATTGAAAGCGATCGAAGCGCCATTGCGCGAAATCGTTGCCAATGCCGGTGGCGAGCCTAGCGTCGTCGTCAATGCCATCATCAATGGCACAGGCAACTTCGGTTTCAATGCTGCCAATGATACATATGGCGACATGATAGAAATGGGTATTCTCGATCCAGCTAAAGTCACTCGTTCGGCATTGCAAAATGCCGCATCGGTTGCCGGTCTGATCCTGACTACCGATGCACTGGTTGCAGAATTGTCGGAAGACAAAGCAGCCGGCGGCATGGGTGATATGGGCGGCATGGGCGGCATGGGTGGTATGGGCGGCATGATGTAAGATTGCTTATCGGGCGTATTGCCTGATGCAAAAAAAACCTCTGCAAGTTTGCTTGCAGGGGTTTTTTTATTTCACCATGACGTGAGCACCGAATTTGGCTGACGTACGCTGAGGCTCGCCACAACGAGTTTCCCTAGCGGCGCAGACAACTAAATGGATCGTCGCAAGCGACGATGGAACAGACTTTGGAAGGGGTTTGTATTCACCCAGCTGCCCAATTCGTCATTGCCGCGCAGGCGGCTTTTATCTCAGGCGCAGCAGGACGTGTTCATCTCACAGAAAAAAAGTACACTTGATCGACCCTCCCACCCTGAAGGCACTAGCGTGCCACTCGATTCCTGCCTACGCAGGAATGACGAGGCATACGGTGTTTCAGGTGTAAAAAGCGTCCATTAGGCTTTTGCGACAGCCTCTGAAGGCCGGGGTTTCAAACCCTAGTCAGATTTTTGATCAACATGGCTAGGCAGCAGACATTTTTTATCGATTTCGCGCTTTATTTTTGAATGTATGCAAGGCTTTAAAACTTGGTTTCTCTGCCATTTTTCTGGAAAACCATTAAAAATTCGGAATTACCGCGAGACAACTTGACAGCACGCTGAGTGACTCGGATACTGCGCCATCTGAAAAAAAAGTTTCAGATTTAAAGGCGCAATAAAAAATTCAGAAAATAATCTGTCATTATTGCGTCAGTTTTAAGACTTATTAGCAATATTGGAGACAAAATGGCGCTGCAACAACTATCAGACGAGCAAATCGCGAGCTGGACCCGCTCCCAAAAGGATGCTTGGTGGTTCAGCCATATCTATCGCGGCGACATGGCGCAATTGACCTTGCGTTCCGCCTTCACCGGTTTCTTTCTCGGCGGCATTCTGGCTGCCACGGCACTGTATATCGGTGCCAAAACCGGGGTCGGCATCGGCGTCGGTCTGACTTCGGTCATTCTGGCTTTCGCGCTCTTCAAGGCGCTCAATAAAGCCGGCATCGCGACCGATTTCACTGTACTCGAAAATAATTGTACGCAATCGATCGCCACGGCGGCCGGTTATATGATTTCGCCGCTGATTGCCAGCTTGAGCGCCTTCATGCTGGTGAGCGGTAAAATCATTCCTTGGTGGCAAATGATGATCTGGATGGTGGTGGTCGCCATACTCGGCGTCTTGATTGCCTTTCCAATGAAACGCCGCTTCATCAATGAAGACCAGTTGCCGTTTCCGGAAGGCCGCGCCTGCGGCGTCGTGCTCGACTCACTCTACACCGGCGACGCGGCAGCCGGCATGTACAAAGCGCGTCTGCTGGGCCTGACGGCACTGGTATCGGGCGGCTACCAAATGATCACCAGTGATGGTTGGATGAAATTGATTCAGTTTAAAGTTTTGCAAATGCAGAGCTGGACCGGCATGACCCAAGCCTTCAGCGTGCGTGAGCGACTCGACGACTACTACTACACGGCCGCAATCAAATACGATTTGTGGATCCCGAAAATTGCCGGCGTCGATATCCGTACACTGGGATTGCGCTTCACCATCGATGCCGCCATGCTTGGTGTCGGCGGACTGATGGGCATACGCGTGGCTAGCAGCGTGCTGCTGGGCGGCTTCCTCAACTTTGCCTTGCTGGCACCATGGATGATTAACCGTGGCGACATCGCTCCACGCTTAGCACAAGACGGTCACCTGCTGGCACTCAACCGCGCCGAAATCGTTAATCAATGGTCACTCTGGTGGGGCGTGGCGATGATGGTGGTCGGTTCCCTGGTCGGCTTGTTGGCAAAACCGGAAATTTTTACCAATGCCTTTAAAAGCCTGCGCAAAAAATCCGGCACTGCGCCGGCCCAGCCGCTGGCTAACGATGTCTTACGCGATATCGAATTGCCGCTGTGGGTTTCGTATGTCGGCGTGCCGATTTTCAGTGTCATCGGTGCGGCCGCCACACATGAATTTTTCGGCGTACCTTGGTTGCTGTCTTTCATTTCCTTGCCACTGATTTTCATCCTCACCGTCATCGGCGTCAACTCTATGGCCCTGACTTCTTGGGTGCCGACCGGTGCTTTGTCAAAAATCACCCAGTTTTCCATCGGTGCCATCGACCATGCCAATCCGGCTAATAATCTGATTCCGGCCGGGATGACGGCGGAAGTGGCGCTCAATGCCGCCAATCTGCTGTCTGACATCAAACCAGGCTACATGCTCGGTGCCAAACCGCGCCAGCAAGCGATCGGCCATGTGATCGGCATTATTTCCGGCGCGCTGGCCTGTATTCCCTTGTTTTATTTGTTGTTCCTGCCACCGGACAGCAATGGTGTACGCAGTACTGCCACCATTGTCAGCGATCAATTTGCCTTCCCCGCCGCCGTGCAATGGAAGGGCGTGGCCGATTTGATCGCTCATGGCATCCACAGCTTGCCGGTTTCGGCCCTGATCGCGATGACGGTCGCGGCAATCTGTGCCGTCGCCATCGAACTGGCGCGGATTTCCACCAAAGGGCGCTTCCCTTTGTCGGCCGTCTCTATCGGTTTGGGTGTAGTGTTGCCACCTGACGCCAGTCTGGCGATGTGGCTCGGTGCCTTGGTATTCTGGTGGATGGGCCGCCGCCACCGAGAAACCAATAGCAGTGGCTATCGCTTCTGGGTGGAAGGTTGTGAGCCTATTTGTGCCGGTTTGATTTCGGGCGCGGCCCTGATCGGCATCGGTAATGCCATTATTAACGTCTTAATCTGAAACAACAACCGACCCTGACCAGACTCCATTGGGCCCCGCGCAAGCGGGGCTTTTTTTTATTGCTGGCGATAGGCGGCGGTGCGCGCACTGTGTAGCGCGACGAAGGCGTCGAAGGCAGCCAGCAAGGGCAGATAGCGCGCCTCATTCTGTTCGAGCTGCATGAGTGCATACGCACAAGCTTCCAGACTGGCCAGTTGATCGGGCTTGTGGGCTTTGCGTATGCGGTAATGCGACGGCGGCATCGCCGCCAAGGAAACGCGTGGCAAGGCTTGCAGCAAGGGGTTCAGGTATAGCATTTTGCGGCTCTTGCGCCAGGTTGCATCGAGCAGCACCAGACGCAGTTGCCGCGGCTGGTCTGGCAAGGAGGCTGGAACGACAACTGGCGCTGCCGTGCCACGTAAGGCCGGCGCTTGGTTGTCGGCCGTATCGGGGTAGAGCAACACCGGCTGAGACTGGCCCGGGTACTCTGCCGAGGTGCCATACAACGCACGCTGTAAGCTGGCTTCATCAAATTGTTCCCCCACCCAAATCTGCGAGCGCTGCAGGCATAAATCGAGCAGGCCGGCACTACCCTTGGCTTGCTTGACTTCGAGCGGATGTTGCAGGATCAATACTTCGCAACAGTTGGCAATCGGCCGGCTACAGGCACAAATACAGGTGTCGGCAGGACGCTGACAACGCGGACAATGAAGGCGTTGATTTGCTGCATCATCATTTGCTACATCGGATATCATAGGTTCAAGCCTTCTTCTACAAATTCAAATTCATGAAACTTTCTTCCTTACTCAGTTATAGCTTGCTCCTGCTACCGGCCGCCTGCGGTGGTGGTGGTGGCAGTGCCGCACTGGCCAGCGGCACTACGCCGGTGACCGTGCCGGTCACACCACCAATCACGGTACCGGTCACCCCACCAGTAACACCGCCAGTCACGCCACCAGTGACCCCGCCGGTAGTCAGCACGCCACCGCCGCCCTTGACGCTGGCGCAAAAAGCCGCCGCCCTGAGCGCGCAGCTCGGCCTCGGCAAGCACCTCTTGCTCGGCTTGGGCTCGACCAGTGTGGCTGATATCAATAAACAAAACCTGCACATAGAAATCTATGATCAGTATCTCAACGGCGTCGGCAGCACGGCGTGGCCGACTTGGAATAGCCCAAGCGGTGCCTATGTGCAACTCGTGGCGGCGAATGCCGCCAGTCTCGGTGCCGTGCCTATGTTCACGCTCTACCAAATGGCCAGCAATGGCGATGGCAATCTGAGTGGTCTCAGTGATCCGATATTCATGACGGCCTATTGGGCTAATGTGAGCCTATTATTCCAGCAAATCAAAATTGTTGGCAAACCAGTGCTGGTCAATTTTGAGCCGGATTTCTGGGGCTATGCGCAGCGTTTGTCGAGCAATGCCGATCCCAGCACCGTCGCGGCCGTGGTCAGCAGCAATCCCGATTGCAGCACGCTGTCGAACGATGTCAAAGGTGTCGCCCAATGTTTGCTGCAAACTGCACGCAAGTATGCACCACTTGCCTACGTCGGCTTCCCGACTTCCTTGTTTCCCGACTTGGCCGGCACGGCCTTGGGATTCATGCAAAAACTCGGTGCCGACAAGGCCGATTTCATCGTCATGGAAACACTGGACCGCGATGCCGGTTGCTTTGAAAAAAGCGTTCAAGCAAGCTACTGCCAACGCAGCAGCAGCACGCCGTGGTATTGGGATGAAAATAATCTGAGCACGCCGAATTTCAGCCAACATCTGAGCCTGGCACAAACATATCACCAAGGTTTGCAATTACCTTTGCTATGGTGGCAAACGCCACTCGGCGCACCATCGGTGCAGCCCGGTGGCGTGGCCAATGCTTGGCGCGACAACCGCGCCCATTATTTCCTCACCCATGCAACTGACTTGGTTGCCGTCGGCGGCTTTGGGGCTGTGTTCAGTGCCGGTGAGTCGCATCAAACCACCATCAATAGCGATGGGGGACAGTTCAAAACCCTGAGCAGCCAGTATTACGCTGCCCCGGCAGCCCTACCGTGACGCATAAAGATCGGCCAGCGCATCGGCCAAGCGCGTAAACCGAAAGCGGTAGCCAAGCGCGCTGATCTTGGCCGGCAGCACACGCTGTCCGCCCAGCAGCAAACTCGACATTTCCCCCATGGCAAGTCGCAATACGAAAGCGGGAATCAGCCACGGTGCCGGCCGGTGCAGCGCGTGCGCGAGCGCGGCGGTGAACTGGCGGTTCGATACAGGTTCCGGTGCCACCATATTGAAACACCCGGCGGCCTCGGTTTGCGTCAGCAAAAACCGCAGCATGTCGACGTAATCGGCCACATGAACCCAGCTCATCCACTGACTGCCCTGACCGAGGCGCGCGCCGAGTCCGAGCTGGAACGGCAGGTGCATTTTCTTGAGCATGCCGCCGCTTGCATCGAGCACTAAGCCAGTACGTAAGATGCAGGTGCGGATGCCCAGCGCGGCCGCCTGATTTGCTGCGGCTTCCCAATCAACACATAATTGCGCACTGAAATCGCCGCCGGCAGCGGCTTGCTCGCTCAGCGGGGTGGCACCGCTGTCACCATAAAAGCCGACCGCCGACCCACTGAGAAACACCTGGGGGCGTCGCTGTGCGGCATGGACTTTCTGTAATAATAATTCGGTCAGGGCGATTCGGCTAGTGCGCAGAATTTGCTGGCGTGCCGGACTCCAGCGCGCATCGGCGATCGCTTCGCCAGCTAAGTTGATGATGGCATCGAACACCATCTCACTGTGGTATTCATTGAGATCAGCCATGCTGTGCACGGCCGCACCACAGATGCTGGCGACCGTTTGCGGACGGCGGCTCAGTACCGTCAGTTGATGGCCGTCAGCCAACAAGGCTGCACATAAACGACGGCCTATCATGCCGGTACCGCCAGTGATCAAAATGTGCATGGCGAGTTTTCCACTGAAGTTGAAAACACATAGTGTAACTGTTTGCGCCCAAGGTCACCGAAGTGCTTCATCGCAGTTCGTCGAGAATTTTCAATTGCTCGTCAAAACTCCAAATGCGCCGAATTTCAATGACATCGTATTGATCGGCAATCGCCGCTGGAAACACGGCATAACGGGCATTGAGGCGCACGATGTTGTTGATTGCCGCATCAAGATCGACGCGGCCAGTCGAGCGTAAAATCCTGATCTCCGTCACGCTGCCATCGCTGCGCAAGCCGATACTGACCAAGGCATCACCGCGCGCACGCTGCGCCGAGAGTTGGGAATAGTTGAGATTGCCATTGCGCTCAATTTTCTGCTTCCAGCTCTCTGCGTACATGCGCAACTGGATATCCTTTTCGCGGCTGCCCTGATCGCTATAGCGTCGTGGCACGAGAACGCTATCGCGTCGTGGCAAGGGCGGAACGGCGCGTAAATAATCGAGTCCGCGCTGCCTTGAGCGATTCGCCAAGTCGCTGCTCAAGTCTCCCTGCCCCACGGCGTCACTGACGGCGCTGCGCTTGCCTAACTTGCCGTCGATGGTGCCGGAAAGCGCATCGCCGGGTTCGGCTTGGTTTCGTGCGACCAGCGCTGCGGCGGCTTGGGCGGCTTGGGTATCTTTCGCAGCTTGGGCGGCTTGGGCGGCTTGGGCGGCTTGGGCGGCTTGGGCGGCTTGGGCAGCTTGGGCATCTTTCTCAGCTTGGGCTGCTTGCACCTCCTGTTGAGCTCGAGCCAGCAACTCCTGCTCCTGCTGGCGGCGCTCGATAGCCGCAGCATGCTGCTTACGCAGTTGTTCGCGCTGCTGCACTTCTTCCTGCAATTGCTGTTCGAGTGCAGGGTCCGGCAGTGTCTGTTGCCGACGCTGTTGCGTGAGTTGCGTCAAACTGGCGGCGGCGGCCGCCAGACGCTCTTGCGTGGCGGCCGACTCGCGTTCTTGCTGCCTCGCCGCCTCATGAGCTTGCTGCAGACGTATTGCGGCTTCGGCCTCCTGCTTCGTCTCGCTCGATAATTGCTGCAGCAAGTTCTGACGAGCAGGTAGATCGGCCTTGTGTTCGCTCAAATCCGGTGCAGCGATTGCCTTACGCCGAGTCGATTTCGCACGCGACGGTTCCGGTTCGGCCACGGGCACAGGTTCTGGCAAGCTTGCAGTCGGGATTTCAAGCGCCGGCACAACTGCAGGAGTAACAGCGGGAACAAGCAACGCTGCAACAACCGCTGGGCTGGCAACTGAGGGCGTATCAACAGCAAGGCTCGCACTGGCCGCTTCAGGCACAGCAACCGGCAAGCTCGCAGCGCTAAGCCGCGTATCGCTACGCGCAGGATCTTCTGGGGCGCGCACGGCCACTACAAAATTCTCATCGCGATGGACATCCTGAGTAATCAGGTCGGGTAAATTCGCTAGCGGCAAAGCTGGTGGCGGTGGTGGTGGCGGCGGCAGCAAGCTTGCAGCACGATGCCGCCGTGATTTTTTCACTTTTTTCACAGGTGGCGGAACCGGACGAGCGGCCAAAATTTGCATGCCAGTAATTACGGCCGGGGGCGGCAGTGCAGTCGGCAAGCTACTGGAGGGCCTTAATTGCTCGAGCTCGGCAGTTGGCATCAAGTTCAACACCAAGGGTGCCGGCGTCTCGACGGCCGCCAGCACGGTCGTATTCTTGAGGCGCGCTGCACTTGGGGCTGCAAATTGCAAAGACAATAAGATCCCATGCAAGAGCAAGGATAAACACAAGGCGACGGCCAGACGCCTTCTGATAGGCTCAGAAAATGTGGTATCGGGTTTATTGACAAATACATTCATTCGTTACGACATCTTCCACAAAATTTTTTTGCAGATCGCCAAGCGATGCGACTACTTTACCATTGTACCGTTGCAAAAAACAACACAGCTTGTGCGTCGGGGCCAGCAAACCGAGCGACTGTGCCGATTTCGCCGCGCTGCGGCCCGGAATCGCTCAAGACATGCCATCGCGTCGGGCGCTATGATAACAAAACACGCGCTCAGGAGTAGCCATGCACAGCATACACGTCATCGATTCGCATACCGGCGGTGAACCGACCCGCGTCATCATCGCCGGCGGCCCGGCGCTCGGCGGCGGCAGCGTTGCCGAGCAATTACAGCTCATGCGAGCGGAATTCGACCATTATCGCCGCGCCAGCGTGTGCGAGCCGCGCGGTGCCGATGTCCTCGTCGGCGCACTGGTCTGCCCGGCGCAGGATGCCGAATGCGTCGCCGGTGTGATTTTTTTCAACAATGTCGGCTACTTGGGCATGTGCGGACACGGACTGATAGGCTTCATCACGACTCTGGCATATCAAGGAAAAATTGCTGTAGGGCGACACAAAATAGAAACTCCGGTCGGTATCGTCGCTGCCGAACTGCATGATGATCACAGTGTCAGCGTGCACAATGTACCGGCCTATCGCCATGCCCGCGCCGTCACGCTCGAAGTACCCGGCATCGGTACGGTCTGCGGCGACATCGCGTGGGGTGGCAACTGGTTTTTCCTCATTGGCGAGCACCAACAAAGCTTGCACTTATCCAATGCAGCCGCACTTGGCAGCTATGCGCGCGCGGTGCGCTTGGCACTGGAACAGCTTGGCATACAGGGTGCCAACGGCGCGCCTATCGACCATATCGAACTCTTCGCCGCTGCTGCCGACAGCCGCAACGACAGTCGAAATTTCGTGCTTTGCCCGGGCGGCGCCTATGATCGCTCGCCATGTGGCACTGGCACCAGCGCCAAGTTGGCCTGTCTGGCGGCAGATGGTGTACTCGCTCCGGGCCAGATATGGCGTCAGGAAAGTCTGATCGGCAGCGTGTTTTGCGCCTCGTACCGCAGCGTCCAGAATGCTGCAGGACAGCCGCAACACATCTTGCCGGTCGTGCGCGGTAGCGCCTTCATCACCGCCGAGGCGCAGCTCTTGCTCGACCCGCGCGATCCCTTCATCTGGGGTATCACCAGCACGGCCTGATTAAAGGCTCGCAATATGTACGCGGTAAGCGCTCGGAGTCATGCCGACGGTGGCTTTGAAGATGCGTGAAAACGCACTGTGATCCTGATAACCGCAAGTCAATGCGACCTCGGTGATACTGACGCCGGGGTCACTGAGTAAGCGTGCGGCGGCATCGAGTCGCAGTTTGAGCATCATCTGCCGTGGCGTGAGAGAGAAAATTTTTCGGAAGTGATGCTCGAGCCGCGCCACCGACAAGCCGCTCAAGGCCGCCAGCTCAGCCATCGATACGGCACGCGCATAATGCTCTTGTAGATACCGCAATGCCAGTGCGACAGCAGCAAACTGCGGATGCGGCCGATCCGGTGCCGCCAAATCGCGCGAAATACCGGTCATGCCGATAATGTTACGGCGCATATCATAGAGCGCAATCTTTTGCGTCAAACACCAACCTTGACGCCGATTTGTGTAAAGGTGTAACTCGAGTTGATCAAATAATTGCCGTTTCCCACTCAGCACCAAGGCATCCTGAGCGGCATAACTGGCCGCCAGCCCAGCCGGAAACAGCGCCTCGGCAGTTCGCCCGAGCACGGCCTGCTTGCTGCGCAAACCGCAGCGTTGTACCAAGGTCTGATTGACTACCACATAGCGACCGGCACAATCTTTGACAAAAAACACGATATCGCTCATGCGATCGAACAAGGCTTCGGCAAAAAACACATCAGCGACTTGGCGCGCTAATTGGGCACTGGCGGCAGCCGTCAATCGCACGGCATCGTCCTTGACAGGCATAGCAGGTATCCATCCTCAGCGACGCAAACAAGCTGGCAAGAAACTTGGCTGCGCCAGGTAAAATTGCTCAAAGACAAAAAATAAGGCGGCGATTTAGTAGAAAACAGCGCGTTAATTTGTCATTTACACTTTAAACAAAGTAATATTCAGAGTTAAGCGGGTATCATCAGTATTACTCTTTCGTTCAGCCAAGGTCCGTTCATGCTCAACCCTCCCTCCACGTCGCTCGCGCCGGTGCAAAAAAAACGCGCAGCAGACATCGCTTACGACGCCATCGAGAGCATGATCGTCACGATGGAATTAATACCCGGCGCCCCCATCATCGAAGCGGCGCTGATGGAAAAAACCGGACTCGGGCGTACCCCTCTGCGCGAAGCCCTGATGCGCATGTCTTCCAACGGCTTGATCACGCCGATGCCACGACGCGGCCTCATCGTCAGTCAGATCGAAGTCAAGGAACACCTTACCCTGCTCGAAACTCGGCGCGTGATCGAACGCTTGATCATCCAACGCGCGGCACAACATGTCAGCGCCGAACAGCGCAAGCAACTCGTCAGCTGTGCCGAACAAATGCTGATTGCGGCCAAACGGCATACGCTGGCTGAATACATGGCGGCCGATCAAGCCTTTGACCATATCGTGCACGATGCCTGCCTCAATCCGTCTGCCGTTGCGGCCGTCATACCCTTAATCATCAAAAGCCGTCGCTTTTGGTACGCCTACCAACATGAGGGCGATATTGAAGAATGCGCGCGCTGCCACTTGTTAATCGCCAAAGCGATTGCCAAGGGCAATGTGGAATTGGCCGGCAAATCGTCCGATGGTCTGCTCAATTATCTGGAGTCCTTCACGCGCTTGTCTATCCACTGAGGCGTTTCAGTCGGCCGGCTCGGTGTCGGCTTGCGGCATACTGCTGGTGATATCCTTACCCTGCCCTAACAAGAGCGGTGGCACATAGGTCGCCAGCAAATGTTGGCGGCTGGCAGGTGTTTCCAAGCTCACCCGTCCCAAGGCTCCGCTGCGATAATCGAGCAGTAAAGTGTGCGAGGCTTTTTCAAAATCCCATTCGCCGCCTTTGAGCTTGTAACCGCGTTTCTTCGCCACCCCTTCGACCACCGCCACGGCATCCATGCCGGCCAGGGTAAAGCCATAACGCGTGACCAAGGATTGCGGATAATGCTGCAGCAATTGCTCGGCCAAGAAAGTAGCGATCTCTTCTTCGATCAAGGCATTGATGCCGATCGCATGGCTGGCAGCGAGCATCAAACCATCGGTAGGATGGGCAATCTTGGGCCACAACATCCCCGGCGTATCGGTCAAAATCATATTACTGCCCAGATATAAACGCTGCTGCGTCTTGGTCACAGCCGGTTCATCGCCGACTTTGGCCACGCGCTTTTTGAGCAAGGCGTTCATCAAGGTCGACTTACCGACATTGGGAATCCCCATGATCATCATACGTAAAGGCTTGGTCGGCACGCCGCGATGCGGTGCCATTTTCAGCGCAAAGCCGGGCACCTTGGCAACATCGGCCGGCTTCTTGCAACTCATCGCCACTGCATACACATCTTTTTGGGCATTATAAAAATCGAGCCAAAGCTGGGTCGCGTGGGGATCAGCCAGATCGGCTTTATTGAGAATTTTCAGGCAAGGACGCTGCCGAAACAAACGCAGCGACTCCACCATAGGATTGCAACTGGCCTGAGGAATCCGCGCATCGAGTACTTCGATGACCAGATCGGTATTTTCCATGGTTTCCGCCGCCTTCTTGCGGGCGGCGTTCATGTGGCCGGGGAACCATTGTATAGACATGCCTGTTCTTCTTTTTTGCGAAATCAAAGCGATATTGTACGGAACTATGCCGCCATTGACCCAAAAGTTTACATTTCTCGTGCTCAAAGCCGGTAAAACCAGTGTGCAGACAACAAAACGCGCACCGAAAAACAGTGCGCGCCGGGCTAGCTCAGGCCCGTTTTACTTGGCAGTAATCGTAATCGGTACCAAGGCCTTGGCCGTGCGGCCGAGATTATCGGTTAGCGTGACGGTGAGCGTATAGTTGCCGGTGACCGGTGTTGCCCAACTAGCCGTGATCACGATTGCCCCGGACAGCGAGAACGACATCCCCAACGGTGCGCCGGCAATCGAAATCGAGGCTGAACTGGCACCGACATCGACGATGCTGATGGTACCGCTAAGTGCTTTACCCAGCACACCGGTCATGGCGGGAGCGGTAATCACCGGCCCGACCACGCCGGCTGCGGTGATACTGACCGTGTACACGCCCTGCCCGCTCAAACCGGTTTTGCTGTCTTTGGCAATCACTGTCACCGCATACGTGCCGGCCACTGGTACTGCCCAACTGACCGCACCGGCGCTACTGATCGTCATCCCGCTCGGGGCACCGCTCAAGCTGTAGCTGAGTGGATTACTAGCCGTCACGGATACATTGAAAGCCAAAGCCGTGCCGACTTTGCCGCTGATGGCCGCAGCATTCACCACCGGTGCAGGCTGCGCAGCAATTATCACGGTGTAGACCGCTTTGCCGCTTAAACCAGTTTTGGCATCGAGTGCCGTCACCGTCACCGCATAGGTTCCCAATACAGGGGTTGCCCATGTCACCACACCGGCCGTGCTGATCGTCATCCCACTCGGGGCGGCCGTCATGCTATACGTAACCGGATTGGCATTGACGACGCTGACAGTGAACGACAAGGCCGTACCGACTTTGCCGCTGATACTCGCAGCGCTGACGACCGGAGGCAGAGGCGCGGCAATCGTCACCGTGTAAATCCCTTTGCCGGACAGATTGGCTTTGGCATCGCTGGCGGTGACCGTGACCGTGTACGTGCCGGCCACCGGTACCGCCCAAGTGACGATCCCGCTGCTGTTAATCGCCATACCAGCCGGTGCGCCGCTCAAGCTGTAAGTAAGCGGATTGACCGAACTGGCCGAGACCGTGAATGACAAGGCCGTGCCGACTTGGCCGCTGATGCCGGCGTTGCCAACCACCGGCGCACTGACCGGAGCAGCGGCATTCAAGGCAGTCAGCAAGGCCGTGACATTCGGCGTACCGAGACCGGTAACCGGATCGTAACCGAGCTTGGCGGTGCAAGTCGCGCAAGTGCCGTCGCTGCCTTTGGTGATGTCAGCAAAGGCGCTGGCATAACTGCCGGGAACGCTGGCAATTTTGGTGTACAGCATGGCATGCGGACCGGCTAAGGCGGCTTGGGCAGTTTGTGCTCGTACAGCATTGGCGACGGCGACGATGCCGGCCCACTGCGGCGTCGACAAACTGGTGCCGCCGGCCGACAACCAGCTCACTGCCGTGCTGCCCGGACTGATGGTGGCCAAATATTGACCGGTATTCGGATCGGCATTGAATGAGACATCGGCCACCGTGCGATGGGCCGGCGAGCCCATGCCAGGTACGCTATTGTTTTGGTAAGCTGGGGTGACAGTATATGCACTCATGCCGCCGCCAGTACCAGACCACGCCGTTTCCGCACGCGCACCAGTTCCCGAATACGTCAAGGAAGTGCCGCTGACGGCAAGCACATTGCTCGATACCGCCGGCCAACTGACCGCTGCGCCACCGTCACCGGTGGCGGCGATGTAAGTCATCTTGGCAGCCGTAAACACGCTGTCAACCGAAGCCGTGTAACCGGCTTCGGCAGCACCGAAACTCATCGACACCACGCCGGGGCCCATGGCGTTGGCCAATTGCACGCCACCGATCAAACTGTTGAGCGAGGCATCGGGCGCTTCAATCAACACGATCCGTGCCAGCGGTGCGGTCGCGTGGGCCCATTGGACGTCGAGCGCGATTTCAGTGGCCCAACCGGAATTATAAGCCGGTGCCGTCGTGGTTAAGGTACCGGATGCGGTGTTGTAAGCGACGATCAATTCACAGGAAGTCAGCGATGCAGCGGCCAAGGGCACGGAACTGACAGTCTTGCTGGTGCACGCTGGCAAGCCGAATTTTTGGTTAAACGTGCTTAATTCCAGGGCCGCATTCGGATCATGCTGTGCGTCAACGATGTAAATCGTTTGGCCGGCACCGAATTGCGCCGCCTGGGCCGCCGTCAGGCCGGTAAAACTGGCAGGCAAAGCCGGCAAACCGTAGGCTGCGCGAATTTGTGCCGGCGTATAGGTCGACACCACCGTCGGTGTCGCACTGGGCGTAAGGGTTTGGCTGACGGCCGACTCTTGTATGGTTTGCTGGGCGGAATGCAAAGTGGCGGCAGTCAAGCCGCGCGCGGATAAATGCTGGAATTGCACCGGAACAGTTTGCTGGCGCGGCGCCATCAGGGCTGAAACACTGCCATTACCCTGATCAATATCGGCCGGCACATCGAGTAATACCGGCGCGACGTGAAAGCTCGGTTGCGCGCTTTGCGTCAACAGCGGAATGTCACCCAAGCTCACTTCCAAAGTCGTTGATGCTGTTGCCGTTGCCGCCGGCGCATCGGCCGCTGCGGTTTTGTTGTCAGTGCCGCTGCCGCTGCCACAGGCACTGAGCAAGCTCAGCAAGGCGGCGGCCAAAACAGTACGAGGAAAAACGACTGTCACTGCTGAGGGGGAAAATTTATGCATCATGTCAACGCTCCGTAAGGGTGCAGGACGGCATATGCGCAACGAGATCAGGTCTGCGTTGGCAACCCCGCTGCCGTAGCGCTGGTGCGCCTTAGGCCGGTGGCTTTGCGTCGCCGTTTTTCAACGGGTTTGCCCTGTAAATCTATTTCAAACAATCAATGATAATTGTAGGAAATTTCCCAAAAAAATTCCACAAAGAAACTGTTAAACACTGCAAAAACGTCGTCTAAACAACACAAATTAACGTTTGCCTGATCAAATTTAACGATCGCCGCAGCCCTTAATCGAGTTCGGCCAAAACTTTGATGTGCGCACTGACGCTACGCCCCAGCGCCGCCAAGTTATACCCACCTTCAAGGCAACTGACGATGCGCCCTTGCGCGGTTTCACGCGCGACTTGCATGATTTGTTGTGTCAACCAGATGTAATCTGCTTCGACCAAGCCAAGCTGCCCCATCTCATCGTCACGGTGCGCGTCGAAGCCGGCGGAAATGAACAACATTTCCGGCTTGAATGTACGCAGGGCTGGCAACCATTGCTGCAACACCAATTCACGAATCGTTTCGCCATAACTGTGCGCCGGCACCGGCACATTGAGCATGTTCGCGGCCGCCGACGTGGCGCCGCTGTAGGGGTAATACGGATGTTGAAAAAAACTGACCATCAACACCCGCTCATCGCCGGCGAAAATGTCTTCAGTGCCATTGCCATGATGAACATCAAAATCGACAATGGCGACCCGCTGCAAGCCACGTACTTCCAGTGCATGCTTTACAGCAACGGCAACGTTATTAAACATGCAAAAACCCATGGATTCACGCGAAGTGGCGTGATGACCAGGCGGACGAATCGCGCAAAAGGCATTTTCGATATTGCCATCAATCACGGCATCGGTGGCAGCCAACGCTGCCCCGGCGGCGCGCAGTGAGGCGCGCCAAGTAAAAGCATTGAGCGAGGTATCGGCATCGAGCGGAAAATGCGCGTAGTCCGAACCCTCGGCCGGGCAATTTTCACGGATACGGTAAATCGCATCGGCGCTGTGTACCCGCGCCAAGTCGCTTTCTTGCGCCAGCGGCGCGCTGCGATGGTCGAGCAAATCATGAATCCGGCTGGCGATGAGTTGATCTTCGATGGCCTGTAAACGGTCCGGCGATTCCGGGTGCCAAGCGCCCATTTCATGGCGCTTGCAATCGGCGTGGGTGTAGTACGCAGTAGTCATGTCTCAATATTGGCGCGAACAGACACGCTGCGGCGGCCGGCGGCCGTGGCAATGCTGCTCTGTGATTATCATGTTAGCAGTGTCCGCCTATTCCGACACTTTTGCAAATATGCATTATTGAGACGCGACAATTATTACGGACAGCAACATTTCCGTTTACACTGTGCAAAATTCGTCCAACAAGGAAGCCGATGTTTTCTCAAGTCCATGCTGTTGCTGCGCAAGTCAATCAAATCATCATCGGCAAGGAGTTAAGCATTCGCTTGGCCTTGGCCGGATTGTTGGCCGGCGGTCATTTGCTGATCGAAGATGTGCCCGGCGTCGGCAAGACCACACTGGCCCACGCTTTGGCGCGCTCGCTGGGTTTGCAATTCAATCGTGTGCAATTCACCAGCGATTTATTGCCGGCAGACATCACCGGCATTTCCATCTTCGAACGCGAAAAAAACCAATTCCAGTTTCATCCTGGCCCGATCTTCAGTCAAGTTTTGCTGGCCGATGAGATCAACCGCGCACCGCCGAAAACCCAATCGGCCTTGCTCGAGGCAATGGAAGAACATCAGGTTTCGGTAGAAGGACAGACCCGGCCCTTGCCGACACCATTTTTTGTCATCGCCACGCAAAATCCCTCCCACCAAGTCGGTACCTTTGCCTTACCGGAATCGCAACTCGACCGTTTCTTGATGTGCCTCTCGCTCGGTTACCCCGATGCCGCCGCCGAACGCGCACTGCTGCTTGGCGAAGACCGTCGCAGCTTGCTGGCCAACTTACCGGCAGTGATGAATCCGACACAATTTTTGCAAGCCCAGCAAGCCCTGAAACAGATCCACACCGCCGCCAGCTTGATCGATTATGTGCAAGCACTCGCACAAGCCAGCCGCCGTGGCGACGTGTTTGCCGAGGGCATGAGTCCACGCGCCAGCATTGCCTTATTGCAGGCGGGGCGCGCTTGGGCGGCCTTAGAAGGGCGTGACCATGTGCTGCCGGAAGATATACAAGCAGTCTTGATACCAGTCATAGCGCACCGTTTGCGCCCGCTGAAATCGGTACTCGGCAAACCCGGTGCCAGCCATGAATTGCTGACGCAATTAATGCACAGCGTGCCACTGTAGACAGGCGCTGTGATGCTGACCACTTTACGCCGGCGTCTGCGCGAGCTGATTTTTCTGGAACGCCAAGCGGAAAGCGGCGAAGTCTATCTCACGCAAAGACGGGTATTCACCTTGCCGAGTAAAGCAGGCTGGATGTTCGTGTTGCTGTTGCTGATCATGTTTCTTACCGCCACCAATTACAGCCTCAGTCTGGGCTTTGCACTGACCTTCCTTCTCGCTGGTGTCGCCATCCTCAATACCTTTTGGTGCTTCCGCAATCTGGCCTATTTGCATCTGCGCAGTGGCTCGGCGGCGGCCGTGTTTGTCGGCGACGAGTGCCATTACACGATTCATCTGATCAACCGCCGCGCCTACGCGCGCCACGCCATCTCGGTCGGTTTCAACACCGGCCGCAGCAGCGAACAAGTCTGTGACATCGCCGCACACGATACCACTACCGTGCAGCTCAGTTGTCCAGCCAATCAGCGCGGCTGGCAAGCGATCCCGCGCATCCGCCTGCAAACTTGGTTTCCACTCGGCTGGCTGCGCGCCTGGAGTACCTGGTTACCGGATAGTCAGGCGCTGGTCTACCCGCAACCGGAAGCCAATCCGCCCCCCTTGCCACAGACCGGCTACCGCGACGCTGGCGTGGCGGCGCAGGCCGAGCACGGCGAATTCGCCGGCGTGCGCGGGTATCAAGCTGGTGATGCGATGAAACACTTAGCGTGGAAACAAATCGCACGCCTCGACAGCGCCCCCGGTGCACCGCTGATCAGCAAACAATTTGCCGGTCTGGCCGGCGGCGAACTCACGCTCGATTTCGCCAAGCTGCCACGCCAACTCGATACCGAACTTAAACTCTCGCGCATGACCAGCTGGATCTTACAAGCTGAACAAGCCCAGCAAGCATATGCCTTTCGCCTCGGCGTGCATGCTTACTCCGCCGCCCTCGGAGCAGCGCACCGCGACGCCTGCCTGCGCGCCTTAGCCTTGCATGAAAGTTAAGCGTGCGTTTACTCAGCAAACTGCCGACTTGGTCGCGCGATAAAACCGAAACCCTGTTATTGCTGCTGGCCTGTAGTGTCGTGCTGCTACCCCATGCCTTGCATCTGAGCACCTGGGTCACGCTGAGTTGCCTGGCAATGTTGCTATGGCGCAGTTACTTGACGCTCAGCGGGCGGCGCTTGCCGCCGCCTTGGTTGCTGCTGCCAGTGGCGACAGCGTTGATGCTGGCAGTTTACCTGACGCAACACAGCCTGTTCGGGCGCGAAGTCGGGGTCACTATGCTGAGCTTACTATTGACTTGCAAGTTACTCGAAATGCATGCGAAACGTGATCTGTTCGTGGTCACCTCGCTGGCTTTTTTCTTATTGCTGAGCAATTACTTTTATCAGCAAAGCATCGCCATCGCCGTACTTTCTCTGCTGGCCCTCACCCTGCTGCTGTGCGCGCAAATGTCGTTTCACTACAGCGTGGCTTTGCCGCCTTTACGTCAGCGCTTGCAACTCGCGGCCACCTTAGTCGGGCTGGCGGTGCCGCTGTGTCTGTGCGCCTTTGTCTTGTTTCCACGAATTTCCGGGCCGCTCTGGAGCTTGCCCGGCGATGCACACGCAGGCAAGACCGGCTTGTCCTCCGCCATGGCACCGGGCGGCATCAGCGACTTGGCACAATCGGAAGAATTGGTGTTTCGCGTCAAATTTGACCGCGCAATTGCGAATAAATCGTGGTTGTACTGGCGCGCCATCGTCATGAGCGACTTCGATGGCCGTAGTTGGCATGCCAGCGCTACCAGCGCCATCGATGAGAGCGCAGTGGAAGATGCGCCGGCACTGCAAATCGGCCAAGACATTGTGCTCGAACCGCAAGGTCAAAGTTGGCTGTTCGCGCTCGATCTGCCGCTGACCGGCGCGCGCAATGGCACGCAAATACTGGGCAAGCGTAACCATCAAGATGAATTGCGTAGCAACACCGCCGTCACCGAACGTCTGCGCTATCAAGTGCGCTCGGCACCGAACGCGCAGCGCGCCGCAGCGCTCACCCGCAGCGAACGCGCCGATGCCACGGAATTACCGCCCAACTACAACCCACGCACACTCGCCTTAGCCGCCGAACTCGCGCGCACTTACCCAGCCCCGGCGACGCTGATTCAAGCCGTGTTAATGAAATTTCGCCAAGAAGCATTCAGCTACACCTTAGAGCCACCGCTGTTAGGACGCAACAGTGTCGACGATTTCCTGTTCGTTACGCGGGCCGGCTTCTGCGAACATTTTGCCAGCGCCTTCGTGGTCCTGATGCGCGCCGCCGACATTCCGGCACGGGTGGTCACCGGCTATCAAGGGGGCCGACGCAACGATGTCGATGGCTTTTACGAAATCCGTCAGTCCGACGCCCACGCCTGGGCCGAAGTCTGGCTTGATGGCACAGGTTGGACCCGCGTCGACCCAACTGCCGCCGTGGCACCGGAACGGGTAATGCAAAATTTAGCCCGTGCCCTACCGTCGCGCGGCTTGGCCGCCTTGGTTGGCAATGCTTGGAGCCGCAACTCCTGGGCGCAAAACCTGCGCATGCACTGGGATGCCATGAACCATGCTTGGAACCAACGCGTGCTGGCTTACAACCAGCAATCGCAGCTCGCGCTGCTGGCCTCGCTCGGCTGGAAAGAGGTAGACTGGGCCCAGCTTGCCCTGCTGTTTTTCGGCATTGCGGCCGGCCTGTTGGCCTTGCTTGCCCTACCTATCATGCGTAACAAAGCGCCCCTGTCGAAAACGAATGCAGTATACTTGGCATTCTGCCGACGCATGGCGAGTAAAAACTGTCCCAAGCATTTAGCCGAAGGGCCATCAGCGTACTTGCAACGCTTGGAACACAGCCTGCCGCCGCACGCGTATCTGCCGGCGCAGGCGTTTTTACGCTGCTATATCGCGCTCACCTACGGCAAACCGACGCTGACGGAAGCTATTTCCGTCAAACAATTGAAAACCTTGCTAGCGGCCTGCCGCTGATCTTTTTTTTTGCGATTACCATTTTGAAATTTTCTCGCTTAGTCTCATTTTTTTGCCTTTCAGCCAGCTTGATACAGCCCGGCAGTGACGCCATCGCTGCCGCGAAAAGCAAACTCCCTCCCGCCGCGGCAACGAACACCGTTCACTTCGAGCAATGGCCAGAAGTCGCCGCGTTCTCCAATGATATGGCCAGTAAGCATGGCATCGATCCGGCTTATCTGCGCGCGGTCTTCGCGCGCACGCGCTATATCGAAAGCGCACGACAATTAATGCGTCCGGCACCGGCCGGTAAGCCCAAAAATTGGCAAGCCTACCGCGCCCGCTTCGTCGAAGGCAAACGGATTGCTGCCGGGCTGGCCTTTTGGGATAAATACAGCGCCACCTTGGAGCGGGCGCAAAAACAGTATGGCGTACCAGCGGAAATCATCGTCGGCTTGATCGGCGTCGAAACAATTTACGGCCAACATACCGGCAGTTTTCGCAGCATCGATGCGCTGACCACGCTGGCTTTTGACTACCCGGAAACCCCGACGCGCGATGCAAGAATGCAATTTTTCAAGCAAGAATTGGAAAGTCTGCTGTTAATTTCTAAAGAATCGGAAATCGACCCGTTTGCCTTCACCGGTTCCTATGCCGGTGCAATCGGCTGGCCGCAATTTATGCCTAGCAGTATACGCGCCTATGCGGTTGACTTCGATGGCGATGGCAAAATCAATCTCAGTACCTCCGCCGTCGATGCCATCGGCAGTGTCGCCAACTATCTCGCCGCCCATGGTTGGAAAGCCAACTTGCCGGTCGCATTTCCGGCCACGCTGACCGGCAGCGAGGCCCATACGGCAGAACTGCAAAGCAGCCTGAGCCAAGGACTCAAAGCCACTTATCTACTATCTGAACTCAGCGGCTTCCTCAGTACGGCCAGCAGTGCCGCACCGAGCACGATACAATATGGCGTGGTCGACTTACAAAATGGTGATGCCGCCACCGAGTATTGGCTGGGGAGTGAAAATTTCTTCGCCATCACACAATACAACCGCAGTTATTTTTACGCGATGTCGGTGTTTGAGCTTGGCCGTGTCATCGCGATCGCGCGCGAAAACCGCTGAGGTAGTGGATAGTTGACATTTGATATTTAAGGTTTAACAATATCTTTCACTTTAATCAATTGCTATACGGAAAGTTTTATCCAATACTGTGTTGCCAGCATGTGATTTTAGGCAATAAAAATATTGAATCTTGAAAAAATCCTTGAAAACAATTTGTACTTTCTTGTAATTTGAACTACAGTGCGAACATCTAGTTGATATTATGGCATGCAAACAAAGCAATATATCGGCAGATTTAACAATGTTTTGCTATTACTATGATAAGGGTTTTCTATTTTAAAGATACAATATTACCGTATGATTAATTCTCATTGAAGCAACTTAATCTCCAGCATCAATAGACAAGACAACGAGGTAATTATGGCAAATCTGACACAGCTTGAATCGGACGAGATCGATTACGATCCGAATAATCTTTTAGACACGCTGATCAAACAATTGCATTTGAAAAATGATGCAGCACTTTCCCGCGCTTTGGAAGTGGCACCACCAGTGATCAGTAAAATCAGACATCGTCGTTTGCCTGTAGGCGCGTCTTTGTTAATTCGCATGCATGAAATCAGTGATGTCAGCATCAAAGAATTGCGCGAACTGATGGGTGACCGTCGCGCCAAATTCCGCATCAGCGACAAGCAATTCAAGCCGAAAGACGCCGCATAATTTGCGCCGCGATTCCCATCAAGTGCCGGTAACGGCGGCTTGAAGGCGATATACCGAAATCACTCTGTCAGAGTCATTTCGGTATTTTTTTTAGAAAATTGTATTAATGTAACAATCAATCATCAGGCCGGAAATACGCCCGTCGACAAATAGCGGTCGCCGCGATCGCAGACGATGAACACGATGGTGGCATTTTCGACTGTTTGGGCGATGCGCAAAGCAATTTCACAGGCACCGGCGGCAGAAATACCGCAAAAAATCCCCTCTTCTACCGCCAAACGACGCGCCATTTGCTCGGCGTCCGACTGCGAAACGGACAGGACTTCATCGACCGCCGCCTTGTCGAAGATTTTCGGCATGTAGGCTTGTGGCCATTTACGGATGCCGGGAATTTGTGAGCCTTCTTCCGGTTGCGCTCCGATGATGCGAATCTGTGGATTTTCCTGCTTCAAATAAGCCGACACACCCATGATGGTGCCGGTGGTCCCCATGGCACTGACGAAATGCGTCACGCGGCCGCCGGTATCACGCCAAATTTCCGGACCAGTCCCTTCAAAATGTGCCAAGGGATTATCGGGATTGGCGAATTGATCAAGAATCACGCCCTTGCCTTCTTTTTGCATTTGCTCGGCCAAATCGCGTGCATATTCCATACCGCCTGTCTTGGGGGTGAGAATAATTTGCGCGCCATAGGCGGCCATACTCTGGCGCCGCTCAATGCTGAGGTTCTCGGGCATGAGCAAGAGCATCTTATAACCACGCATCGCCGCCGTCATTGCCAGCGCGATACCGGTGTTGCCACTGGTCGCTTCGATCAGGGTGTCACCAGGCTTGATCTGGCCACGTTGCTCGGCCCGCAACACCATCGACAAGGCTGGACGGTCTTTCACCGAACCGGCCGGGTTATTCCCTTCCAGCTTGCCGAGGATAATATTATTACGCAGGACATTGTCCGCGCCGGGAATACGCTGCAAACGCACCAGCGGGGTATGGCCGATTGTGTCTTCAATAGTCAGGTAGCGCATAGTCTTCATTTCAAAACAGTCAGAGCCCTATTCTAATCGTTTTCGTCCTTCGCGCTGCGGCAACGATCGCGCCGGGCTATAGACAGATTTCAAATAAGCTAATGTGAATCACGTGACGAATGAAACCGCCGCGACGGCTACGCCGTCACAGCGTTTTCACCCGTGCTTCACTGCGCTGGAAACAATTCTTGCTGCGACACAGTGGCGGTACCCAGCTTGCCAACCACAATCCCGGCAGCGCGGTTGGCGATGACCACGGACTGCTCCATCGACATGCCTTGCGCCATCATCACTGCCATGGTGGCGATCACGGTGTCACCGGCGCCCGAGACATCAAACACTTCGCGCGCCATGGTCGGCACGTGCGTTACGGCGGCCTCGGTATAGAGCGTCATGCCTTCTTCCGAACGGGTCAGCAACAAGCCTTGTAGCCCCAAGTCGGTGCGCATCGCCTGCGCCTTCTCAGTCAATTCGGCTTCACTATCCCACTCACCGACAATTTGCCTTAATTCCGATTTATTCGGCGTGAGTAAGCTGGCGCCACGGTAGCGAGAAAAATCGCTGCCCTTCGGGTCGACCAAGATCAACTTGCCGGCCGCCGTCGCGCCACTGATCATAGCGGCCACATTGACCAAGCCACCCTTGGCATAATCGGACAAGACCACCACATCACAGGTAGTCAGCAAGGCATTGTAGCGGTTGAGTTTATCGCTCAGCACATGGGCGGTCGGGCGCTCTTCAAAATCGATCCGTATCAATTGCTGCTGCCGCCCGATCACGCGCAATTTGATGATCGTTGAAATTTCGCGATCCCGACTCAAATAACTGGTGATGCCCGATTTTTTCAGCATCGCCTCGATGGCGTCGCCAGCTTCATCCTCGCCTATCACGCCGAGCAAGCTGGTCGTCACGCCAAGTGCGGCGACATTGAGCGCCACGTTCGAGGCACCGCCCAGACGCTCCTCGCGCCGCTGCACGCGCACTACCGGCACCGGTGCTTCCGGCGAGATACGATTGACTTCGCCGAACCAATACCGGTCGAGCATGACATCACCGGCAATCAGTATGCGTTTTTTGGCGCTATCGAGTAAGGCGTTCACAAGCATCCTCACTTACGCGTCAGTACCGAGCGGCCAATGCCGTGGTATTCAATGCCAAGTTCCGTCATCAGAGCGGGCTCGAACAAATTACGGCCATCAAAGATCACGGCTTGCTTCAAGCGTGCTTTGACTTGGTCAAAGTCGGGACTACGAAAAGCCTTCCATTCGGTCACGATGGCCAGGGCATCAGCACCATCAAGGGCATCCATAGGATTGGCAGCGAAGCGTATTTTTTCCAACAATTCCGGCGCATCGTAGAAATCGAGTTCCAGTACTCGCTGCGCTTCTTCCATCGCGACCGGATCATACACGGCCACCGAGGCGCCATTGCGCAGCAATTCGCCCAACAAGACACGGGAAGACGCTGCCCGCATGTCATCGGTATTGGGTTTGAAGGCCAAACCCCAAACGGCAAAATGCCGACCGACCAATTTATTGTCAAAGCGCTGCAAAATCTTCGTTCCCAGCACCTGCTTTTGCCGTGCATTGACCGCTTCGACCGCTTGCAGTATCAGTAAATTAAGACCGTAATCTTGCGCCGTGCGCTCCAGGGCTTGCACATCTTTCGGAAAGCATGAGCCGCCATAGCCGCAGCCGGCATATAAAAAGCTGTGGCCGATGCGCGGATCAGAACCGATACCATGCCGTACCGCTTCGATATCAGCACCGACATGGTCGGCCAAATTCGCCAACTCATTCATGAATGAAATCCGCGTCGCCAGCATGGCATTGGCCGCGTATTTGGTAAATTCTGCCGAACGCACATCCATCCAATGCATGCGTTCATGGTTACGATTGAACGGCGCATACAGTTTTTTCATCAATGCGCGCGCCTTCTCGCCAGAAGGCGAGGTATCGCAGCCAATGACAATGCGATCAGGCCGCATGAAATCTTCGACCGCCGCACCTTCCTTCAAAAACTCCGGATTCGAGACCACCGAAAAACCAATCTGGGCAGGACGCAAAGCGAGTTCGGCGCTGATGGCGCCCGCAACGCGATCGGCGGTACCGACCGGCACCGTCGACTTATCGACCACCACTTTGAAATTTTTCATATACTTGCCGATGTTGCGCGCGGCTGCCAACACATATTGCAAGTCGGCCGAACCATCTTCATCCGGCGGCGTGCCGACCGCAATGAACTGCACATCACCGTGGGCCACACTGGCTTCGATGTCAGTCGAAAAAGTCAAGCGCCCGGCCGCCCGATTGCGCGCCACGACTTCTTCCAAGCCCGGCTCATGAATCGGAATGCCGCCACCGTTAAGGATTTGGATTTTCCGCTCATCAACATCAAGACAAAACACATCATTGCCCAATTCAGCCAGGCAAGCGCCTGTAACGAGGCCAACGTAACCGGTACCGATAATAGTAATTTTCATTTGGTGATCACAATTTCAAAAAATGTTGTGTTCAAAGAGTAAGCCTGTACTTACCGCCATAAGGACAGCTGGGTAGCACGCCGATCAGTTAATTGCAGTCAATTCATTACATTCAATTCTTCGGTGCGGCGCGGTGGGTAAGTTTCCCAGCGACTGCATCCAGGGCAATGCCAATAAAACTGGCGGGCCTTGAAACCACAATGCGAGCATTGGTAGCGCGCCAGCTTTTGCGCATAGCCATGCACGAGGTTTTTAACCAGTGCCAGTTCCGGCCGAAATTCGTTTGGTACATTCAGCATGCGGGCATCGAGTAATTTATCGAGACCCAACAGCGTCGGGGTGCGCCGCAACTCATCACTGACCAGCACATTGGCCGCTTCCACCGTATCGAGCTCCAGCGTGGCTTTGAACGCCACTTCGAGCAAATCGACCGAGGGTGCTTCGGCCAGATAGTTCTTGAGCAAATTCAAGCCTTCCTGCGGCCGTTCCAGCTTACGGTAGCCATCCATCAGGCGCTGGGCGACCAAGGCCACGTGGGGTACGCTTTGCTGCTCGACGCGCCGCCACGTCAGCACAGCTTGCTCGATCTCGCCGTTGGCCAGTTGCACATCACCGATCAGCATCGTGGCGCGCACATTCATGCGATCGGTCGCCAAGGCCTTATCGAGCGATGCCAAGGCCGCAGCGGAATTGGTATGCACCAACTCATCTTGCGCAATTTCACAATAAAACTGCGCGATCTCTTTCTGACGGCCACCGGCACCGGCTTCCTGCAAGGCATGGGCAGCCTCAATGGCACGCGCCCATTCTTTTTCGCGCTGATAAATTTCCAACAAAGCGCGACGTGCCTGCGCTTCATAGTTGCCCGACAACAGCAGGTTGAAAGTTTCCTCGGCACGGTCTAGCAAGCCCGCCTTCAAATAATCTTGACCGAGTTCGTAGCAGGCCTGGGTTTTCAATTCGGCTGGCAAATCGGGCCGCGCCAGCATATTCTGATGCACCCGTATCGCCCGCTCGGTTTCACCGCGACGGCGAAACAAAATACCGAGCGCGAAATGCAGCTCTACCGCCTCGGGATCGAGCCGCACGATTTCGATGAAGGCATCGATGGCCTTGTCAGGCTGCTCATTGAGCAGGAAATTCAAGCCCTTGAAATAACCGTTGGGCAAACTGCGCGATTCTGATAACAATTGCCGAATATCAACGCGCGCAGCCAACCAGCCGAGAGTAAAAAACAAGGGGATGCCCAGCAACCACCAAATTTCAAATTCCATTTTTTCTTATTTTCTTTCTTGGTTCAATTGGTGCCGCCTGCCGGGGGCTTGAACAAATAGTTTCAGGTAGAGCGAATGCTATCAGCTTGCGGTGCTTCCGTGCTCGCTCGCTCGGCGGCAATACGTTCTTTTTCCATCTCGGCCAAAGTATTTTTGTGACGCGACACATCTCGACGATGGCGAAACACGATAGGCACCATCGCCAAAATACCAACGACGGCACCGGCGACGAAAAATACCAGCAACATCAATACCAGTGGCCCCTTCTGCTCATAACCGAAAAAATAGCGCAGCGTCACTTCACCATCGTTTTTCAAGGCAAAGCCAAAAAATAGGATGAATAGAATGACGGCAAACAGTCTGGAAACATATTTCATGGGAGTATCCTCATCAGTGAAGAAAAAAACGTGGAAGCTAAATCGATGTTGCGTCCACATACAGGATATTGTACTCAAAAAAAACGGCATACCGGAGGAAACCGATATACCGTTTTTTAATTTATGTCAATCACGAAGCACCATGACTCGTCTGTAAAAACCTAGTCATCGTGTATCGGTTGCCCTACCATTGCATCTACACGTTCGCGCAATTCCTTGCCCGGTTTGAAGTGTGGTACCCGTTTTTCGGGAACCATCACTTTATCGCCCGACTTCGGATTGCGACCGATGCGCGGTGGACGGCTGTTGAGAGCAAAGCTGCCGAAACCACGGATCTCGATACGTTGCCCAGTTGCCAAGGCATCGGACATCGCATCAAGGATGGTTTTGACAGCGACATCCACATCTTTAGCTACCAGTTGTGGATACCGCTCCGCCAGACGAGCTATCAGCTCCGACTTCGTCATATGAATAAAACCTGCGGACTGAGCTTGCGCTTAGTTTTTGTTGTCGAACTTAGCTTTCAACAACGCGCCCAGGCTAGTTGTACCGGAAGCAGCGTTCGAATCTGTAGAGATTTTTTGCATTGCTTCTTGAGTTTCAACACTGTCTTTCGCTTTGATCGACAATTGGATGCCACGGGCTTTGCGATCGATATTCAATACCAAAGCTTCAACACTGTCGCCGACTTTCAGGTGTGTACCAGCATCTTCCACGCGGTCGCGCGAAATTTCGGAAGCACGCAAGTAGCCTTCTACATCTTCAGCCAATTGGATCACTGCGCCTTTGGCTTCAACCGATTTAACGGTACCGATGACTACAGCGCCTTTGTCGTTCATTGCGCAGTAGTTATTGAACGGATCGCCTTCGAGTTGCTTAACACCAAGGGAAACGCGTTCACGTTCAACATCGATGGCCAACACGATGGCTTCGAGTTCGTCACCTTTTTTGAACTTGCGAACCGCTTCTTCACCAGCTTCGTTCCACGACAAATCGGACAAATGCACCAGACCGTCGATGTTACCGGACAAGCCGATGAACACGCCGAAGTCAGTGATCGATTTGATCGCGCCGCGGACTTTATCGCCCTTCTTGTGGTTGATCGCGAAATCATCCCATGGATTGGCTTTGCACTGTTTCATACCCAAGCTGATACGACGACGTTCTTCGTCGATTTCCAGAACCATGACTTCTACTTCGTCGCCCAATTGAACAACTTTATTTGGTGCCACGTTTTTGTTAGTCCAATCCATTTCGGAAACGTGGACCAAACCTTCAATACCTTGTTCGACTTCAACGAAGGCGCCGTAGTCGGTGAGGTTCGTGACTTTACCGAACAAACGGGTATTGGCTGGGTAACGACGCGACAGACCTGTCCATGGATCATCGCCCAATTGTTTTACGCCCAGGGAAACACGGTTTTTCTCTTGATCAAATTTCAAGACTTTAGCCGTGATTTCTTGGCCGACCGTCAACACCTCGGAAGGGTGACGAACACGACGCCATGCCAAATCAGTGATGTGCAACAAGCCATCGATACCGCCGAGGTCAACGAAGGCGCCATAGTCAGTGATATTTTTGACGATACCAGTAACAACGGTACCTTCTTTGAGTGTTTCCATCAATTTCTGACGTTCTTCACCCATCGATGCTTCAACCACGGCACGACGTGACAAGACCACGTTGTTGCGTTTACGATCAAGCTTGATGACCTTGAATTCCATGGTCTTGCCTTCGTACGGTGTGGTATCTTTCACCGGACGTGTATCGACCAAAGAACCTGGCAAGAAGGCACGGATGCCGTTGGTCAGAACAGTCAGACCACCTTTGACTTTGCCATTGACCGTACCAGTAACGATCTCGCCGGACTCGAGCGCTTTTTCCAGCGCGAGCCACGAAGCCAAACGTTTCGCTTTGTCGCGGGACAAAATTGTATCGCCGAAACCGTTTTCCAGCGAATCAATCGCTACGGAAACGAAATCGCCGATATTAACTTCCAAGTCGCCTTGGTCGTTTTTGAATTCTTCAACAGGAATAAATGCTTCTGATTTGAGGCCGGCGTTAACGATCACGAAGTTGTGGTCGATACGAACGACTTCAGCAGAAATCACTTCACCGGAACGCATATCCTGGCGTGACAAGGACTCTTCGAACAAAGCTGCGAAGCTATCTGCACCGGTTGCGAAATCTTGAGACATGAAAACAGTAGACATAGTATTTACGAGTTAGCCGGAACAAAACAAAGGCTTTGTTTACCGGGTTAGGTTAACACACCCCGCTCCCTCATCAGCACGACAAGAGCAGCAGGACTTGATGCACAGCAGACCAATTAACCGGTCTGCCGATATAAAAATGATTGGAATGAAGAACCAGCGCGCCGATCAGCCTCGACCATGTTCAGCAAAGCAGTCGCCGCTACTTTACCGTCGCTACTTTACCGTCGCTACTTTACAGTCGCTACTTTACAGTCGCTACTTTACCGTATTACGCAGCGCTTATCGCATACGCTACTGCACCGCACGCAAGACCTGAGCGTAGCTCTGCAGCACTTGTTCGACGGCTTGCTCTGCCGTCATATCAGAGGTATCGAGAATTTTTGCGCCCGGCGCCGGCTTAAGCGGCGCAGCAGCGCGTTCACTGTCGCGCGCATCGCGTTCTGTCAAATCTTTTACCAAGTTTTCCATATTAGCAGAAATTCCCTTTTCAATCAATTGCTTATATCGGCGTCCGGCGCGCGCCTCAGCACTTGCTGTTAAGAAAACTTTTAAACTCGCATCAGGGAAAATTACCGAGCCCATATCGCGGCCATCGGCCACCAAGCCTGGTGCCTGACGAAACGACACTTGCAAATCAATTAATGCTTTTCTGACCTCTGGCAAGACCGCAATGCGCGATGCCGCCACGCCTATCGCTTCAGCACGCACCAAGTCAGTCACATCCTGCTCTTCGAGCAATACATGCCCGTGCGCAAAACGACACGGCAAGCTACGCGCCAGCAGCGCGATAGCCGGCGCATCACTGAGCGCGACCTCATGGCGCTGCGCCATCAAGGCCGTCAAGCGATACAAAGCGCCGGAATCGAGGTAATGAAAACCGAGGTGCTTGGCGACCCGGTGCGCCACTGTCCCTTTGCCGGAAGCAGTGGGACCATCGATCGTAATGACAGGACTTAACATAGACATGCGCGACTTTGTAGGGTGAAAAATGCGAGGAATACCACCATCATAGGCCATTTAAAATAAGTCTTCATGCACGATGCTGGCAAAGGCTGCAAAATAATCGGGAAAAGTTTTTGCCACACAATGCGGATCGTTGATGCGAACGGCCGCACCTCGACGTGCCTTGCCATCCAAACTGGCGAGTGAAAAACACATCGCCATACGGTGATCATCATAGGTAGCTATGCTCGCTGGCAACATTTTACCGGGCGGCGTCACACGCATATAATCGACCCCCTCTTCGATCACGGCACCTAGCTTGCGCAACTCGATCGCCATGGCCGCCAAGCGATCAGTTTCCTTGACGCGCCAGCTGGCGATATTGCGCAGCGTCGTGGTGCCGTCCGCATACAAGGCGGCAATCGCGATCGTCATGGCGGCATCGGGAATATGATTGCAATCCATATCAATGGCGCGCAACACCCCATTCGACTGCACTTCTATCCAATTCTCGCCACGTGTCACCGTCGCCCCCATTTGCTCCAGCGCTTCGGCAAAGCGCACATCGCCTTGAATACTATCGCGCCCAACCCCCTCCACCCGCACCGGCCCACCGGCAATCGCACCGGCCGCCAAAAAATACGAAGCCGACGAGGCATCGCCTTCGACATGAATACTGCCGGGCGAACGATAGTGTTGGCCTGATGCAATTGTAAACGTTTGCCAGCCATCGCGCTGCACCGTCACGCCAAAGCGCTGCATCAGGTTAAGCGTGATTTCTATATAGGGCTTGGAAATCAAGTCCCCCACCACCTCGATCACCACTTCATGTTGTTTTGCCATCAGTGGTGCGGCCATCAAGAGCGCGGTCAGGAATTGACTGGAAACACTTCCTTTGACTTGCAAGCGAGCGGCATGCAAATGACCGCGGCGGATATGCAAAGGAGGAAAACCAGGCGTGCCCGTGTAGGCAATTTGCGCACCAGCATGATTCAAGGCATCAACCAAATCACCGATAGGCCGCTCATGCATACGAGCAACCCCATGCACCGTATAGTCGCCACCCAACACCGCCAGCGCCGCGACCAGTGGGCGTATCGCCGTACCGGCATTGCCCATGAACAAATCTGCCTGATGCTGAGGAAAATTCCCAGCGGCACCGATGACTTGATAATCATGGCTATCGCCATGTTGTTGCCAGCGCACGCCGAGTTTTTGCAAGGCAGACAACATCACCATGGTGTCATCCGAAGCCAACAAATCCTTGATCTCGGTAGTCCCTTCAGACAAGGCTGCCAGCAGCAAAGTACGATTCGAAATACTCTTGGAACCCGGCAAGCGCACCGTGCCCTGCACACGCATCACTGGTGCCAAGTCAATATAAGGGGGGAAATGTTTTTGATTCATGGCTCTTCTGCTTTCATTGCTCAGTTCAAACTCGCGGCGACCTCAGTCACCGCCTCCGGCGCGCTGTTGTTCGGCCGCTTCAATTGCGCTAATCCAGTTATGCCGCGCGCTTTGCGCATTGGCATACACCGCGTTAATGGCCGCACCATCGGCCTGCAGCAAATGCCCACGCAAGGCCTGCAGATTACTCATATAGGAATCCAATTCAGCCAGCAAGGCACTGCGATTGGCCAAACTGATATCGCGCCACATTTCCGGCGACGAACCGGCAATGCGTGTGAAATCTCGAAAACCGCTGGCCGCATACTGGAACAAGGTATCGGCATGCGGCTTTTTCGCAATATCATCGACTAAGGCATACGCCAGCAAATGCGGCAAATGACTAACCGCAGCAAACACGGTGTCGTGCGTGCTCGGATCGAGATAATGAATAATCGCACCGCACTGCTGCCACGCAGCGGCAACCCGGGCGACATCGGCCGGGCGATTTTCCGCCAAGGCGGTGATCACTGCTTTTTTGCCGCGATACAAATCGCTCAAGGCCGCTTGCGGTCCATTGAGTTCACGCCCGGCAATCGGATGGGCTGGCACAAACTGGCCGATACGCTCGCCCAGTGCAGCACGCGCGGCGGCTACGACATCCGACTTGGTGCTGCCGGCATCGGTAACGATGGTGGTCGGTGCTAAAAATGGCGCAATGCTCGCTAAAATGGCCTCGGTCTGTGCCACCGGTGCGGCAATCAATACCAAGTCGGCATCGCGCACCGCCTGCGCCGGTGAATCGGCAATACTGTCGATGATGCCAAGTTCCAATGCCGTCTGCAAGGAAGCGCGGCTGCGTCCGGCCCCAACGATGTGGGCAACGGCACCGGCTTGTTTCAACGCCAGCGCAAACGAGCCACCTATCAGTCCGACGCCGAAGATGGCGATTTTCTGAAACCCTGTCTGCATCACTGCCTCACAAGGTGCAAGGATAGGAACCGAGCACCTTGAAGAAGGCGGCTTGATCCTTGAGCTCGGCCATGGCCGCAGCGACCTTGGCCTCTTGCACATGCCCTTCGACATCGACATAGAAATAATATTCCCAATTGCCGGTACGAGCAGGACGCGACTCGAAGCGCGTCATCGACACCCCATGCACCTCTAAAGGTGCGAGCAACTTGTATACGGCACCAGCCTTGTTGGGCGTGGCCAGCACGATCGAGGTTTGATCTTTCCCGCTCGGCGTGGTCTGCAAGCGACCAATCACGGCAAAACGGGTGCGGTTATGTGGATCATCTTGAATATGGGTACTGACAATGCCGAGCGCATATTGTTGGCCGGCGATTTCACCGGCAATCGCCGCCACACCAGCGTCTCCGCTGGCCATACGCGCCGCTTCGGCATTCGAGGCCACCGCTTGCCGCTCGATTTGCGGATAATGCTGATTGAGCCAAGTTTGACATTGCGCCAGCGCTTGCGAATGGGCGCAAATGCGCGTCACCCCAGCCATGCCGCCCGACTTACTCATCAAACTGTGCTGCACCGGAATGGCCAACTCGCCGCTGATAATCAAACTGGTTTGCAACAGTAAATCGAGGGTACGATTCACCGCCCCTTCGGTCGAATTTTCTATCGGCACCACGCCAAAATCAGCCGTACCCGCTTCGGTAGCGCGAAACACTTCATCAATCGACACACATGGCAAGGCTTCGATGGCGTGGCCGAATTGTTGATACACCGCTTGTTCGCTGAAGGTACCGATCGGGCCCAAAAAGGCCACGACCACACGCCGCTCCAAGGCCCGGCAAGCCGACATGATTTCGCGGAAAATCAATTGAATATCGGCACTCAGCAAAGGCCCCGGGTTACGTTCGGCCACGCTGCGCAAAACCTGCGCTTCGCGCTCCGGGCGAAACACCGGTGCATTGGTTTCTGCTTTGACGTGACCAACCTGCTCGGCTACGCGCGCACGGGCATTGAGTAAATCGAGAATTTGTGTATCGATGGCGTCAATTTGATGACGCAAAGGGAGTAATTTATTGTCGCTCATGGAATACCTGAAAACCGTGTTGAATAATGATGACAGTGCGCCGGCAGCGCACTGCGGAGAATAAGACTGTCCGCTCACCAGACTTGTGGTCGGGTCCGGCAACACCACACGGTCCAGAACCAAGCTGGCAATGGGTTGCCGCAGGCGTCGATCAACGCCGGGCACATCCTTGGACTACTCAGGCAGGCGTCAGTGCAAAATCATGCATAAAACTAAGCAGCGCCTGTACGCCAGCCAGTGGCATGGCGTTATAAATCGAGGCGCGCATGCCGCCTACCGATTTATGTCCCTTCAATTGCAGCAAACCGCGCTCTTTGGCCGCGGCCAAGAAGGCCGCATTCAAACTTTCATCTTTAAGAAAGAAGGGCACATTCATGCGCGAGCGGCAATCGGGTGCGATGCGGTTTTCATAAAAATCACTCTGGTCGAGATAATCATACAAGAGCTTGGCCTTGGCAATATTCTGTTGCTCCATCGCCGCCACACCGCCCTGCCGCTTAAGCCACTGGAATACCAAGCCGGCAATATAGATCGCATAGGTCGGCGGGGTGTTGTACATGGAATCATTATCGGCGATCAGCTTCCAGTCAAATGCCGAGGGGCAACACGGCAAAGCATGACCGAGCAAATCTTCGCGCACAATGACAATAGTCAAACCGGCCGGACCGATATTTTTTTGCGCCCCACCATAAATGACACCATACGCCGAGACATCGATGACGCGCGACAAAATATGTGACGACATATCGGCCACCAGCGGCGCGCCATGAGTGGCGGCGGCAACCTCAGGGGCGAACTGGTATTCCACCCCATCGATGGTTTCATTGCTGCAGATATGCACGTAAGCCGCATCAGCGCTAAGCTGCCAGTCGGCACGCGGCGGAATGCTGGAAAACTGCTGCGCCGCAGACGAAGCCGCCACATTGACCTGACAATATTTGGCCGCTTCCTTGATCGACTTGCTCGACCAAGAACCGGTATTGATATAGTCAACTGTGGCCGGCTGTGCTTTGCGTCCGACTAAATTCATCGGAATGATCGCATTTTCTGCGATCGCGCCGCCTTGCAAGAACAAGACTTTATAATTATCGGGAATCGCCAGCAAATCGCGTAAATCGCGCTGTGCTGCTGCCAGAATCGACATGAACTCGCTACCACGATGACTCATCTCCATGACCGACATACCGCTGCCATGCCAATCGAGCATTTCGGCCGCAGCCTGTTGCAATACCGCTTGCGGCAACACGGCCGGACCTGCTGAAAAATTATAAATCGTCGTCATCGCGCTCATCCCTTACTTGCCTCGTTCTTACTTACCTCGTGATTACTCGCTGGCCGCTTCCGCGCCGTCGTCCGCCTCACCGATCGCTTCCACGGCATCGGTATCGGCATCGGTTTCAACAATGCGCTGCAAGCCGGAAAGCTTGGTGCCATCTTCCACAGCGATCAAAGTCACACCTTGTGTGGCGCGGCCCATTTCGCGAATTTCCGCTACCCGTGTGCGTATCAGTACGCCGCCCGTAGTGATGAGCATGATTTCATCCGCCGCTTCCACCAGCGTCGCAGCGACGACCTTGCCGTTACGCTCGGACGTTTGAATCGCAATCATGCCCTTGGTACCACGACCGTGGCGCGTATACTCAAGAATCGGCGTGCGTTTGCCGTAACCATTTTCGGTTGCCGTCAGTACCGATTGCTGTTCGTTTTCTGCGACCAACAAGGCAATAACCTGCTGCGCTTCATCAAGATTCATACCGCGTACACCACGCGCCGTACGGCCCATAGGACGCACATCATTTTCATCGAAGCGCACCGCTTTGCCGGAATCAGAAAACAGCATCACATCATGCTTGCCATCAGTCAGCGCGGCACCGATGAGGAAATCACCGTCATCGAGATCGACGGCGATGATGCCGGCTTTACGCGGATTACTGAAATCCTTCAGTGGTGTTTTCTTGACCGTACCAAGACTAGTCGCCATAAAGACATAATGGTCTTCCGGGAAGCTGCGATTCACGCCCGACAAAGGCAGAATCACGGTGATTTTTTCACCATCTTGCAAGGGGAACATATTGACGATAGGCTTGCCGCGCGAAGTACGCGAACCCTGCGGCACTTCCCACACTTTGAGCCAATACAAACGGCCACGATTACTGAAACACAAGATGTAATCATGAGTATTAGCAACAAATAGTTGTTCGATCCAGTCATCATCTTTGGTAGCAGTAGCTTGCTTGCCACGGCCGCCGCGTTTTTGTGCACGGTATTCCGACAAGGGCTGCGACTTCATGTAACCGGTATGCGACAAGGTTACGACCATATCTTGCGGCGTGATCAAATCTTCGGTTTCGAGATCGGTAGCGTTGTGCGTAATTTCAGAACGACGTACATCCTTGTTGCCTTCGCCGTATTCGTTTTTAGCCAAGGTCAACTCATCGGTGATGATCACGGTGACACGTTCAGGCTTAGACAAAATATCGAGTAAATCAGCGATTTCTGCCATCACGTCTTTATACTCGTTGACGATCTTATCCTGCTCCAGACCAGTCAAGCGTTGCAAACGCATCTGCAGAATTTCTTGCGCCTGATCATCCGACAATTTATACAGACCGTCGGTTTGTATGCCGTAATGTACCGGTAAATTTTCCGGACGGAAGGCAGCGATACCGGCCGGATTATCGGCAGCGGTACGAGTCAACATTTCACGCACCATGGAACTGTCCCAGGCCCGCGTCATCAATTCTTGCTTGGCGATAGGTGGCGTCGGTGCCGCTTTGATGATGGCGATGAAATCATCGATATTCGCCAAGGCGACCGCCAAACCTTCGAGCACATGACCGCGATCGCGCGCTTTGCGCAATTCGAACACGGTACGACGCGTCACCACTTCACGCCTATGCGACAGGAAACACTCGAGCATTTGCTTGAGATTAAGCAGCTTAGGCTGGCCATTGACCAGCGCTACCATATTCATGCCGAAGGTATCTTGCAACTGCGTTTGCTTGTACAGATTATTCAAGACCACGTCCGGCACTTCGCCACGCTTGAGCTCAATCACAACACGCATGCCCGACTTATCCGATTCATCGCGAATATCGGAAATGCCTTCAAGCTTTTTATCACGCACCAGCTCGGCGATGCGCTCAAGCAGCGATTTTTTATTCACTTGGTAAGGCAATTCGTCAACGATCAAGGCCGTGCGATTTTCTTTCCCATACTCTTCGAAATGCGTTTTAGCGCGCATGACTACTCGGCCGCGCCCGGTACGATAACCATCACGCACACCGGAGACGCCATAAATAATACCGGCGGTAGGAAAATCCGGTGCCGGAATGATTTCGATCAAATCATCGATGCTGCAATCGGCATTACGCAATACATGCAAGGCACCGTTGATGACCTCAGTAATATTATGCGGCGGAATATTCGTCGCCATACCAACCGCAATACCGGAAGCACCGTTGATGAGCAGATTCGGGATCCGCGTCGGCAGCACCGATGGTTCTCTTTCCTTGCCATCATAGTTAGGCACGAAATCGACGGTTTCTTTTTCGATGTCAGCCAGAATTTCATTAGCGATTTTATCGAGTCGGCACTCGGTGTAGCGCATCGCCGCCGCATTATCGCCATCGACCGAACCGAAGTTCCCCTGACCATCGACTAATGTATACCGCAAAGAAAAATCTTGCGCCATGCGCACCAGCGTATCGTAAATCGAGGCGTCACCATGCGGGTGATACTTACCCATCACTTCACCGACAACGCGCGCGCATTTGACGAAAGGACGGTTATACACATTATTCATTTCATGCATCGCGAAGAGCACGCGACGATGCACAGGCTTCAAGCCATCACGCACATCCGGCAAGGCACGACCGACGATCACGCTCATGGCGTAATCGAGGTAGCTCTTGCGCATTTCTTCTTCAAGGGAAATCGGGAGTGTTTCTTTTGCGAATTGATCCATTGGCAGGCCGGCAAGTTAAAGCTTGGTTAATTGATGACATCAATGACAATCCGTAGCGGGCTTTGTGAGCTGGGTAAAAATTTCAGCCGACCCGAATTGACCTGAGGTTTAACTCTTGATTCTAACATGCCTGCAGGGCCATCAGCGCCATTTCTAGCAAATTGGACCACGCCAAACCATGGGCACTACCACGGCAGCGAGCACTAAGCAGCCAGAAGAACAAGCGCGGCCACTCAGAACAGCGCGTATAAACACCGTGGATGAGCGCATGAATTTGCCGCAAAGCACAAACATTAGAGCGCCGGCGCAATTAACTTCGCCAGCTACGCGCGATTGCACATGATACAGATCAATTTCTCTGCAGAAAAATAATTATAATAAAATGACATCAATCGGCTTACTACCGAGAAACTGCCTGCATTATGTTGCCAAATCACGACATATTTAACCATGCCTTACTTTACCGACATAGCGACAGCAGTTACAAAGCCATGAAATATGGCAGAATATCGAAGATTGACGAAAAGCCTGTTTAGTGAAATAGTATTGTGATCAAGCACGTGGTATTATCTGGTTTTTATGCAGTAATTTGCGCAGTGTATCTGCGGTAATTCAATCTCACTCGAGAGGAGAAATATGAAAATTTTAGTTAAGCTCGTTATCGCAGCGTCCGCAGTGGCATCCTTTTCTGCTTCCGCACAACAACAAGACATCAAAGCAAGCACACCAACAAGTGCTTACGTCCAAGACAGCCGTGGTGTTGTTGCACGTGATCCGTTCGGTCTGTGCTGGCGCACTGGCTTCTGGACACCAGCTGATGCATTGCCAGGTTGCGATGCACCATTGGTAGCCGAAGCCGCTCCTGCTCCAGCTCCTGCCCCAGCTCCTGTTGTCACTCCTGCACCAGCTCCGAAAGTGATCGTTCCTGTTGTTACTTCGGAAAAAGTCAGTTTTGCTGCCAGCGCACTGTTTGATTTCGATAAAGCTGTACTGAAATCAGAAGGCAAAAAACAACTGGACGACATGGCTTCGAAATTGCAAGCTATCAACCTGGAAGTAGTTGTTGCTGTTGGTCACACTGACTCCGTCGGTTCCGCTGCTTATAACCAAAAATTGTCTATCCGTCGTGCTGAAGCAGTCAAAGCATATCTGGTAAGCAAAGGTATCGCAGCCAACCGTGTTTACACTGAAGGCAAAGGCGAAAAACAACCTGTTGCTGACAATAAAACAGCCGATGGCCGCAGCAAAAACCGTCGCGTGGAAATCGAAGTTGTTGGTACCCGCAGCGTAAGCAAATAAGCATTAAGTTCTGACAAAACCTGGTTTTGTTTCAGGAAAAAACCCCGCCACGGCGGGGTTTTTTATTGCCCGATAACTACATACAAACTACCCATCCCGCTCAACGACACACGTCAACAATGCGGCCGACGCGAGTATGGCCTACAATACGGTCTTTGCCCTTCGCACCACGGTGCACAGCGATCACTCATGTCTACTCTCAACGCCGACCCAGCAGAAATTCAAAAATTCAGTGACCTCGCCCATCGTTGGTGGGATCCGAGCTCAGAATTCCGTCCGCTCCATGACATCAACCCGCTGCGTCTGGAATGGATCAACCACCTCGCGCCACTGGCAGGCAAGCAAGTTATTGATATTGGCTGCGGTGGCGGTATTCTGGCCGAATCCATGGCCAACAAAGGCGCACTCGTGACTGGCATCGACCTGTCCGAGAAAGCCCTCAAGGTAGCCGATCTGCACGGCTTGGAATCCGGCGTCAAGGTGCGCTACCAAAAAATCGCCGCCGAAGAAATGGCCGAAGCCGAAACGGCTCAGTACGACATCGTCACTTGCATGGAAATGCTGGAACACGTGCCCGATCCCGCCTCAGTGATCCGCGCTTGCGCGCGCTTAGTCAAACCAGGTGGGCGGGTGTTTTTTCCACCCTCAACCGTAACGTCAAATCGTACTTGTTCGCTATCATCGGTGCCGAATACCTGCTGCAACTACTACCCAAGGGCACCCATGATTACGCAAAATTCATCACCCCGGCCGAACTGATACAAGACGTACGTAACGCCGGCCTGGAATTACAGGCCATCAAAGGCATGAGCTACAATCCGCTGAGTAAGATCTACAGCCTCAACCAAGATACCAGCGTCAATTACATGATTGCCTGCACTCGCCCGCTCTGAGTCCACCCGCACGGGCTGCTACAGCCCGTGCCTACCACCAAGGCCCAATGCATAATCCCCAAGCCATACTATTCGATCTCGACGGCACCCTTGCCGATACCGCGCCCGACCTGGCCGCCGCCATCAACGTCATGCGCGAACGCCGCGATCTGCCTCCCGCCCATTACCAAAGCCTGCGCCCGCACGCTTCAGCCGGTGCACGCGGCCTGCTCGCGGCCGGTTTCCAACTCACCCCCGACGACCCAACGTATGAAGCGATGCGCATGGAATTTCTCGATCAATACGCCGCCTCCATTGCCGAGCACAGCCAATTGTTTGAGCACATCCCGGCACTCTTGCACGGTCTCGACTCGCTCGGCATTGCCTGGGGCATCGTCACCAACAAAGCCATGCGCTTCACCCAGCCGCTCATTCCCCTGCTTGAGCTTGAACAAGCACGCTGTGTGATTTCCGGTGACACGACGGCACACCCGAAACCGCATCCCGCACCTTTATTCGAAGCTGCGCGACAGCTTGGCATTGCCGCCAAGGATTGTTGGTACGTCGGCGATGACCTGCGCGACATCGAAGCCGCCGCAGCCGCCGAGATGACCAGCATCGCCGCCGCCTGGGGCTATTGTGGCGCGACCACACCACGACAATGGAATGCCGACGCCATCGTCGATAGCCCGCTGGAATTGCTGGAACTGATACGCGCCAAGCATGAACAAGCTTGTGAAGCTGAAAGCAACAACACGGTTGACAAAATTGCGCTATACTAGCAGAGCTTAGGGGTCGACCAGGTTTCGACAGGGGTTGCAAAGCAGCGCAGGGCATACCGAGGCCAGACTACCTCGTAAATACAATCTGAACATTTACAACTGCAAACGATAATTCGTACGCATTAGCCGCGTAATACCGGCTAACCTTACACCACCTCGTCCATAGGGTGGGCTGGCAACAGCAGTAAGGACATTCATATGGAATCGTCTCAGGCCGGGTAACTTGGTCAGGGCTTAAATAATAGGTTACTCGTCTGTCCCAAGCGCGTGCGTCCGCGTGGTACGGGTTAAATCAAATGGCAGCACTAAGTATGTAGAACTGTCTGTAGAGTGCTTCTGGACGCGGGTTCGATTCCCGCCGACTCCACCAATTTTCACCGTAACCCATTGATTTATATAGACTAGAGCTATGTAAATTGATGGGTTTTTACCCTTCAAGTGAGACGGTCAGTGAGACCGTCATGCTCAAAATAAACCACTTATGTGTGTCACGCCACGGCGTGTTCTATCTCCGCGTCTACCATCAAGGTAAGTCGCAAAAATTTTCTTTGCGCACAAAAGACCCAACTAGAGCTAGAATTATTGCTCTGACATTTAATCTAAAAAAACATATGGCAATACAATCGGCATCATCCAAACCTGACTTGTCTGACTTGAATATCGATATTGATAACATCAAGCAATGGAAGGAAAAGACACATTCCGATGGTACGGTCGAGGTCGAAACGACCAGTTCAGCCGATGCCGCCGAGTACAGAGCCTATCGCAAAGAAGAACGCGACCACGAAATTGCTCTGAAGCTTTTAGAACAGGAAAATCTAAAAATAGAAGCTGCTGAACGAGCCATGCGAGAAACACGGATTCAGACAGAACAAAACATCATCACAAAAATCCTCAACCAACCAGCACCCGCACAGACTGAGTTACCCCTGCTTTCGGCGATGATTGATGCCTATATTGACGAAGAAATAACCGATCAGACGATAAAATCACGGCGAAACAAGCGTTCTCAGTTTCATCACTTCATGAAATTTGCTGGTGATCGACGTGTTAACAAATTTGAAGATCAAGACGTAATGGCGTACCGCAAGCACCTGCAAGCTACACAAATTCAGAAAAAAACCATCAACAAAAAAATCGGTGCTCTGACGGAGTTATTCAGAACAGCACAAGGCTGGAATCAGCGCATCGAATTTTATAATCCATTTGAGGGCAAGCTATTTCCCAAAGTCGAAAAAGAAGTATCTTACCTGGCATTCAACTCCGAGCAAATTGATCAGATATTTTCAAAAGAGACATATTGCAATTTTAACAATCTAAAGCCGAACTACTACTGGCTACCATTTCTTGCCCTTTATACAGGTGCACGACTTGAAGAGCTTGCTTCGCTAGAAATCAAGAATATAAAACAGGAGGACGGAATCTGGTATTTTGATATTCCTCGCATGAAAAACGATAACTCGGAACGTAAAGTGCCGTTGCACAAGGAAATTATTAACAGTGGATTTCTGGACTACGTGGAAACTGTGCGCAAACGCAACGAACAATTGCTATTTCCAGAACTGAAAAAGGAACCAAAATATGACGCTAAGACCGGCGAACTTATTCCACCTTCCAATTATGGAAAGAATCCATCTCGGCGATTTGGGGAGTATATGGACTCGATCAATTTATCTGATCCGCAACTTGTATTCCATTCGTTCAGGCATACATTTATTTCATCGATATCAACGACCAGCAACAACATTATCTTGAACATGGCGTTGGTCGGACATATTGATGCCAACATTTTGACCGCCATTGGTGTCAGCAGAAAGATTGTCGAGTCTGCACATGCTGAAAACTACCAGCACCAAAAACCGTTAAAAGTACTCAAAGCCGCGATCGATGAATTTGATTTTAAGTTAAAAGTACCGTTTGCCTTTGGATTGTACGGCAACCGTCGAAAGTAATATTACAGAAAATATGCAGTTGCAGGTCACGGGCACTGAAGAACAACCTTAAAATAAATTGAAAGGCTCCCGCCACAGCGGCAGGCACATTTGGCACGCTCATGACCCCTGTTGCCGCCGACCGAAAATTGACCCACTAACAGGAGTTATGCCGACTCAAAATTGACCCAGGTGTTCTACTTACCCTGCCTAATAGTTAGGCAGGGAGAAAAAGGTGATCACTATGGACATGTTAGGCAAGATACGGCGGATGTTTTTACGCGACAAACTGTCGCTGCATGAAATTTCCAGGCGCACAGGTCTGTCGCGCAATACGATACGCACCTGGCTCAGGAAACCAGAAGGTGAATTATCAGTTCCATCCTACCGGCGCGGACTTGGGCCGCTGAAACTCAGTCCTTATCATGCCGAATTGGAGCAAGCTCTCAAAGCGGATGCACATCGCCTCAAACAAGACCGGCGAACCGCCAAAGCTCTGTTTACTCAAATCAAGGGCCAAGGTTACGACGGTAGTTATAGTGGCGTCACCGATTTCATCCGTGACTGGCGCGGCCGTGAAGGCAAAGCACCTCATGCCTTTGTGCCATTAAAATTTGAACTGGGTGAAGCCTTTCAGTTCGACTGGAGCGAAGAAGGTTTAGTCATCGGCGGCGTATATCGGCGCATGCAGGTGTCCCATCTCAAACTGTGCGCCAGCCGTGCGTTCTGGTTGGTTGCGTATCCCAGCCAGGGCCATGAAATGCTGTTTGATGCCCACACCCGGTCCTTCACGGCGCTGGGTGGCATTCCCCGGCGCGGCATTTACGACAACATGAAGACGGCCGTCGACAAGGTCAACAAAAGCAAAGGCCGCACGGTCAATGCTCGCTTTGCCGTGATGTGCGCCCACTATTTGTTTGATTCCGATTTCTGCAATGTGGCGTCAGGTTGGGAGAAAGGCATCGTCGAAAAGAACGTGCAAGACAGCCGACGGCGAATCTGGATCGAGGCGCAGCAACGTCAATTCTCATCCTTTGCCGAGCTCAATGTCTGGCTGGGCGAACGCTGCCGTGCTCTCTGGAGTGAGTTGCGACACCCAGAGCATGATGCGTTTAGTGTGGCAGAAATGCTGGAACATGAGCGCGCTGAAATGATGCCGATGCCAGCACCATTTGACGGTTACGTTGAGAAACTGGCGCGTGTATCATCAACCTGCTTGATCAGCGCGCACCGCAATCGATACTCCGTCCCCTGCGAATTGGCCGGTCAACTGGTCAGCACGCGTCTCTATCCCAACCACGTCAGCGTCATCGCCAATGATGTCATCGTTGCCCGTCATCTCCGGTTAACGGAACGTGCGCTGATTTGCTATGACTGGCAACACTACATCCCTCTAATCCAGCGTAAGCCCGGCGCACTTCGAAACGGCGCACCCTTTGCAGACATGCCAGCGCCTTTGATGCGATTGAAACAAGGGTTGATGCGTCATGCAGGCGGTGACCGGATTATGGCGCAAGTATTGGCCACCGTGCCGACTGTAGGGTTGGATGTCGTGCTGGTTGCGGTTGAGTTGGTCAACGAATCCGGCGCGCTCAGTGCTGAACACATTCTGAATGTATTGGCCAGATTAGATGGAAGCCCAGTATCAGAGACTGTCGAAACCAGTCTGGAATTAAAAGAAGCGCCAGTAGCAAATACTGAGCGCTATGACAGCTTACGAGAGCTGGATGACGTCACAACCAGCACACAGGGAGAGCAATAATGAACAACATCACAGCAGAATTAAATTCCTTACGCCTGCACGGCATGTCCAGCGCCTGGGCAGAATTGGTAACGCAGGGCACCACACCCACAGAGCCGCTCCAATGGATTATTGAACATCTTCTAAAGGCTGAATTTACAGAGCGCGGCATGAAATCAATACGTCATCAAATGGCCATGGCCAAGTTTCCGGTACATCGTGATCTGGCCGGATTTGACTTTAGCTCATCCAGTGTCGATCAGGTGCTGGTCAAACAACTGGCCACATTGGCGTTTACGGACACAGCACAGAACGCGGTATTTATTGGTGGGCCAGGTACAGGCAAGACCCACATTGCTACGGCCATTGCTGTCTCTGGCATTACCACAAAAGGAAAACGGGTTCGTTTTTATTCGACCGTGGATCTAGTCAATCTACTGGAAAAGGAAAAACGGGACGGCAAGGCAGGACGACTTGCGCTGCAGATGAGTCGTTTGGACCTCGTCATTCTGGATGAACTAGGTTACCTCCCATTCAGCCAGGTTGGTGGTGCGTTACTGTTCCACCTGCTCTCTAAATTGTACGAACATACCAGCGTGATCATCACGACCAACCTCAGCTTCTCGGAATGGTCTAGTGTATTTGGTGATGCCAAGATGACGACAGCGTTGTTGGATCGACTGACGCATCACTGCCATATCGTCGAAACGGGTAACGAATCCTACCGTTTCCATCACAGCAGTTCGGCAGCCAAAGTCAGAATTCAATCGCGTGAACAAGGGCGCAAGGGAGGAGGAAAAGCAGAAAAGGAAGAAGAGGCACGTTAAGTTTGCGCGCGGGGTAGTCACTTCGGGCTACGCCCGAAGTGACTACCCCGCAACTACTTAACCTGGGTAACACGACAAATGAATAGGTTAAAAACCAACTGTTTGTTAGACTTATCCACAATTGCTGGTTCACAAAACAGCAACTCGCCCTGGGTCAATATTCAATCGGCAGGGTGGGTCAATATTCAGTCGGCGCCAACAGTGCGGCGCAACGTTGAGCAGATTATCCAATCCCCGCAGGTGATGCGGCTGTAGCGGCTCCAGTAATGCCCGATAGATGCGGCGGTTGGCGCGCGTCACGGCTTCCGCGCAGGCCCGCTCAATCACCGCCAGAGTCGGTAGAATGATATTACGCTGCCGTAATGTCTCCAAGGCTTGGGCTGCGAGCACCAACCCTTTATCGGTCTGCATGGCGAGATCTGCAAGGCTATGCGCCAGCTTGCGAAAATCCGGCAGGCCGAACGCGGACAGGCTAAGGTAGGCGCGCAATTCCTGAAAGTGTTCGCGTCGGGTCTGATCGCGCACGCCATACTGCGACCAAGCGGCGGCATCGCTTTGTATCTGGCGGGATATCCACTGGATGATCGGGGCCGGCACCGGCATGTCGACCGCCAGCGCATAGCCCGGATAGCGCAGCAGGCACAACTGAACGGCGAAGCCGAGCCGGTTGGCGTCGCCTCGACGCTGCCGAATCAAGGACAAATCGGACTCAGTGAAGCTGTAATGCTGAATTAGGTCGTCCTGGCTTTCCGGGAGTGCCAGCAGGCTGTCCCGCTCCGTCGCGGAAAGTATGGATCGGCGCGGCATGCGTTACGTTTTCCCGGTTCCGCCGATTCGTGCGATCGTTTCAATCAGCGTGGTGCGCTTGACTCCGAAGGTTCGACATACAGCAGCCTTGGACATGCCACCGTTCAGGGCGGCAACAATGGAGTCCAGCTTCTCACCGGTGATCGCTGGCGGACGGCCACCTACACGGCCGCGCCGGCGCGCGGCTGCGAGCCCGGCGGTCACGCGCTCCTTGGTCAAGCCGCGTTCGTACTGGGCGAGCGCGCCGAACACATGGAACAGCAATTCGCCTGACGCTGTCGTGGTGTCCATGCCTTCGGTGAGGGAACGAAAAGCAACCTGTGTGTCTTTCAGCGTGTTCACGATGGTGAGCAAGTTCGGCAGCGAACGTCCAAGCCGGTCTAGCTTCCAGACAACGAGCACGTCACCAGGCCGCACGAATTCAAGCGCCTGGACCAAGCCGGGCCGATCATCCTTGGCACCGGAAGCGCGATCTTCATACAGGTGCCGGGCATCGACACCCGCCGCCAGCAGCGCGTCGCGCTGCAAATCGGTGTTTTGACGGTCCGACTCGGACGAAACTCGCATGTACCCGATAAGCATATACGGAAAACCTATGCAGTGTGGTTGGCGTATGCTAACTCATGACGACATAGTTTTCCGCATATTTTTTACGCCTTCACACGCCTTCACGTGTAAGCTTCCGGTGTCGCCTGTCGATCTGTCGCCAAACACTTGTTTTCCGACTGGTTGTATTCCGCACTGAGCGGACTTGACTAAGATTTCTCGGCCTCGCCTTCACTTATCTTGGTTAATCCGGTCAAGTGGCTAAAATAATAAAAATCAATGATTATGGCATCCTTTTAACGTTTTTTCGTGTGTTAACGATTATCGATATATGCCAAAGGTGGCAACTGCAAAGTTAGGGGTTTCTATAGGTAATTAATTATTGCGTCGCTAACGGCCAGACCCTATTAATGATAAACCCCACCATGAATAGTGTTGCACATGCTGAAATAGCAAAAAGGGAATATGCCCAGCCAGCGTACCATCCTCGATTTATTGCGACACCGGCAATGAGAGGGCCTAAAACGTTAAACATGGCCATAATTGAAGTGTTTAGCCCCATAATTGCTCCCTGCTGGCTGCGCGGCACTAAATTTGTTAGAGCCGCGGTGAGTGTAGGTCGGATTACCGATCCACCTAGACTGATTAAAATGATTGACGTCGCAAGTGTGACTAGAGTTTGCGCTGTACCGAGGATAATAAATCCCGACCCTAAAAATACAAAGCCCCAGACGCTGATCATTTTATCGTTAATAATTCTTCCGATTTTTTTTATTGCTACTAACTGAACGAATATATTGATTGCACCAGAACAAGCAAAGACGATTCCTATTTCCTTAGGACCGAAGGGCTGGCTGTGAAAGGAAAATCGTGAACTCAAGAACAGCGCGGCCTGTGAAATGTACATCGCCATAACCAGATAAAACGCCGCCAGTATTGCTAACACTTGCGGCAACCCGGCAATATCTCTGAACTTCCAAATAGAAATTTCTGCCTTTGTAACCGTAACGTTTGAGGGACGGGAAGTATTTTTGTTCAGCATCAGCCAAGTTGTAAAAAAACTCAACGCTGAAAGACAGGCAGCGCCCCAGATTGGAGCGGTTATTGAGTAACGCACCAAAACGCTGGAGAGTGATGGCCCGATCACCATTCCAACGCCAATCGCCGCACTGATAACCCCAATGGCCTGCTTCCGCGTTCGCTGCGTGCTATGATCTATTGCTAGTGCGGCAGCAACAGAAATATTTCCAGATGTAATTCCATCAATTATGCGTGCTATAAATAAGAGCCAAAGATTGTTAGCACATGCTAAAAGTATGAGGCTTAAAAATGTGCCGCATTGACTAACAAGCAGTATTGGCTTACGACCATGCTGATCGGATAACTGCCCAATCCAAGGTGCCGCGATAAATTGACTTAACGCGAATGATGCCACCAAGATACCTAATACGATGGGCGTGCATCCGAAATGAAGAGCATAGAAGGGAAGCAACGGCAATATAACTCCAGCTCCTATAGCGTCCACTGCCACAATAGCGAACAGCGGAATCATGATCTTGGAGTCGAGCTTTTCGACAATGGAAGTATCCACCTTCCAGGCTACCATGTCTTTGCATCGTCGAGGGTAATAAATCCATCTCCGTCGGTATCATACCTTTCAAAGGAATCTCGTAACATGATCGGCGCCTCGTCTTTCGAAAGCTTTCCATCCCGGTCGGCATCAAAATCAGCAAGAATTTTCTTAAAATTGTCGATCATGGCATTTCGCTCATTTCCTCCAGTTTTAATGTATTCGAAGGGATCAAGCATGTCACTAGGAGCGCCGCCAGAATGATTAGTCGGAAAAAAATCGACCATTTTCATCCGACCCGTGCCCAGCGAGACGATCGCGTGAGGAGTATTAGGTGGAACTCGGACGACACATGGTGCTTTGATTGGGAAAGTTTTACCATCGATTACGATAGCGCCTTCCCCCTCGACTAGTACGAAAATTTCTTCTACGCTATGCATGTGCGAAGGTGCACCATAACCACAGCCGACTTCAGATATCTGAACTGTAGCGTTATCCCAACCATAGTATCGACCTTCCATCTCAATGAAGTAGTCGCCGGTTTTTACGTCCCAAAAGTTGAACCCGGATTGGTTCTGCAGAACAAAAGGAAGCCCAAGGTTGTGGAAATTTCCCGGCGTCGTTTCTACAGGACGGTCTACTTGCGTAGCGGACGGGCTGGCATCCGCGTTAACGATCATTGCGTTCATAATGAAACCCTATATAATGTTGACGTATCTACACAATGCCTAAATTCTGTAGACATGTCAACATAAATTATAGGGGCATATGAAAAGTTCAGCTACAGCAGACCGGGATCTTTGGCGCAGCTTTCGCCAGACGTATGAAAAAATCAACTTCGTTATAGAACGCGAGTTGGTGCATTTAACCCAACTTTCTGGGGCAGATCACGGCATACTTTCTCGTCTTGCTGAGTCACCTGGCGCATCGTGCCGACAACAGGATTTGGCCAACTCGATGCGATGGGATAGGACGAGACTTTCCCACCACCTCCACCGAATGGAAGAAAGAGGTTTGGTTGAGCGTGAAAAGGTCACGTCAGCTGGGACGATTGTCAAGATTACAAACTATGGTGACGTGCTTCGGTTGGAGGCAGATCCTATACATGCAGCCATAGTGGCGAAGCATTTCACTTCAAAATTGTCTGCGGTACAGCGTGAAGCGTTTAGTAGGTTAAGCACAATCGTAGACAATGCAGAACAATGTCCCTAGGGAACCGCTGATTAATTACGCCTCGCGCTGCCCAGCGCGGCTGCCAGGCAGGTCGCGGCGAAGACGGCCGCTTTGGGCATGCCGGCACCGCCGAGGACGGTCGGATTGACGAAGGTGATGTAGGCCTTTGTCAGGAAAGTGGTCAGACCCGCGACCAGAGCGGTACGCACGTCGGTGAAGTGGGCATCGAGCTTGAAATATCGGTTCGGCATGGCAAACATTATGCACATGTCTCGGGCTCCGGCGTGTTGCCAGCGGTGCCAGCAACGTTTTCCCGTTATACTTGCTGATTTTCAATACTTTTATAGCCCCTCGGTTCCAACTTCCGAGTATTTTGGATGCACATTCGCGCTTACCTTTTAATGATGGCCACCGGGATTTTAGTTCCCGTCATCCTGGCTTCGGGAATGGCGCTGAACTTGCTGCAGAATGCCGAACGTGATGCCGCCCTTGGATCGCTGGGCGAAACCGCCAACAGCGTGGCCTTGCGGGTAGAGCGCGAGCTGTACAGCGCCGAGGCTGCCTTGAAGGTGCTGGCCGTATCGCCGAGCTAACTGCACAATATGCCCTTGGAGTCAACCAGGGCTGGGAGGGCGCCGCAGTGGATATCAACGCGCTTTCTGACATTTTCGCGCCCGATGCCGTTTGGCAAAGCCGGATGATGGGAGTTCGCGCCGCAGGTTTGGAGGCCATTGTCGTAGGCGTAGAAGAGGGAACCCGTGCAACCGACTTCGCGATGCACAGCTATACCAATCCCGTGATCCAGATCGATGGCGAAAGAGCGCATGCGCGTTGGCTACTATTCATCGCAAGCCGTCGTCATGCCGGGCCGCCCAATATGGTCTATCTAGAAGACGTTATCGGTTATGTGCGAACCGAGTCAGGCTGGCGTATCCAGTCAGTAGAACGTCGTTTCGGAATGGAACTGGTAGAAGACGCATCCTCGCATCGTAATGGCTGATGTTGCTGAAATCCTGTTTCAGAACCCCGCTTTGGCGGGGTTTTTGTTAATGCCCCAGACATGGCCCGCAGTGCTGCCAGACAGGGTGAAATGGTCAACGTCATCCACATAGGCCTGAACCAGATGGTGAGCTCCGAACCATTAGGATTCGGTCTTTTCAGCGAAGCACAAACGGACTCCTAACGCAATAGAAGGGTTCCAAGCACTAATCCATGAAAATTTCAGAACAGACTTGAAACCGAATATTGGTGCATTTTTTTCAAAGAAAATATCTTTTCGCGGACCCACAGTTACTAACTATAAATTTTCGCTGTTTTTAGTTACGAATATGCGCGAAAAACACTGTTGGTTTGCAATCTCATACGAAAACCTTCTAATCTTGGTTGCCCGATAGCAGTTTCTAAAAAATCCGTAGATTAGGGATTTGAACCCCGATCAGCAGTCCAAAATCTTCGCACGTGTGATTGGCGGACCAAATATGACGCGATATGTATGTGGATTGGCATCATTTGCCAGTTATCAGATATAAATAGTATTCTAAAATTCAGTTCGCCGTTAACACGCGGTTTTTTTGGAGAAGACTGAGATGAACAAAACCATTTTGATTACCGGTGCGAGCAGTGGCATTGGTAAAGCGACCGCTAAACATTTTTGTGCCCAAGGCTGGAACGTCGTCGCGACCATGCGCAATCCTGATCGGGAGAAGGAACTTAGTGCCCTCGAGAACACACTTGTCACGCGCCTTGACGTACTCGACAAGGAGTCAATCGATCAAGCGATGACCCGCGGTATCGAACGCTTTGGACGGATCGATGCATTGTTGAACAATGCCGGGTACGGTGCCTACGGGCCGCTCGAAGCGTTCGACATGGACAGAATTCGGCGTCAGTTCGACACCAATGTCATTGGTCTTCTTGCGGTTACCAAAGCGGTACTGCCTCACATGCGTAGTCACCGATCGGGCACGATTGTCAACATTTCGTCCATCGGTGGCAAGATGGCATTTCCATTGGGCGCGCTTTACCACGGTACAAAATTCGCCGTCGAAGGGCTGTCTGAAGCCCTCTACTACGAACTCGAAGCCATCGGTGTCAAAATGAAAATTGTTGAACCAGGCTTGATTCATACCGATTTTGGCGGTCGTTCCTTCGACTTCCGCAATGACGAGTCGATTGTTGAATATCAGCCTACGGTGCAACATCTGTTTTCCGCGTTTGGCTTCATGGCCCGGCAGGCATCGGCACCAGAGCTCGTGGCTGATGTGATCTTTGGCGCAGTAACCGACGGAACGAAGCAGCTTCGTTACACCGCTGGTGAGGACGCGCGGCAGTTTATCGCGAATCGCAAGTCTCAGGACGACGACACTTTCATCGGTGGGCTCAAGGCGCAGATGGGGCTCTGATAGGTGAAATACGCCACTGAGTTTCTCGTCCAGCCTGGCTGGAAACTAATGATTGCCGATATGGGGCTCAATCTAGCCGAGGTCCTTCGACGCGCCGATTTGCCGGGGAATTTATTTGCCCGTAAGGATTCCTGGGTATTCCGGAGGAACGTGACCAGTGATTCCGGCATCGTGACCAGTCATTCCATTTTAACGTGACCGCCCATTCCGGGCGAACGTGACCGATTTCATGCCTTTTGCGGAATCAGCGGTCACGATACCGGAATCAACGGTCACGATGCCGGAATGGCGTTGTACTGCCCAATAATAGTGTTACGCATTTTGCAATCTACCGGGTACGCTTCTAGCCTTTTGACTGGAGAAAGTGTGCCCGCACCAAGGATCAATATGCGTAAAATCAAGGATGTATTACGGCTTAAGCTTGACGCCAAACTGTCGCACCAACAGATCGCCGATGCGTTGGGGCTATCCAAGGGTGTCGTTACCAAGTACGTAGGCCTAGCTGCTGCCGCCGCTCTGGACTGGGCCGCAGTACAGAGCCTCGATGAGGCCGCGCTGGAGCGACGCCTGTTGGTTGGCTCCCAAAAAACACGCGATTATGTACAACCCGATTACGGTCGCATACACCACGAGTTGCGGCGCAAAGGCATGACATTAATGCTGCTCTGGGAGGAACACCGCGCCGACTATGCGGACCAGCAGACCTATGCCTACTCACAATTTTGCGATAACTACCGGCGCTTCGCAAAGCAACTTAAACGCTCAATGCGCCAAGTCCACCGTGCTGGCGAGAAGCTGTTTATCGATTATGCTGGCCCCACCATCGCTCTCACCGATGGTGGCCGAGCGCACATCTTCGTGGCCTCGATGGGAGCCTCCAGCTACACCTACGCATGTGCCACACCGCATGAAACAATGGCCGACTGGCTCGAATCGACGGCGCGTGCGCTGGCATTTTATGGTGGCGTCACTCAGCTCATCGTGCCGGATAATCCGAAGGCAATGATCGCCGACGCCAACCGCTACGAACCGCGCAGCAACGACACTGTGCTCGACTTTGCGCGTCACTATGGCACCTCCATTTTACCGGCACGCCCTTACCATCCGCAGGACAAGGCCAAGGCAGAATCAGCGGTGCAAATCGTCGAACGCTGGATCATGGCCCGTCTGCGCCACCAGCAGTTTAGTAGTGTGCACGAGGTCAATCAGGCGATGATGCCCTTGCTGACACAGCTTAACGATAAGCCATTCCAGAAGCTCCCTGGTAGCCGCGCCAGCACCTTCGCCGAGATTGATGCGCCAGCCTTGCTGTCGTTGCCGCTACAACGCTACGAAATGGCCCACTTCAAAACTGTCAAGGTTCATATTGACTACCACGTCGAAGTCGAGCGCCATCGCTATAGTGTGCCGCAAACTCTAGTGGGTCAGGAACTCGAAGCGCGCATCACCACAACTGCGGTGGAGTTACTGCATCGCGGCCAACGTGTCGCCAGTCACATTCGTAACGCCCGTGTCGGGGGCTTTACCACCATTGCCACACACATGCCAGCGGCGCACCGTGCCCAGATGGAGTGGACGCCGCAGCGCTTGATCCACTGGGGCGAGAGCATTGGTCCTGCGTGCGCCGAGGCGGTCACGCGTTTGATGGCAGAAAACCGACATCCTGAGCATGGCTACCGCGCTTGTCTGGGTCTGCTGTCGCTGGCCAAGCGTTACGGTAAGGGACGACTTGAGGCGGCTTGCATGCTGGCCCTGCAGATCGGCGCGTGCCAGTATCGCCACGTGAATGACATTCTGAAGAACAACCGCGACCAGAGTGTTCCAGTGGCTGCCGATGAATGGATTAGCCCAGAGCATGCCCACTTGCGTGGCCCTGGTTACTATCAATAAGGAATAAGACGATGATGATGCACACCACACTGGCGCAACTGCGCACCTTGAAACTGGACGGCCTGGCGGCAGGCCTTGAAGAACAAATGGCACAGCCCGGCGTGACCGCCTTGAGCTTCGAGGAACGCATCGCGCTACTGATTGATCGCGAAGTCCATGCTCGCAATGACCGCAAGTTGTTGCGCCTGCTAAAAAATGCGCATTTAAAATATGGGCAGGCGGCGATTGAGGATATTGACGTTCGCGCTGGTCGCGGAATTGACCGGCGCGAGGTAATGAGTCTGGCTTTGGGCGACTGGGTCAGCGCCGGGCACAGTGTATTGGTGACGGGGCCAACGGGGGCTGGAAAATCATGGCTGGCGTGCGCACTGGCGCAATACGCATGCCGGCGGGGTTACTCAGCAATTTACCAACGCGTCCCGCGCTTGCAGGAAGAACTACGCATCCGGCACGGCAGTGGCGTCTTCGGCAAATGGTTACTGCAGTTGGCAAAAACCGACGTATTGGTGCTTGATGACTGGGGGATGGGTAGCATCGATGGCATGACACGTTCGGACTTGCTTGAGATTATTGATGACCGAGCGGGCCACAAGGCCACTATCATCACCAGCCAATTGCCAGTCGAGCACTGGCATGCGTGGATCGGTGACGCCACCATTGCCGATGCCATTCTGGACCGCATCATGCAGCGCAACCACCGTTTTACGCTGACCGGCGATTCGCTGCGCACGGAGCGCCCTAAAATCATCAAAAAGGAGAAAAACATCGACCTATCGTGACCGTAGAGGTTAAAATTTGACCGCGTAACGCCATCTTATGCGCAGCGGTCACGTTCACCAGAATGAGCGGTCACGTTCGCCGGAATACCCAGTTGACTGGTACAGCCGGAAGCTGCTGTCTTGGCGGTTGTCGAACACGATGGATGCGGGGTTTTGCGTGGACTGCTTGGAAGAAGCCATAAAATGGCATGGAACGCCGGAGATTTTTAATACCGATCAGGGTGCGCAGTTTACCAGCCAGGCCTTTACTGGGCTGCTGCTTAGAAACGGCATCAAAATCAGTATGGACGGTTGCGGTCGGGCGCTGGATAATATTTTTGTTGAGCGCTTATGGCGCAGTGTGAAATATGAAGAAGTGTATTTGAAAAAGCATGAAAGTATGCCGGAATTGGTGATCGGCTTGGCGAACTATTTTATGTTCTACAACGCTGAGCGTAAACATCAATCATTGGGTTATCAAACACCGGAAACGGTGTATAGCTCAGGCGTGGGCGGTGGTGCCAAGATCGTGAATAAATTTGGTGCTGAACTGCCTGATTCAAAAATGCAGGAAAAGAAAAGCACGGTAGTGATGTAGTGCGAATAACGGGGCAGCGCCGTGCAGCTGTGGCAGAAACAGGCACTATCTTAAACTCTTTGAATAATTGTCTGGACTTAGGGGGCAACTTTAGTTCTGCCCCTTTAATATGGGCCGCCGTGTCCTTCCCAGCTTCTGGGGGAACCAGTGGATCGTCTGACCCATGCAACACAAGCGTTGGAGCACTTATGTTGGCTAGCCGTGATCTTAAGTCACCGGTTGCTGCGATGGCCGCGATGTGCCGCCAAAACCCGCTTGGGTTGTATGCACGTTTGACTTCGGCCAAGGCTTGCTCACGTTGTGCGGATTCCTCAAACGGATAGCCTCGCCCGGCAATCAATTGAGAAAAGGCAACGCAATGTGCGAGGTAGGCCTGTTCATCTTTCAACGGATGTGGCGCGGGCGATGTCATCGCCGCCATCACTGCAGGGCTGGCCTGCGGTAGATCACGATTGCCAGTACTCGACATCATGGAAACCAGAGATAAAACGCGTTCAGCATGCTCGCTGGCCAACAGTTGTGCAATCATGCCGCCCATTGATCTCCCAACCACGTGCGCTCGTTTGATCATCAACGAATTGAGAAGTTCTACAGCGTCGTTCGCCATATCGAACAGCGTATAAGGCATATTGGGCGTTTCGCCGCGAGAGATTGCATCGGCAATTGCAGCCAGATTTGGCATCGACGCGCTATGGAAGTGGGTTGAAAGGCCAGCGTCGCGATTGTCAAAGCGGATCACGCGGTAGCCTTGATTGGCCAGTAGCTGGCAAAACGATTCGCTCCAACGAATCATCTGCGTACCCAGACCGGAAATCAGCAGAACAGCTTCCGCCTCGTGATTACCAAAACAATCGTATTCAATTTCAATTCCGTTCGCTTTAATCTTGGGCATGATGTGTGGCAATTAAATGTTTTTGTGTTGCGCGCCTTTTGGGAGCGCTCCGGTATCTCGTTTGGTCGGCGTCACTACAGCACCACGGTTGCACCACCAGACTGTGCAAGTAGCCCCGTACCCAGCAAATCATCGCGATAGCCTTGCTCATGAGATTGCTAAGTTTGGAGTGTGTGCAAGCGTTACCAGTGCTGCGGAAACCATCTCAAGCGCTGCGGGGGCGATTGATGCAACGGCTTCGGTGCAAATGCTATCGGCAGTCTCGCGTGCGGCGCTTACCAGCGCACGCCCGGCTGGGCGAAGCACGGCCTGACGAAATCCATTCGCACCGTCGCGCACCACGAGGCCGATCTTCTCGAGCACGATCAACTGACGCAGCACAGCCGATTGAGGCTGCCCCATCGGACGCACGAGTGCCGGAATGCTTACCCGACCACCGTCCGCTTGCGCAAGCAAATTCAGCAGCGCAAAGTCGTTGAAACTGATGCCATGGTAAATGCCCAACTCGTCGTCAAGCTTGAGTTGCAGGCTGGCGTGGGCACTGTGTAGCGCCAAACAGAAGCCGAGATTCGTGTGCATCAAGGTTGACTCCTCGGTTCGTGGTAGCCGAGTTCGCCGACACAAGGGATTTCCTGGCACCACAGGCTAACCAGCATTTCCAATTCTTGTGCGGCATTGAACGCTGGATCTTCGCCTGGTTTGACCATGTCGATTACTTCGAAGATAAAATTGGTCTCGCCATACGCGAGCCAGTCCTGCGCAAGCCTCGCATTGCGATGCAGTCCATGCTGCAGCTCAAAACGATGCCGGTTGAGTGTGCCCTGAACGTTCGTACTTCCGGCAACCAACGCTCGACCCGTGATCTGGTTACGGATAGCATATACGCCGGCTCGGGTTTTCGTCTCCAGATACTGTCGTTTCAGGGTTTTTCTGTTTGTCATCATCAATCCTTGGTGTTCCAAATGAGTCACGGTGCAAGCGATGGCACTTCTGTCAGCGGCAGTTGATCAGCCAGGTACCTGAGGTAATCGCGAACGTCGACCGGCCAAGCTTCGGTTTGTTGGCGAAACTTGGCCGCATCGTTTGCGAACAGCGCACGCGAGGCCTCTTCAAAGCCAGCCATATCACCTGCGATGGCTGACATGAAGTGGTAAGCACGTTCATTCGCCCGGCGCTGCCGGTCTCGGTCCCCGTTGGCCCGGCGTGCCTCATCAACCAGTTTCCGCAAAGTCACCGATGCACCGCCTGGCTGTGCAGCCAACCAATCCCAGTGGCGCGGCAGCAGCGTGACTTCTCGCGCGACAACCCCAAGCTTTGGTCGACCACGGCCACGTGGCTCACCCGGTTCCTCGGAATTGATTAGTGCCGATTCGTTTCCTTGAAGCTGACAGCCCTCTGGAGGCAGACGTGCCAACATATCGGCATCGCTTCCTCGAATGTCAATTTCGACCACTTGGCCAGTCTGGTCGCAGAATGTCAGCAGTGGACTGGATGCGTCAGACGCCAGAGCGTGTTTCACAGCCAATGCATTGACCGTCAAGCTGCCATAGGCGATGCGCTGGTGGCCATTGAAGCTGGTATAGGAAGGTGTAGCGGTATCAATCATGGGAATATTTAGCTTGAATTGGATCAGTAATAATACCCGGGTTAAATTACCGTGTCAATAATACCCGGGTTAAATTTGAGGCATGCTGCTTCTGTGACTGACGCATCGGCACTGCCATGATTCCCCTCGGTTGCCCGACCAGCGCGTTCATACGAACCCCTATCAACTAAGGAGTTCCAAATCACCACTTCAGTGCCATGGTCAGGGCCACTGTTTTTTGGCTTGAAGACCAACAGCGAGGAGGCAGCATGAACACGAGTAGGCAAATTACATCGCCCAAACCGCGTAAACGGTGCGCTGTGTACTGCCGAGTATTAAGTGACGAGCGGCTGGAACAGGAATTCAAGTCCATCGATGCCCAAAAAAAGCCTGGCCAATCGTATGTTGCCGGCCAACGAACTAAAGCTTGGATAAATGCCGTATACCTCGTCGTTCCTGCATGCCGCAGCCTCGTCATTCCCGCATGCTTTTGGCGGGAACCCAGTGTCGTTTTCAGCACTGAAAACACCATCATTTCTGGCATTTTCAGTTAACCACGAACGCCGCTGGATTCCTGCCAAAAGCGCGCAGGAATGGGCAATCGCTGCCAGTCGCTTGGTGGCATTTTTCTTGGTGAGGAGAGCACGACTTCGCCGCTAGGACGGATAGGGTAGTGAATCTTGTCCCGCTTGCTCAGCCTCAAGGCACGGCGAACTATTTCCGGCACCCTGGTCTGGTAACGGTCGGTTAGAGTGGATTCAACTTCAAAGATGGCAGCCATAGCGCACTCCGATTAAAAGGATGTACAGCACATGGTGATGGCATTACCCAAAAGGCAAATTTCTGCACAAAGAGCTAGTGTGGATGTCCACATCAGTGAAACTCCTCACTCTGTGGCATCAAGTTTAGTGAGATATTCCATTCACCAAATTTTACGTAGAAATACCGGTAACGACGAAGTGCAACTGAAGGTGTATCACGGTTGGTGGGAAGCACTGGCTTTGTCGAATAAAATAAAATGACAGGAGACAAGCTGTGAAAAAAAATATCTTGCTGATCGGCGCTATGCTGGCCGTCTTGGCTGCGTCCGCTTTGGCATCGGCGGAAGAGGGCATTAGCGATAAGTTGATCCTGATCGGGCAAACGGTCGGTTTAACCGGTACCGTCGCTGGACCGGTGCAGGAAATGAATGCGGGGGCCAACGCGTATTTTAACTTGGTCAATAAAAAGGGCGGTGTGTTCGGTCGCAAAATAGAATTGCTGACAATGGACGATCAGTTCGACCCAGCCTTAGCGGCAGCCAATGCAGAAAATTTAATCAGAAAACGGCATGTATTCGCACTGTTCCAAGGACGGGGAACACCGCATACCCTGGCGATTTTGCCGCTTCTGGCGACTTACAAAGTACCACTCATCGCGCCGAGCACCGGCGCGTTGGCACTGCGGCAACCGGTCAACCATTGGGTTTTCCATATCCGCGCCGATTACAAGGATGAAGTGAGCAAGATCATCGAACAATTTACCACCATCGGCATCAAGGCTATCGGCATTGTGCATGTGGATGACAGCTTTGGTCAGGATGGCCTGGCCGGATTCAATCAGGCACTTGCTTTACATAAATTGACACCGGCCGTGGTGGCGCAATTTTCCCGGGCGAAGCCGGACTATGCTGCTGCGGTCAACACGATCATGCAAGCCAATCCACAAGGTTTAATTATTGTGAGCTCTTCCAATCAAACGATTGAGCTGATCAAAGCCTTGCGTGCCGCCGGTAGTCGCACTCAAATCATGACGCTCTCGAACAACTCATCAGAGTCATTTATTCGGGATTTGGGCGTCGCGAGCAAAGGTGTCATCATTTCTCAAGTGATGCCTTCACCCAATTTGGTGACGACCGGACTTGGTGATGAATTCATGAAAGTGGCCAAAGCAAGTGGCACCACAGTTTCGTATGCGGCAATGGAGGGCTACGTCAATGCCAAGGTTTTGGTGGAGGGCTTACGGCGCGCCGGCCCGAATCCAACTCGCGAAGGCTTGGTAACGGCCCTGGAATCGATCAAGCATCTTGATCTCGGTGGCATCGTCATCACTTACGATGAAAAAGATCATAGTGCAAATAAATTTGTTGAGCTGACCATTATTGGACAAGGTGGGCGGTTTATTAAATAAAACAACTTAATGGATCGTCGCAAGCGACGATGGAAAAGACTCTGGAAGGGGTTTGCATCCCCTCCCATCGCGTCGCTCCTTCGTCGCTCACCGGCCAAAAGAGGCTGTCGCAAAAGGGTATTGAGTCGGTATCATTACCCTAACTGGTGGCCACGTCATTCCTGCGAGCTTTTGGCAGGAACCCAGCGGCGTTCGTGGTTAACTGAAAATGCCAGAAATTGTGGCATTTTCAGTGTAAAAAACGACGCTGGGTTCCCGCCAAAAGCATGCGGGAATGACGAGGTATGCGGTGTTTCAGGTTTAAAAAACGTCCATCAGGCTTTTGCGACAGCCTCTGAAGGCCGGGGTTTCAAACCCTAGTCAGATTTTTGATGATCGTGGGAAAAAGACATAAAACGGCAAGTAGCGTCCACCACGAGCGGCACCGATGACATCCGCCATAGCCTGCCATCGGCGCTCCCTGCTTGCCGTATATCGGTAAAAATCCCGGCTCAACTTGGTAAAAACTTCTTCCTGATGCTGGCACGAAAAGGATCAATTCCCATCTCGAGTCGACTGGCGTAGTTTGCCTGGGCATCTTCACCGGCCACGAAGGTAACACGATCGCTGGTGTCATTGACAGCATCCCACACCACTTGCGCGATTTGTTCCGGCGTGGAGCCGCTGACTGAATCATTTGTCGAGGTAAACCCGGCCATGGTTTTGTTGATTGCCTCCATGTATGCGGGATGCGGGGTAAACACCAGCGAGCGGCCGGCGAAATCGCTGGAGATGCGTCCTGGTGCGATGGTTCGTACGCGGATGCCAAACGGCGCCAGCTCGAACGCCAGACTCTCGTTCCACCCTTCCAAGCCCCATTTTGTCGCGTGGTAGACGGCATTAAACGGGAAAGTCAGCAACCCACCGATTGAGGTGGTGGTGATAATCGTGCCGCTACGCTGCTCGCGCATGGCCGGTAAGAATGCCTGCGTGACGCGCATCGGCCCTAACAGGTTGGTATCGATCTCATCGACCAGTTGTTCATCGCTGGCCGCTTCAAATGCGCCGGCCAGCCCATATCCGGCATTATTGAACAGTACATCGATCGGCCCTGCCGCCAGCGCTGCCGCCGCTGCTGCCTTGATCTGGTCGATGTTTGTCACGTCCAGCGCTGACAACGTGATGCCTGGAACTTGCCCAAGTTCAAGCTCTTTCTGCGGCGTGCGCATGGTCGCGATGACTTTCCATCCCTTGCTGGCAAATAATAAGGCCGTGGCGCGCCCCAGCCCGGCAGAAGCGCCTGTAATGAAAATAGTTTTGCTCATTGGAAAACTCCTGACTGAATAAGAATTTATTTAATACCCACCATAGAACCTGAAATGGTGAATTCTTAATCAGACCGCCATCACTACCAAGAGTTCAGGACAGCACCCGCGTCAGTCCTGTCGCGCGGCGATATTGTTCGATGTACGGCTCAGTTTTTTTCGTCACCCCATATACCCCGCGCTGTTCGGTCCGCAGTAAGACACCGGATTCGAGCCAGCGATACCGGATGTGTGGCGCGATGCCGCGCGCCTCAAGTTGTTTGGCTGTAATCGTTTTGGCGCGCACCGCACCAGCTGCGCCAGTTTTCTTTGCGGGCGGTTTCTGGCTTGAACCAGACGCAGCTTGCGATGGCGTAGGTGCAGCCGCAGTCGTGAGCGGCGATGGCTCCAGATCAATCCCAAACAAAGCCGACAAATCTGCACTGTCCAGGCTCTGCTTTCCGCCAGGCATGCTCGTCGACAGCGCGGATAAACTACCGGCTTGCTGGATCAACTCACTCGGGTCAACATGACGCAAACGAAACAATAGTTCCGGCTGGCTATCGAAGCGAGTGCCGACGCCATACAACACCGCCGCGATATGTTTGCACATCGACGCCGAGTCGGGACAACTGCAGCGTAAGCTGATCTGCTTGGGTGCCGGGAACAGGCCGCTCTGGGGACGGCTAACCAACTCCATGACCTCTTCCGATATGCGGCCCTGCAATAGTTCCAGCAAGGACGCCAGCTTGCCTGCGCATTGTTCAAGCACCGCTTTCCAGCGCGTTTTCTCAAGCGGCTGGACGCTGATGCTGACTTCATACACATGCGCACCGGAAACGAGCGCGCTGATTTTTCCTTCCACAATCTGCAGGTCGAGCACCGAACCGTTGCGGACATAGCTACGTCCGCGCGGCAAACGATTCGCATAATCGCTATATGCTTCCAAGTTCTCGCACCATTTTTTACCCCAAAAGCTGCGAGCGATGGCGCGCCCCTCCACCACCACTGGCTGACAGTTGCGCCCTTTTTTTCTCAACGATGCCAGCACGCGCTCGGCCTGACGCCGTCTTTCTGCAACCGAGATATAAGGCCCCCAAGCGCCATAACGCTGTCCCATCTTCGCTCCTTTATCGATTTTTTAGTCGTCCATCGCACTCTTGATATCCAAGGCGACCAGACGCAGCAATTCCTCATTGCTGATTTCGGTAAGCAACATTTCTCCCCCGCCCTCAAGCAGCTCTTTCGATAAGCCTGACTTGGCTTCGATCAGTGCATCAATTTTTTCTTCCACTGTGCCGCGACAAATAAATTTATGCACCAGCACATTTTTTTTCTGGCCAATCCGGTAAGCTCGGTCAGTCGCTTGATTTTCGACCGCCGGATTCCACCAGCGATCGAAATGAATCACGTGGGACGCCGCCGTCAGATTCAGTCCGGTACCGCCAGCCTTGATCGAGAGCACGAAAAACGGCGGTCCCAATTCTTGCTGAAACTTTTCTACCAATGATTTGCGCGACTTAACGGGCGTCGCGCCGTGCAGCACCAATCCAGCTTGTCCAAACACATTCTGCAAGAACTCGGCCAAGGGTCCGGTCATTTCCTGAAATTGGGTAAATATTATAAGTTTTTCCTGACGCCCAGCAATCTGTTCGGCAATCTCGCGCAAGCGCGCAAACTTACCGCTGTCTGCCGCTGCATAAGTAGCATCGCCCAGCCATTGCGATGGATGGTTGCAAATTTGTTTCAAGCGCATCAGGAAAGCCAGCACGATACCGCGTCGGGCAATGCCGTTGACATGTGTAATTTGACTGGCGAGCGCATCTACCGCATCTTGATATAAGCTCAACTGCAATTTTGAAAGAGCGCAGTAGGCTTTGACTTCGGTCTTATCAGGCAAATCGGCAATGATGCGCTTGTCACTTTTCAAGCGTCGTAAAATATAGGGCTGAACGAGCTTACGTAAGGGCGCATAGTTTGGCGCATGATCACCCTCATTTTGTTCCAGCCGACGCACAAAACGCGCAAAGGCTTTGTCAGTCCCCAACAGACCGGGACAAATAAAATCAAACAGCGACCATAAATCGCCTATGCGGTTTTCCACCGGTGTGCCGGTGAGAGCGAAGCGCACCCGGCTGTTTAAGGCTTTTACCGTCAGCGTCTGTCTGGCTGCAGGGTTTTTGATCGCCTGCGCTTCATCGAGCACGACCACAGCCCAAGGTGTTTCGATTAGCCATGCCAGACGAATCAGCGTACCGTAGCTGGTAATGACGACATCGACCGAAGTCAGTTGCTCTGCGCCCAGCGTCGTGAGGGTTTTGCTTGGTATTGCCGACGGATGCGCAATGAAGATGCGCAAGCTGGGTGCGAAGCGATCAAGTTCAGATTGCCAGTTGGCAATCAGCGAGGCCGGCACGACCAATAAATGCGGGCCGGGATCGCCTCCTTGCTTGGCTAGAAGCAAAAGGGAAATCACTTGTATGGTTTTACCGAGCCCCATATCGTCGGCCAAGCAACCGCCCAGACCCAGGCAATTTAACCACCATAGCCAACGCATACCGTCTTGCTGGTAGGATCGTAGTTGCGCCTTCAGATCGGTGCCGGGATGCGCCTCACCGCGCGGATGACGCAAGCCGTCGAGCACGTCGCCCAACCACTCCCCGGCAACAACGTCAGACCATGCCGCCGTTGATGCTGCTAAGCCGGCTTGGGCATCGCCAGCCACTGCAGCACCGGCCAAGAGTCGCATGCCCTCAAGAAAAGAAACGCCTTGCCCTCCATGGTCCACACTAGCTTGCACTTTTTTCCAATGTGCCAGCACGCTATCGAGTTGCGCCAAGTCTAGCTCGACCCAGTGCCCTTTCATACGCACAAGGCCGGAGCCTGCGGCTCGTAATTGCTGCCATTCTTGGCTTGAGATTTCTTCTCCATCTAGCGATAAAGCAATATCGAAGTCCATCATGGCATCCAGCCCCAAGCCGACCGCGCGCTGTCCGATACTGACCTTCACTTGCGCACGTGGAGGATTGCGCGGCTTCCACCAATCGGGGATGCGCGCCACGATGCCGTGGGCCTCAAAGAGTGGAATATTTTGTAAAAATTGATGGGCGTCGTGCGGTGTCCATGCGATCGGATGAAATATCGCGCCGGAATCGACCAAGGATTTCAACCATGGGCTGGCTTCCGAAGCCCTATGCACCGGCGTCAACAAGCGCAACAGCGCATCGCGATTTTCGTTGCCGGCATATTCTTGCAGTGCGCGCCCGAGCGGCAAATGCCGGATTTGCGCTTGTTGTGACACCCCCGTCGCATAGGTGGCAAGAAAAGCGAACGGCATGTCTTCACTGTTCTTATTTTCAGCAAGGTGAAAACATACCCTGCCGACGATGTTCCAACTTGTGTGCTTTTGGCTCAGCCATTGCTGGACGTTGCCATGCTCGGCAGCAATTTCATCCCTTGCCACGCCATGTAATTTCGCCCAGAACAGCGCCAGACGGTCGAGATCCAAGTATTCGGCCCCCAGCATGGGTGGCATGCCGGATAGCAGCTGTTCAAATTCAGGAGACGGTACGGCCAACTCCACGCTCGCCCATTGCTCAGTCAAATCGGGAACCAGGCACAGCCGCGTCATAAACAGATGCGCAAATTCACGCCAGAAGGCAAGCGACGGCGGCAAGGGACTCGTTAATTCGCTTGCTCCCAAGTGCAACAAACCGCTAGCGCCGCTGCGTTCAAACGCTTGATGAATTCGGGTCATGGCGACCGGGGAAAGAAGTGCGGTGTCAGTCGCCAGCACTTCCAGATACAGGCGTCCCGTCGCCGAGATGCCAAGCTCTAGCCTCGCTCGAGCAAAGTTTTGCGGCGGTGGCGACTGCATATCAATCTCAAATTGCGGCATCGGCGGCTTCCCTGTTGACGGGTGTGTGAGGGTAGAATCGATTCTGCCAAATTATAGCAAACGAATGGTTTTGCCAGTCGGTCTAGGGAAGCATATGTATATGTCAAAACTATTCTATATCTTTCGAGCAAATCACATATAGTGTGAACCAGGAAACCGACTGATTTTTTTAACTTACTCGCCCATGAAAATTACCAAAAAAATAGTTTTATTCGCTGCGTTGGCAGCCACGTGTGCTTTCGCACAAGCACGCACACCACTGGTCTTGTTGACTGATTTTGGACAAGCCGATGGTGCCGTGTCTGCCATGCGCGGGGTGGCATTTGGCGTTGATCCGCAATTAAATATTTCCGATCTCAGCCATCAGATACCGACCTACGATATCTGGACCGCCGGCTATCGCTTATATCAGACCGCCAACTACTGGCCAGAGGGCACGGTTTTCGTTACCGTGGTCGATCCAGGCGTGGGTACGGAGCGCAAATCTATCGTCTTGAAAACCAAGAACGGTCGCTACTTTGTCGGCCCGAACAATGGTCTATATACCTTGATCGCCGAGCGTGATGGCATTGCCGAGATACGGGAAATCGATGAAAAAATCAATCGCTTGCCGGGTTCCGCAGACAGCTATACCTTCCATGGTCGCGACGTTTACGCCTATACCGGTGCCAGACTGGCGGGCGAGATCATCAAGTTTGATCAGCTCGGTCCCTTACTTGATCCAACAACATTAGTCACAATCAATTACCAACAAGCCGACCGCTCAGGCAATACCTTGCGTGGCAATATACCTGTGTTGGACGTCAATTATGGCAATGTCTGGACCAATATTCCGAAGTCATTGTTAGATCAATTGTCTATCCACGCAGGAGATAAAATCAGTCTGACTATCTTCCGTAAAGATAATCAAATCGCCAGCTTAACTGTTCCGTTTGAAAATTCTTTTGGCGGCGTAAAAACTGGTAAGCCAGTCGCTTACATCAACAGTTTATTAAATTTTTCTTTAGCCATTAATCAGGGCGACTTTGCTCGGAAATACCATATTCAATCCGGGGCAGAATGGCGCATCGAAATTGAAAAATCCGCCACGTCAAAAAAATAGCAGCTTGTTGGGTATCAGCGATGCGCGGAATACATCCGAGCATCGCTTGGCATCAAACCAGCTCAGAAGAGTTGCGTGCTACCCATTGATCAAGCCAGCCGATTTTCATTTCCGGCACTGCGGATAAAAGTTGATCTGTGACGCGGTCAAACGGCGGCGACAAGACTATCTCCGGAGCGCCGTATCGGATGATTTTTCCTTCATGCAGCACCGCTATCGTATGCGCGATGGCGCGCCCGATCGCGATGTCATGGGTAATGAAGAGCAAAGACACGCCGGTTTCACGCTGCAAACGCGCGAGCAACTTCAGCACGCCTTGAGCCACGAGTGGATCGAGTGCCGAGGTCGGCTCATCACAGACAATCACTTCCGGCTCAGCCGCCAAGGCGCGGGCGATGCAAATTCTTTGTTTTTGGCCGCCCGATAACATGGCCGGATAATGATTGCGCAAGCCAGGATCAAGATCGACTTGGCACAACAGTTCATCCACCCTATCCGCTCTCTGCGTGCGGCTGTTCGCCCAGTACAAGGATAGAGGACGTCCGATGATTTCGGCGACCGTATGACGCGGGTTCAAGGCCAGATCAGGCAATTGATGAATCAACTGTATCCGGCGCAAATCATCCTGACTACGGTCTTGAATCAAAGGCGCTAAAGCTTGCTGGTGAAATACGATGTCGCCATGCGTGGCCGCATTCAGCCCGCACAGCACCCGACCTAGCGTCGACTTCCCTGAGCCGGACTGGCCAACCAGCACCAGAGTATGCGCGGCCGGCAATTCCAGCGACACCTCCGAGAGTACCGTCGCACCGGTCGCATAGCGCATACTGAGCGCACGCATGGATAGGAGAGGTGCACTGGCTTTGGTCGCTACTGCGGCTGTTCTGGCATGCACTTGTACCAATTGGCGCGTGTAGTCGTGTCTCGGACGGTTGATGATTTGGGCCAGCGAGCCATATTCCAGCGCCTTACCATTCCGCAGCACCAAGATGTCATCGACAATTTGTGTCACGACTGCCAGATCGTGACTGATATATAAAGCAGCCACACCGGTAGCAGCGATGGCATTACGCATTGCCAGCAACACCCCGATTTGGGTTGTCACATCTAAGGCTGTGGTCGGCTCATCAAAGACGATCAAATCAGGTTGCGGACACAAGGCCATGGCGATCATTGCCCGTTGTAACTGACCTCCCGAGGCTTGATGCGGGTAACGCTGTAAAAACTGGCGTGGTTGCGGCAGACCGAGCAGAGCAAACAGTTGTTCGGCTCTCTCCAAGGCTTGCGCACGGCTTAAGATGCCATGCTGCACCACGGTTTCAATGACCTGCTCACCGAGTGTGAAACTGGGATTAAAAGCGCTGGAAGCAGATTGCGCAACATACGCAATTCGGCTTCCACGCAATTGCGTCAATTCTGCTTCGGGCAAGGAAGAAATCGTGCGCCCGTCGAAGACAATTTCTCCCGCAGATAATTTCAGCCCCTCGCGGAAGTAGCCCAACGCCGCCATGCCTAGAGTCGATTTACCAGCGCCGGATTCGCCTATCAATCCCAGCACTTTGGCTTTTGGCAAAACAAAGGAAACCTGATCGACTAAGGTTTTTCCTTGCGTCGTGACAATCGATACATTGTTAAATGCTAATAAGGTGTCAGACATCCTGGCCCCCTCTGCTACTGCGCTGCGTCCAGTCTAGCCACCAGTCGACCACGATATTAATCGAAATAGCCAGAACAGCAATTGCAATCCCCGGACTCAAGGCGGCCCACACACCGAACACGATGCCGTCCTTATTTTCTTTCAGTAAGCCGCCCCAATCGCTCGATGGCGGTTGTACGCCCAAACCTAAGAAAGAGAGCGTCGACAAAAACAAAATGGCAAATACGAGACGCAGACCGAATTCGGCCAACAAGGGCGCAAATACATTCGGCAGCACCTCGCGCCATAAAATCGACGCACTGCCCTCACCACGCAGCTTGGCAGCTTCGACGTAATCCATCGCCGTCACATCGAGCACCAGAGAGCGACTGATCCGAAATACCCGCGTCGAATCCAACACCGCCATGACGGTGATGATCAAGGTAAGGCTGCTGGGAAAGATGGTCAACACCACCAAGGCGACAATCAGGGAAGGGATTGCCATCAGCAAATCATTGACTTGATTCAAAACCACATCAATTTTTCCGCGATACAGCCCGGCGACAAACCCGCTCACTCCGCCGATCAGAAATGCCAGCGCCGTGGCAACAAAGGCGATCAGCAGGGTCACTCTTGCGCCCCAAATCAAGCGAGACAGCAAGTCGCGCCCAAGGTTATCGGTACCCAGCAAAGCCTCCGCAGAAGGAGGATCCCAACTCGTGCCTATCACTTCATTGAGCGCATAGGGTGCCAGCAAAGGCGCAAACAATGCGCTTGCCAGCACGGCCCCTAAGATGCTCAAAGCAAGAGCTGCGGCAATGGTCAGACGGGGTAGCTTCATCAGCGTGGATACCTCAAGCGCGGGTTATTCAACAGTATCGCGATATCGGCGCAACGGTTCAAACCAATGTAGATGGCAGCAAAAATCAGCGCAGTGGCCTGCACCACCGGGATATCACGTTTGATCACACTGTCGACCATATACTGCCCCATTCCCGGATAAACAAACACCACTTCCACCACCACCACGCCCACCAACAAATAGGCCAAGTTAATAGCGATGACATTCATGATCGGTGCCAAGGCATTGGGTAAAGTGTGATGCCAGACTATGCGCGCACGGCTCAATCCCTTCAAACGGGCCATTTCGATATACGGTGCCGACAAGATATTGAGCAAGGCGGCGCGGATCATATTGATCATATGACCGAGAACCGCCAACACCAGCGTGATCGTTGGCAACAAAATGGCCTCCAGACGTTGCATCAGCGACATACCTGGGAAAACTGTCGCGCTGCTGTCGAACCAGCCTAATTGCACCGAAAAAAACATGATGAGCAGATAGCCGACAAAGAATTCAGGCAGGGCAACCGTGCCGCGGGTGACGGTGGTGATCAGACGATCTGCAATACCATTTTTATTCAAAACGGAAATTGCCCCCAACACCAGTGCCAGCGGAATCGCCAGTAGCGCAGTCATGCCCGCCAGGAATACCGTATTGCCGAGTCGCAGTCCTATGCTGCTGGCAATATCCTGGTGGCTGGCATAACTGACACCAAAGTTACCATGCATCAATCCGCTCAACCACAGCGCATAGCGTAACAATGCCGGCTCATTGAGTCCGAGTTCGGCACGAATCGCGGCAATGGCCGAAGGTGTGGCAGATTGCCCCAACATTGCCGTCGCCACATCCCCTGGCAGCATTTGCGTGCCAGCAAAAATCAGTACTGAAACAAGCAGCAACAGCAGCACTGCAGACAAGATGTGACGTGCTATCAGAGCAGCGATGGTTTTCATTTTGAAATCTAACTCTCTAACCAAACTTTTTCGGCAACTTTCAAACCACTCATGGCTAAACCCGGAACAACGGTAAATCCGCCGACGTTCGCTCTGCTGGCGTCGAGGCCATCGGAACGGACCGGCACAATTTCACTGCCTTGCCCGGCAATCAGAAATTGAATATCATGATACATCTGCGTGCGTTTTGCTTCATTCAACTCCGCTCTGGCTGCGCGCAGCAGCGACTCGAAGCCCTCGTTGTTCCATGCCGTTTCATTCCAGGCCGCCCCTGCGGCAAAGAATAAAGACAGGGTCGCATCGGCGGTCGAGCGCGTGCTGATGTTCGATGCTACAAAGGATTTTTTCAGCCAAATATTTTCCCAGTAACCATCGGCGGGAACGCGTTCCAGCTCCAAGGGTATACCGGCTTTTTGTGCGCTGGCCTGAAACAATTGCGCCGCATCGACCGCACCGGAAAAACCGGCATCAGAAACCGACAGCAGCAACTTGCCGCTGTATCCCGATTTTTTCCAATGAAAGGCCGCTTTCTCCGGATCATAGGGAGTGGCCGCAAGATCAGCTGCGAAATAACGGTTAGACGGCACAATCGGCTGATCGTTACCGATGGAGCCGATGTTAGCAAGAACAGACTTCAGTATTTGCGGTCGGTTCAGCGCATACTTCAGCGCCAATCGTACATCCTGATTATTAAACGGTGCGCGGTCAGACAAGCCTGGGAATGTAAAGATTTCCGAATCCTTGGAGCGATGCACATTGATCTTATTCGATGCCGAAACCCGTTTAAACAAACGCGGCTCGATGCGGTTGACGACATGAATTCTACCGCTCAACAGCGCGGCGATACGAGCCGTACTATCGTTGTAAGCAATCGTCTCTACCGAATCCACATGAGCGCGTTCGGCATCCCAATAATTGGCATTGCGACGGGTTAAGGTGCGCACTCCCGGTTGGAAATTTTCCAACACATAAGCACCGGTACCGATGCCTTTATCAAAATTACTGCCATCCGGGCCTATACCAAAATGCACATCGGTGAGCAGATAAGGGAGATCGGCATTGCCCTGCTTAAGCATAATCGTCAGTTCATCGATTGCCGTCGCTTTGAGCGTGAGTACTGAATCCAAATACACTTTGGCGGCCGAAGCAGAATTGGCACCGCGATGATGATTGAGCGAATAAATGACATCTTGTACCGTCAACGGCTTACCGTTATGAAACTCGACGCCCTTGCGCAGCTTGATGATCCATTCCTTCGCGCCTTTTCGCGCTTCCCAGCTCAGCGCCAGTGAAGGACGCAAACCGCCGGACTCATTGAGTTCGATCAAGGTATTAAATAATTGCGCACCAACGACAAATCCATACATTTCCACATAGCTGGCTGGATCAAGACGATCAGTGCTGGAAGCATTATCGATTCCCAGGCGTAGATGCCCACCCTTTTTAGGGGTATTGGCAGCATTCGTACCATTCGCGGCCTGCTCCAGCATGGGTGCAAGACCAGAAACAGCGAGGCTAGTCAAACCTTTGAGCAGGGTTCGGCGCTCATGATTTGACCTCGCTTCTGAAGCAAAAAAAGTCACTGCTTGCCCGGTAACGAGGACGCCAGCGCTGCAATGTGATCAGGCCCAATGCCACAGCAACCACCGACGATCGTTGCACCGGCATCACGCCATTGCTGCGCAAACTTCAGGTACTCCGATGGGTCCAAGTCATCACGTAATTCGCTCAAACCATCGTTGGCATCCTCAGCATGATAATGCGGAGCAAAGGCGTTGGCGTACACACCAATTTGCGGTCTATGCTCAGCACTGACTTCGGCAAATACCGCAGCAGCATCGCGCACTGCCGCAGCCATCACGCCGACATGGCTGCAATTAAACAGCAAAGCTTTGACGCCCAGCGCCAGCGCGGTACGCGCCGCCTCTGTCACCGACTCACCCGAGCGGATAGTCGGTGCCAGTGTTCCTTCTGTAACCGCATGGTGCTCGCTATCTTCGAGCGTAAACGACAACCAGAATGGCCGCGCCGATACTTGATCGATCGCCGCTTTGATCGCCCAGGCTTCCTGAGTCGATCCCTGCGTCTCCGCCAACCACACATCGACAAATGGTGCCAGCCCTGCGACTAAAGGATTGAGAATGCGCGCCGCATCAGTTGGGTTAAACAAATCTGGCCGATACGAGCCGAATGGTGGCGGCAAGGAGCCAGCGAGTTGAATCGTTCCAGCCGCATTGGCCGCCGCATTGGCCGCACCAATGGCCGCACCAATGGCCTCGCGCCCGATACGACCCGCCAAGCTGGCCAGCTCGCCCGCTCGCGCAGTAAACACCTCTTCACCCAAATGGAAGGGTACCAGGGCGTAGCTATTCGTGGTAATGAGTGCTGCGCCCGCCGCAATATACGCATCATGGACTTGCCGAACATACTGCGGCCCTTCCATCAAAGCCAAGGCCGACCACTCTGGCTGGCGAAACGGCGCGCCGATTTTTAACAGCTCGCGCCCCATTCCACCGTCTAATATAGTTATTTTTGGCAGCATAAATTGACATCCTTCACGATTCTTGAATAACTTTTAAGCTCAAAAAGCATAACTGACTCTGGCATAGTAATACGCACCGTTCACGCCAAACGGGGAAACGTGGGAATACTGATCGTAGTTAAGACTTTGGTACACCGAAGCCGGCATTTTTGTTGGATACTTATTCAACAGATTATCTGCACCGAAATTGACTTTCAAGTGATCTGAAAAACTATAGCCAAGGTCTACCGCGGTGATATAAGTGACATCGGTATTATAAGTAAAATATGGCCCAGGAGCATATCCTTGTACTTGGCTGGTTTTGCCATACACCGTTTCGCGCAGCGTCAGTTCCCAGTCATTTTTAGTATAAATGGCGGCGATGGAAGCCTTGCCACGAGGTGTAGCGGTAGTCAGATTCGATCTCTGCACCGGATCAACCAGAGAAAGTCCCGCCGCTTGCAGTGCTGCGGGTGCTGCCGATATATGTTCAATCGTGGTCTTGTTGTAGCCACCGTTGACTATCCACTTAATGCTGCCGAGCGCGCCGAAACGACTGATTGTGTCTATGCTGACATCAATACCCTGCGTTTTGGTATCCACACCATTGGTAAAAAAGGCCGCGGAAACACTGCCACTTGGTACGCCAGCCGGAATCGCTGCACCATTTGCGGCTACCGCTGCTGCCGCTAATTGTCCGGAGATGGAGGCTGACTCGATGATGCGGTTATTGATATTAATTTGATAGGCATCAATCGTGGCATGGACGCCTTTTACCGGCTCTACAACCAGCCCGACACTGATGTTCTTTGAGGTTTCCGGTTTCAAATTGGGCGCCCCAAGCACGTTCGCACCAGCCGAACCGAGCGGCAATTGAACTTGTGCAAAACCTGTCGTCACCGTCGTTGCTGAGTAATATTGCTGCGCCAATGTTGGTGCATGAAAGCCATTGCTCAAGGTCGCGCGCAATGCCACGGCAGGACTGAAATCATACCGTGTCGACAATTTCCCCGTCACCTTATTGCCAACCTGTTGGTAATGCTCGGCGCGCGTCGCAAAACCCAATTCCCATTGCGAAGTAATATGCGCGGTCAGATCCACATAGGCAGCAAGGCTATTACGTGTTGCATCCACTTGGTCAGTTTTTTGAAAGCCCGGAAAAGCCGATGAGCCGCCTAAGTAGTAAGAATTGGCTTCGCCAGCCCCAATCCGGAAGGTTTCGTAGCGGTTCTCCAATCCTAAAGCCAACAGCAAAGGGCCTGACAGACCATCGAGTGTAAATGGTCGGCGAACATCAACATTCGTGGTCAGCTCCGAGGAAGTAAACGAGCCAACACGAAACTTACTTTGTGCATTGCCAAAATCATTGAGCAGATCAGGATTGACGGTACGAATATTCTCTAACTTGGCCTGATCCCGACCATAGGTAGTGCTGACGTCCCAATTCCATTTGTCGCTGGTGATACCTTTCAATCCGGCTGTCAGCCCGAAGTCATTCTCGCTGACTTTTTCTTGCGGGGTAAAACCATTCGGATACAGCAGATTGACGGCTGGACTGATGGCGTCTGGTTGACGGGGATTTTCATTGGCTTGGGCATCTCGGTGCGCTACGGTAGCAAAACTGTAGAACGTCAGATCCGGCGTGATCGGCTTTTCAAAGTTATACGCACCGGTAAGCACCGAGCTTTTCGGATCGCCTTGTACCAAGGCCGCTTGCACGCCACCACTATCGCCGCTGCGATTCGAGTAACCATGGTAGTGCGCAGAAAAACTCAGGTTAAGTATGCCATCGTCAGCGACGATAAAGCCTTTATTCGCCTCAAATTGTTGCGTCTGCCCGCCACCATCAATGTATCCACCACCCAGCAATGACACGCTGGTACCGGTAGGAGATTTTTTTAAGATGATATTAATGACACCCGCAATCGCGTCGGAGCCATACTGTGCCGCAGCACCATCTTGCAAAATTTCAATGTGATCGATCGCCGCTAAGGGAATGAAATCCAGATCGACTGCATTCGAACCTTGTGCAGGATCGGAATCGGCATACAAACTGGCGGAGACATGTCGACGCTTACCATTAATGAGCACCAAAGTATTACCGGGGCTTAAGCCACGCAGTTGAAAAGTGCGCGCCAGCGCGCCGACGTCATAGCCAACCGCTGGGGTAGTTAACGATGGCACTAAGCTTTTTAAGGCATCCAATACATTGGTTTTCCCGGTACTGGCAAGATCTTCGGCACCGATGACGATCACTGGCGTCATGCTGTCGCGCACTTTTTTTCCACTATCACGCGTCCCGGTGACAATCACGGTACCGGCGGCAAGATCCTCATTACGGTTATCTGCATCGGCAGCCTGTGCCACGCTGGCCGAAGCGTTGGCAATTAAGGCACAAACGCCAACGAGGCGAAAATAAGCGCGAGTTTCCATCTGTTCCTCTTTTTTATCAATTTTTATGAACTTGTCTTGCAAAATCATTTGCACTTTTACAAAAAGCAAAACGAGTGACTCGCAGCAAAAAATAAGCAGGAGAGAATTAAATCAAATTAGTTCAACGCTATAAACGATTTTTTTTGCATTTGCTTATTTTGGGGCGCACATCGACGCCCCGCTTGAATCTGCCGAACAAAAAGCTTGACCGTTGCCGATTGCTCGCTGCGATTAATTTAGGTCTGCGCATGATTGCAAATTTGTTAATTTATGTTAAAAAAATTAACACTCCCTACTGTTTGTCCTTGCGAATCGCCTTACGCACACCTAAACTTAATAAATAAGCATGTCTTATGGGCAATTATTTTTCAAGGAGAACGGTATGGATATCAAAAATATGCGCATAGGAACGCGCCTTGCCATGGGCTTTGCTGCGGTGATTGGCATCTTCCTGTTAGTCTGCGGGTGTGCACTCTACACTGCGGCCAATTTGGCCAAGGCCGAGAAGTGGAACACCCATACTTACGCCGTACTGGAAACGGGTACCAGCATGCTCGCAGCGATGATCAACATGGAAACGGGTGCCCGTGGTTATTTACTGTCTGGTGAAAGCCGCTTTCTCGAACCATGGAATGCTGGCCTGAAAAATTTCGACCAAGCCTGGACCGAAGCAAAAGACTTGACTGCCGACAATCCGAGTCAACAACGACGTTTAAGTGATATGAAGGCACGCCATCAGGAATTCAGAGGCGTCGCCGAATCCCTGTTTGCCTATCGTAAAACGATCGCTAGCGGCGAGCACACGGTGGCCGAATTGGTGAGCGAATTTGCCAAGGGGCGCGACAAAGCAGCAATGGATGGATTTCGCTTACTGCATGCCGATTTTGATAAAGCGGAGCGAGATTTACTGGTGATCCGCTCTGCCGAGGCGGAGTCACAGCGGGCACTCAACCAAGACAGCATCATCGGTGGCAGCATTCTGGCCTTGATTGTGGCCGCACTCATGGGCACTTGGGTAACGCGCTCAATCACTGCACCGATTCAGATCGCCTTAAGCTTGGCAGAAGCAGTTGCCAAGGGTGATCTGAGCGTGAACATTCAGGTTCAAGGCAAGGATGAAACCGGGCGCTTATTGCAAGCCTTGAAGAATATGAGCGACAGTCTGGTCAACATCGTGACGGAAGTGCGTTCCGGCACCGAGAGTCTTGCCACCGCTTCGACCGAAATTGCGCAAGGAAATATGGACCTGTCTGCGCGCACCGAATCACAGGCCAGTTCACTCGAAGAAACCGCTTCATCGATGGAGGAGCTGACCAGCACCGTGCGCCAAAATGCAGACAATGCACGGCAGGCTAACCAACTGGCGCAAAGCTCGTCTGAGCTGGCCTTGAAGGGTGGCCAAGTGGTTGCGGAAGTGGTCAACACCATGGGTGCGATTAATACTTCGTCGCGCAAAATCGTCAACATTATCAGCGTGATTGATGGCATTGCTTTTCAAACGAATATCTTGGCGCTCAACGCTGCGGTCGAAGCAGCCCGTGCGGGCGAACAAGGCCGCGGCTTTGCCGTAGTGGCGACGGAAGTACGCAATTTGGCACAGCGTAGCGCGGCCGCCGCGAGAGAAATCAAAACCCTGATCGACGACTCGGTAGAAAAAGTTGATGTCGGCAGCAAACTGGTCAATCAAGCTGGCTCAACCATGACCGAGGTGGTGGACAGCATCAAACGGCTGAGCGACATTATGGCCGAGATCAGCGCCGCCAGTATCGAGCAATCTGCCGGTATCGAACAGGTCAATGAAGCCGTCATCGATATGGATGATATCACCCAACAAAATGCCGCCTTGGTGGAACAAGCGGCGGCGGCGGCTGGCGCAATGCAAGAACAAACGAGGAATTTGAATCAAGTCGTCAGCGTCTTCAAAATGGCGAATGATTCCACGCTTATGCATACTGCAACGCACATGACTGCCAAGCCGCTGACTGATTTTACACGGAGCAAAACTGCTGCCAAGAAGAACATACCGAGATTAGTCAGATAGGAAACACTTGCGCAGCGATTTGCTCCCACGTGTCACGCGCCGCGCTGGCCGGAACTTGCTGCAGGCAAAACATGACATCACAATCGGGCCGGATCAACATGTATGCCGTCAACTGACGCTGCAACTCCGGCACGCTGAGCGCGCCCAGACCACCGTAAGCCTCAATCAGCGTCTTGAGCAGCAATCGATTACCTTGCGCCATGAAAATCATCGGCGTCAACAACTCAAAGCGGTCTGTGTTGCCGATGATAGAATCACCGAAATCAAGCAAGCCATCGAGCCGCCAGCGCCCGTCTTCTGGTTTAGCCATCAAGTTCCCTGGATGGATATCCATATGAATCAAGCGCAAGGCACCGGCTTGGCCAAACCCACCGCTACGCTCAATATACGGCAGTACTTGGGCCAGCAAGCCGGCCGGCATTTTATTGCGGCGATGCCGTGCCAAGCAGCTCGCAAGCAGATCATCAAGATACGCCGGCCACGCTGGCTTGATCGCACTGTTTTCATCGACCGGCAGCGCGCGCAATTCGCGCATAACTTGTCCGGTCTGCTGCATGATCAAGCGCTTCTGTTCCAGTTCCATAGTTGGCCATACATCGGCCAGTAACACGCCCTCCAAGCGAGGCGAAATCACGCATAGCCAGTTATCAATTTCGGCACTGCCGATCAAACTGGGCGTGCGCAAGGACAACTTGCCTTCAAGCATAGGCGCGAACAGTATTTCCTTCTCGCCTTGGCGACGCCAATTGGGCGGCACGAGTTTGATGATCACGTCATCGTTCAAGCAAAACAAGGCATTGCTGGCTTGCGCGATTTTTTCCCACTGGCCCTGAGGCAATTGAAATTGCTGTTGTACGTAGCTAAGCACAGGCAGCCAAGCTGGCAACGGTGTCCGGGCGATGAAATCGCTGCAGGCAGCGTTGTCCAAGCCTTGCGGCAGGCAGTTGAGAGAGATGTTCATAATTTCTGGTCTGGTCAGGAATAAAAACGGCGCGTTGCCGAATACGCATTCTACGATACCAAGAGGCGTGGACGCGCCCACCCATTCGCCCAATTCGTCATTGCCGCGCAGGCGGCAATCCAGTGGCGCGTACGCGCCCTTTATATCTGTGCTGCTCAGGCGCAGCAGAACGTGTTCATTTCACAGAAAAAAGTGCCCTTGATCGACCCTCTCACCCTGAAGGCACTGACGTGCCACTCGATTCCTGCCTACGCAGGAATGATGAGGCGAGAGCACGGGGGAATGACATGTCTGCCAGTTAGATTAAGGATGCCGACTGAAAACCCTTTTGCGACAGCCTCTGAAGGCCGAGGTTTCATGCGCAAAATCTGATGAAGCAAAATATGCGCTCAGGCCGGCAGGCGTCGCCGCAGCGTAGCATTTTGACACATAATTCCAGTCAAGCTCAACATCTGAAATAACTCTATAGATCACGAAAACGCGCACGTTTATTGATTTGGCGCAAACTTGAATCGATCAGTAAGCCTACACTGAGACATTCCTGCACACACAGGCGAGGATTCGAATACCGGATCATCCTGCCGACTGCACTTAGCCCCCCGACAAGTATTTTTTCTTTCCAGCTGACTTCAAGCTGACTTCAAGCTAACGCGTCTCATTAAAGCCACGGCGCAACTTTCCGGCATCGACAAATTTTTATGAAAAAATTTGTCGCTTTTACGCAAAAACTAAAGCCTGATACTGATCCTGATGTGACGATCGATCTTCATTTAAAATCATTTAATGTGACGATAAAACATCATAAGATCATTTATGTTACGATTAATCTTCATCAAAAACCTTTGTGACGATTAGTACCTGTACGCTAAGGCCACAAAATGAGTTAATGAATGTGTGAAAAAAATACCTTTATCCATCACGTTCGGAATCCGTATCAGGGCTTTAAGAAAAGCAGCTGGACTGTCACAAGAAACCTTTGCCGACAGTTGTGGATTCGACAGAACCTATATCAGCGGGATTGAGCGCGGCAAGCGTAATCCTTCGTTATCGGCCATAGAAATTCTGGCTGAGGCACTCAATGTCACGGTCGTCAAACTCTTCGATGAGTAGACCGAGGGGCTAAACTAGCGCGGCCGCTTCCCCCTCGGCATTTTCGTCACACTGACCCAAGCTGCTGCGTGCGCCGCTCATGCAGCTCCACATATTTGAGCAAAACCAAGAGCATCGCCCCAAGTAGCATCACGGCTGCGGCCAAATACAAGCCGACGTTGTAGTTGCCCAATTCGGCCGCCAAGGCACCGGTCATTGCCGGGCCGATGATTTGCGCGCTGCCGTAAGATAAAGTCATTTTTCCCATCATCTTGGCAGGCCGAGTAGGATAATAACGGCCGGCCATGGTCAACACCAAGCTGACCATGCCAATGAAGGTGCCACCGAATAACAAGGCACCGATCAGCGCGGCGAGCAAGCCGCCAACCATGACCGGCAGCAAGATTCCCAACACTTGCAGCAGCGCGGCCAAAATCAATGCATTGAGTTCGCCGGTACGTCGCGCGATGAAATCCCAATTGATGCAAGCCGGTGCTGCACCAAGGCCAATGGCCAGAAATACCCAATTACCCTGCCCGGCTAAACCTGGCAAGTGGTTGACGATGGTGACGATGAAGGTAGCGCTGACCACGTAGCCAATGCCGGCGCAAAAATACGCGGCCATGAAAATGCGCAGGTACCAAGGTCCCGGTACTTGATCGAGCATTTTTTCGCCGCTGGTGGTGGTGTCACTGCGATCCGGCGGTGGCAACCAGCGCCACGCCGGTATCAGTAACAGGCAGCCGAGCGCGCTGAAGGCAAACCATTGTTCGCGCCAATCAAACCACGGGCTCATCAGCGCCACGACCGCGGCACTCAAAGCAATGCCGATGCCGATGCCGGCGAAATGAATGCCGAGTTCACTGCGATGATTATGCCGTATCAACCAATTGAGAATCAGGCCGGTGCCGAACAGCATGCCAGCGGCACTGCTGAGGCCAGCCAAGTAACGCGATACACCCCACACCAGCAGATTCGTGCTCACGCCCATCATCACCGTACTCAGCACCGCCAGCACCAAACCAATGCGGTACAAGCGGTCTTTGAGCACCAAGTCGCTGACGAACATCGCCAGCACTGCGCCACTCAGGTAGCCGGCATAATTATAGGCAGCCAGCCAACCGGCAGCAGCCACGCCGAGTCCGGCCTGCTGTTGCATCAGTGGCAGCAGCGGCGTGTACGAGAAGCGCGCGACCCCGAGCACCAGTACCAGACTGAAAATACCGGCACAAAGAACCTTGAAACGTTGTTGCGCCGGATGCATGGGCGCTCCTTTCGGGGTAGACGGTTTAGCTGGCCGCCGGCGTACTTTCGCCAGTAGCAAATTCATAGCAGTTGCGACCACGGCGTTTCGCGGCGTACATGGCGGCATCGGCTTGCATCATTAAAGCATCGATTTCATTCGCTTGCTCGGGAAACATGGCAATGCCTATGCTGGCACCGACCACCACGAACACTTGATCAAGCACGAAAGGGCGCGACAATTCGGCAATCAGTTTTTCGGCGATCAAGACGGCCTTGGCGCGTTCATCACAATCACTCATGAGCAAGACGAACTCATCACCACCAATCCGGCCAATCTGGTCGGCTTCGCGCACCAGATGCTTGAGACGTTGCGCAACTTGGATGAGAAAATTGTCGCCAAGCGCATGGCCATACTGGTCATTGACCGCTTTGAAGCCATCAAGATCGACATACAACAGGGCCAGTTGGCGGTTTTGTCGAAGCGCCAAGGCTATGCTCTGGCGCAACCCATGCATGAAAGCACGCCGATTCGGCAAACCGGTCAGGCTGTCATGATGGGCGAGGTAATGCATCTGCTCTTCAGTTTTGAGTAATTTTGCTGCCAGCAAATTGAAACTCGTTACCATTTCACCTACTTCGTCGTGCCGCCTGACCGGCAAACTCGACAGCGCTCTGCTGCCATCGGCCATGGCGCGCATCTGCCGCGCCGCCGCGCGTAGCGGCGCGAAGGAATAGCCGAGTACCAGAATGAGCGCGATGATGAGAAAAACCGCCGAGACGATGCTGTTGCGTGCGAATACATGCCAAACTCGATCAGAGGCGCTGAGCACTTCGGCGCTCGGCATCTGCGCCACCACCACCCAGCCGGCACTTGGCACAGACACGACGTTTGCCAGCGTTTCTACTCCGTAGGCATTAATGGTCACACCTGCCCCGCGCCAGCCTTGCATTACCTTATCGTGCAACAGATTGCGTCCGTGTAGGGGCAAGGGCTGCAGCCGCAATGCCGGATCACTGGCGGTGACAAAGACTTGATCGCGCGGCGAAATCAGTAAGAAACTACCGGTCTTGCCGATGCCACGCTTGCCGATCAGATCAAGAAAGCCGGGACTATCGATTTCGCTTGCCCCCATCAGCACAGCAATGATATCGCCGCTGCGATTACGCAAGGGCGTACTGAAATTGACCACAGCGCGGTGGACGGTACGGCTGATAGCTGGTTTGCCGATATAAAAAAGGCTACCCGCACGCGCCGCGATAAACCAATCACGCTGACGAAAATCGAGCTCGCGACGTCCGCGAATTTGTGGATAGTCGGATAGCGCACCGACTCCACTCAAGGGCAAAATGACCAAGCCGAGTGAAAACAGGGGTGAAATATCGTGACGCACGGCCAGCCACTGTTCCAATTGCTGCGGATGTTGCAGCAAGGCTGATGGAAAATCAGTCGCCAGCTTGAGCAGCAATTGCCTGCGCACATCGATATTGCCGTTTATATCGTCAGCAACATAGCTGGCCAGCGATAATTGCTGACCAGAAACCACGTCGACCGTACCATCTCTCAGAACTTTAGCGGCCATTTGATAGCGCATGACACTACCAACGACAATGAACAAGATGCCCATCGCAATGAGCCGAAAAGTAATGCCGCGGGTAAGGTGCAGCAGGCGCATGGGTCGCTTACATCATCAGTGGTCAGAGGTGGAGGCAGAACTGAAAAATTGTTGCCGAGAAATAAATTAATTATACTAGCCTGAATTTAACAGAGAATCATCGGCAACAGGAGATTTTGCAAAGAAATAGCTGCAGAACAAGGAACTGCAGCTGTGTCTTTTAAGCACCGATAGGAAACGATGCCGCGTAGGCAGCCGGGTTACTGCCATCCCACACAAGCCCATCAATCAAACGACTGCTGCGCATACTGCTGGCCGGGAGTGCAACCTTGGCCAGACTGGCTGCCTCGCGGTAGAGATCGATGCGATTGACTGTGCTGGCGACATCCAGATAAGCCGGATCGGTCTTGAGCAAACCCCAGCGCTTATGCTGGGTCAGGAACCACATGCCATCCGATAGATAAGGAAAATTGACGGCACCATCGTTGAAAAACTTCATCTCGTTGCGCGCATGGTGAGCGCTATCCGCAGCGCTGGAATTCGGCCCAAGCAGCGCGGCATCGATGACATCGACCGAGGTGTTGAGATAGTCGCTGCCAGCCAAGATCTTGGCCATACGACTGCGATTGGCCGGCGCGGCATCGAGCCAGCGGCTGGCGTCCAGAATCGCGGCGCTCAAGGCGCGCGCCGTATGCGGGCAACGGTCGGCAAACTCTGCGCTGGCACCGAGTACTTTTTCCGGATGATCGGGCCAAATTTGCGCGCTGGTGGCGGCGGTCACACCGATGCCATCGGCGACGGCACGCTGATTCCAGGGCGCGCCGGCACAGTAGCCATCGATCTGGCCCAGTCGTAAATTGGCCACCATTTGTGGCGGAGGTACGGTAATCACCTTGGCATCGGTCTGTGGGTTGACGCCATGGGCGGCCATCCAGTAATGTAGCCACATGGCATGGGTACCACCGGGGAAAGTCTGGGCGAACGTGTAGAGCCGCGGCTCCTGCGCCATGCACTTGGCCAGCCCAGCACCATCTCTGGCACCTTTGGCGGCCAAGCTACTCGATACCGTGATGGCTTGACCATTGTGGTTGAGCGTCATCAGCACGGCCATATCTTTCTGCTGGCCACTGATACCCATGTGTACGCCATACAGCAAACCGTATAAAACCTGCGCGGCGTCGAGTTCACCATTGCACAGTTTGTCGCGCACCGCGGCCCACGACGCTTCGCGGCTGACGACGATCTCAATACCGTATTTTTTATCAAAGCCTAACAAAGAGGCCATCACTACAGAGGCACAATCGGTCAACGGCATGAAGCCGACCCGCACCGTGCGTTGTTCCGGGCGATCCGATCCGGCGACCCAGATACCGGCCCGTGTCGCTGCCTCAGCGGCAGCGCTGACGCCGGTCAACTCGACCACACTATCTTCTGCCGGCGTTTGCGCGGAATTCATCATGTTACTGCTCCAACAAAAAAGTACTGAAAATGCAAGGACTCAGAATAATTCGCACCACTTTAGTGCTGCGCACCAACTCAGTGCAATCAATCCACTCAGCCGAGTAAGTCAGACACATCGAGAATGCGCTGGGCTAATTCGGCCAGTTTCATATTTTTTTCCATCGCTTGGCGGCGCAAGCGCTCAAATGCCTGCTGCTCACTGAGACCGTGGCGTTGCATCAAATAGCCTTTGGCACGTTCGATGGTTTTACGTTCGGCCAATTTGGTTTTGGTATCGGATAATTCATTGCGCAGTTTTTGGTCGGCCACAAAACGTGCCATCGCCACCTCCAGCACCGGCTTCACGCGCGCGCTTTGTAAGCCGGCCACCACATAGGCCGATACCCCGGCCGCCATCGCCGCTGCCAGCTCGGAGGCTTCACCGGCTTCGGTGAATAACACCAGCGGTCGCGGCGCATCGCGCGTGGCCAATACCAAGTCTTCCAGCACATCGCGGGCATCCGATTGGGCATCGATGATGATCATGTCGGGCTGCAGCATGGCAATGCGATCGATCAAATGCATATCGCCGGGAATCGCCGCAAGAATATCGTAACCGGCTTCCAGTAAGCCGCTGCGCAAGGCCTCTGCGCGTGCACGTTGTGCCTCGACGGCGGCACCATCAAGCGGGCGACCATCCGACTGCGCCAGCTCGAGCGTAGTGACGACGACAATTTTCAAGCTCTGCCTGGGTGAGTCGGAATCAGAGGTGGGCGATTTCATGATGGACTCAATGCCGAAAAAAATAAAGGAAATGCAAACTTGCAGTTTTGTAAATTTATCAATGCAAGAATCGATCCAACTTACGCTACGCGTAACAGTGCGACAATTTACCGTATCATGAGGCGCATCTACAGACCCTCGTCTTTCTATGCCAAACCACAGCAGCACACTGCCTCAGCACCGTATCGGTGCGGCCATTCTTGTCACTGGCCTGATTCTGTTCTTGGATGGCAGCGTACTGCTGGCAAACGGCACCCGCCACCTCGGCGTTTGGCTGCCGTTCTGGGGTGGACTGGCGCTCTGCCTGGGATACTGGCAACGGCAGCGTTTAGCGACATGGCGCGCCGCGCGGCGCTGGCATCGTCGCTTGTGGAACTGGGGGGCAGCCGGCCTCATCGCTTGGCTCATCAGTGTCTTGTTATTTTTTATATTCATACAGGGCGCGCATGATCGCACTGAGCACAGCGCGCCGCGCGCCTTGATTGTACTCGGCAGCGGCAGCCCAGAATGCCGCCCATCGGCAACGCTGGCGGCACGTCTGGAATTAGCGCGCCAGCAGGCTATACGCTGGCCACAGGCATGGATCATAGTCAGTGGCGGCCGCGACGATGGTTTGGCCTGCAGTGAGGCCGAAGTGATGGCCGACAGCTTGCGCGCCGCCGGCGTGGCGACTGCGCGGATTATCCTTGAAACCGCGAGCCGCAACACCGCCGAAAACCTCGCTTACAGCAGCCGTTTGCTAGGCGCACGCGGCATCGTCGCGAGCGACACAATCATGTTGGTCAGCAGTGATTTTCATTTGCCGCGCGCCTACTGGATTGCCCAGCAAGCGGGCTGGCACAGCGTCGCAACAGCCGGCGCGCCAACGCCACCAAGCGTGCGCCTCAACGCTTGGCTGCGCGAATACTTCTCTTTCGTCAAAGCCTGTTATTACCACGGCAAATAAGCCGACTGAGCGGCATGGTTTTATGCGGCCGGTCGGCTCTTGTGAAACACCACGGGCGCATACGGCACCGATGAAGGCGGCGCAGCCTGCAGGATGTGCGGCTTCATGGCACCGATGATATGCATTTCGCAGGGCTTGCAATCGAATTTCAAGGTATAGCTTTCCTCACCAGTGACTAAAGTCATCGGTTCAGCCTTGACCTGCCCCTGCACCCCGGTCACACCCTTGGCTTGCTTAGGGCACAGATTGAAAGAAAAACGCAGACAATGCTTGGTGATCATCAGCGACACTTCACCGGCCTCTTCATGCGCCTCATACGCAGCGGCGATCAATTGCACGCCATGTTTTTCATAAAAACTGCGCGCTTTGCTGTTATACACATTGGCCAGATAACTCAAGGTGGTTTCCGGATAAGCGGCCAGTGGCTGCTGCGCCGGCGTGCGCGGCGGCCGTTGCCAAGCCGCTGCGCGGGCAGCTTCATGTGCCGCCACGGCATCGCGACGTAAGGCATTAATCGCTGCGGCCGGCACAAACCATGGCTGACGCAATGACAGGTTGACTTGCACTGCTTCAAACATGGTATTGCCTAGCTTAGCCAAGCTATCACGCAAAGCGGCTTCGGCTTTATCGGCTTGCTGCGCCGGTAGCAAAGTGAGCAGGCTGTGAACTTGTGAAGTGACGCCGTCTTCATCATGCATCGTCAATTGTAAGCCGCTGCCATCGGTATCGCTGAGGGTAAGCCAAACTGGCACCCGTCGTTCCGCCGATTTTTTCGTCAAGCCCTGTTCCCAGCGTTGATCGCGATTGCGATTGATCGACAAGCCGACTTGCAAACCGCTCAGGTCGGCGATTTTTTCATCCGGCGAAATCCGCCAGGTAGTGCCGTTTTCGTTGCTCGACATGCGTTCGACGGTATTGGCATGGATCCCCATGACCTCGCGTTTTTTCATGTAATTAAGCCCATCGCCATTGGCCATGGCTTCATTGGCTTCAATTTCAAACCAATTTGTGGCGATGCGCGTGACATAGCCAAGATGCAGACCGACATATTTCGGCGAATCAAAAGCGCCGATATCTTCCAGCCGGCCATTGGCAAAATAATCGGTATGTCCACGATGGAAATTCTTATCGACATCGGGCGTGAATGCGATGCGACTGACACCGCTGGAAGCACGCGAAAACTCGGGGCGACGGGTGAGAATTTCATCGAGCAAAAGGCGGTAATGCGCCGTGATGTTTTTGACATAGCCCATGTCTTTGTAGCGTCCCTCGATTTTCAAGGACTGCACACCGGCATCGAGCAAGGCTTCCAGATTGCGGCTCTGATCATTATCTTTCATCGACAGCAAATGCTTTTCATACGCCACCACTCTACCGGCACCATCACTGAGGGTATAGGGCAAGCGGCATGCTTGCGAACAATCTCCGCGATTGGCGCTGCGGCCATTATCGGCATGCGAGATATAGCACTGACCGGAAAACGCCACACACAAGGCACCGTGAACGAAATACTCGAGCGGCGTGGCGACGGCGGCATGGATGGCGGCAATCTGTTCTATCGTCAGTTCACGCGCCAACACCAACTGAGAGAAACCGACGGCACCGAGAAATTGCGCCTTATCCACACCGCGGATGTCGCACTGGGTGCTGGCATGTAATTGGATGGGGGGAATATCGAGTTCGAGTATGCCCATATCTTGCACAATTAAGGCATCGACTCCGGCATCGTAAAGCTGATGTATTTGGCGGCGCGCCGGTTCCAATTCCGACTCATGCAAAATGGTATTCATGGTCACAAAGATACGTGCATGATACCGATGCGCGAACTCGACCAAGCCGGCGATATCGCCGAGCTCGTTGCTGGCATTATGCCGCGCACCGAATGATGGCCCGCCGATATACACGGCGTCGGCCCCGTGTAGTATCGCTTCGCGCCCGATTTCGGCATTCTTGGCGGGGGATAAGAGTTCAGTTTGATTGACGAGCAAGCCCATGGCGACTACCGGTGACGAAGTGAGGCGAAATTATAACGAAATCAAAGGCTTATGTCCTGATTGTGCGCCGATTTCTCAGGTTAATGTCGTTCCGGCAACGACATCAGCGTGTTTCCAGCCTTCTCTGCCAGCGATTACGCCCATCGCCTGAGTCTATCAACACAATTGAGCTTGATGAGTAAAATTTTTCTGCTAGACTAGTCAGGTAACTGGTTATTTGAGAAAGCGCAGATGAAAATGATGAATACATGGCCGGTACAAGATGCAAAAGCGCGTTTCAGCGAGCTGCTCGATGTTTGCATTAAAGATGGACCACAAATGGTTTCTCGCCGCGGCATAGAGGCCGCCGTGCTGGTGCCGCTGGCGGAATGGCAGCGTCTGCATCAGGCCGCGCGCCCATCGCTGAAAACACTACTACTGTCGGATATCGATCGTAGCGACTTGCTCATACCAGAGCGTGGTGCCGCGCGCCGTCGCGCCGCCGTTTTACCCTGAGATCAGCCATGTACTTGCTCGACACAAATGTTGTCTCGGAACTGCGCAAACCGAAGCCGCACGGCGCGGTGCTTGCATGGATCAACGGCGTTGCAGAATCCGATTTGTTTCTGTGTGCGATCACCCTGGCGGAAATCCAAGCCGGCATCGAAATAACACGCCAGCAAGATAAGGCTAAGGCGCAAGCCATCGAACACTGGCTTGATCAAGTTGCGTCTGCCTATAATATTCTCCCGCTTGATGGCGAGGTATTGCGAGTATGGGCAAAAATGATGCACCAGCAATCAGACACGCGCTACGAAGACGGCATGATTGCTGCCTGCGCGCGGGTAAACAAATTGACTGTCGTCACGAGAAATATCAGCGATTTCAAAAGTTTTGACGTGGCACTTTCCAATCCTTTTTTGCACCGAAGCGCAGATTAAATCGCAGCGATTTTCCACCTGCCTTTGGCTGATCTCAGTCCTCGCGTGCGAGTCAACTGTCACAACTCAGAACACATTTTTTTCGTACTAAACAGATTTTCTCACCTCCCCGTGAAAAATAGCATGCGGCCTTTACAATGCCGTGTCCCCGATACCGAAAGCCACCATGTTACCCGCTTGTATTTTCGCCCTCACCCTGAGCGCATCGTCGCTTGCCGCGGCCGCCCTGCCGGCCGCCATGCTCGATATTTTGAACCAACAAAACGTGCCGCCCTCATCAGTGGCGGTCGTCGTCATGCGTCCCGGTGCAACTGCACTGATCAGCCAGAATGCCACGCTGAGCATGAGCCCGGCCTCAACCATGAAACTGGTAACGAGTCTGGTCGCGCTGGAACAACTGGGGCCGGCATTTCGCTGGAAGACGCGCATTTTGGCCGATGCTGCGCCACAGAAAGAAATTTTAAAGGGTAATCTGTATCTGCGCGGTGGTGGCGACCCCAATTTGACCGCAGAAAATTTCGCTTCCATGTTGCGCGCGCTGCGCGCTCAGGGTATTCGTAAGATCAGCGGCGATGTCATCCTCGATCGCAGCTATTTCTCACCACAACGCGCCGACCTCAACGCGCCGCAATTTGACCAAAATCCGAATGCTTACTACAACGTCATTCCGGATGCACTGTTAATCAACAGTAATATCAGCGCCATCACGCTCTCGTCGGGCAGCGATAAAATCGACGCCCGCATGCAAACGCCGCTGGATAAAATCCAATTCGACAACCACCTGCATTTCAACGACAAGCCCTGCAGCACGTGGGAAAGCGAATTGCAACCAGCCGTGGCAGACTTACAGCGCAAAGAGCAAATCGCGATCAGCTTGAGCGGTGGCTTTCCACGCCATTGCCAAGTCACCGCCTACTTGAATTTGATCGATAGAAACCAATACATCGCCCACTTGTTGCGCGGCCTGTGGACGGAAATGGGCGGCAGTTGGCAAGGCCGTGTGCGCGACGGTATCACGCCGGACCAGGCCGTGTTGTTACACGAACGCATTTCCGACAGCTTGGCCGACACGGTTCGTATCATCAATAAAAGTTCAGACAATGCCATGGCGCGCATGGTTTATCTCACTCTGGGTGCCGAAAGCTTGTCAAAAATCAGTACAGACAGCGCCGCGGAGGCGGCACTGCGTATCCGTGCTTGGTTTGCTGCGCATCAGATCGATGCCACCGGCTTGGTGCTCGATAATGGTTCCGGGCTCTCGCGCAGTGAGCGCATCAGCGCCACACAATTGGCCGCGCTGCTCGGTGTTGCTGCCGACAGTGATTGGAGTGCCGAATTTGTCAGCAGCCTGCCCATCGTCGCGCTCGATGGCACCATGCGCAAACGCCTCACCGGCAGCGCCGCCGCACAGCGCGGCCGAATTAAAACCGGCACACTCAAAGACAGCACCGCCATCGCTGGCTATGTGCGCGACCAAGACAATCAGACTTGGGTCGTAGTTGCCTTCATCAATCATGACAAGGCCATGGCCGCCAGAGCAGCACTGGACGCGCTGATCGCAGCCGTCGTCGAAGGGAAAACGAATTAATTCTTAAACACTTGTGACGAAAAGTTATCATCCATATCAATTAATTGGCATGCATCAGCAGGCAAACCCAAGCTTTATCGAGTTAAGTGTTGCATTCCGGATGTGCCGCAGGTTTTTCGCCGAAAACCGCGGTACCATCAATTAGCATTGCGCCATAAGAACTATGCGATAAGTTTGCGACCACGGGGACAAGCTCGCGGTCAGATCGTTTACGAGAGACTGAGATGAATGGATTTTTCAAAAGCTGGATCAACAGCATAGTCAGATCGGTCCGTGACAAGTACTTCCTGACCTGGTTTATTCCTTTACTGACCATCGCGCTGGTGTTGACCGCCATCCTGATGGGTATGCTCGGTTATGACAATACTTTTCAAATCGCCCATTTGTATTCTGAAAATTGCCGCAAGCTCAGTGACCTGGAAGCACTGTGCATGCTGCTGGCCATCTTTGTATCCGGATTAAGCTGCATTCTGGCTATCGGCGAACTGATCATTTTTGCCGACAATCGCCGCCATGGTCGCGTGATTTCTTACCTGAGCTTTATCACCACGGTCTGCGCGGCCGTCATTTCACTGACCCTGACTTTCTTGCTGTCGCATGCATGGTGCCGCTGACAGGAGGAAGCAAAGCAGCAATTAAAACGCGGACTCAGCTGCACCCAACTTATCGGCAAGCACGGCAGAGACGCCAAGAAATGCCGGATACTCAGCCATAATGAGAAAGGTCGGAATCTCCCTGAGATAGCTGGCAAAACGCCCTTTTTCCTCAAAGCGCTGGCGAAATGCCGACTCGACAAACAAATGTCCGAGTCGCGCTACGATACCACCACCGATATACACGCCGCCCTTGGCACCGAGTGTCAGCGCCAAGTTGCCAGCCACCGTGCCGAGCATGGCGCAAAAATGTGCCACCGCCTGTGTTGAAAAGAGACAACTGTCATTCAAGGCGTGGCTACTGATCGCTGCCGCCGACAAGGCCTGTGGTGCCGGACTACCGGCAAGCGCCGCAACGGCCTGATACAGCAAGGGCAAGCCTTGGCCGGAAATCAAACGTTCCGCTGAAACATGCGGATGGTAACGCCAAATCCAGCGCAATAAGGCGAGTTCCTCAGCATTGCTGGGCGCAAAGCTGACATGCCCTCCCTCGCTCGCCAGCGGCACCCAATGTTTTCCATAAGGAATAATGCCCGATACGCCGAGGCCAGTACCCGGCCCAAGCAAAGCGATGGCTTTGCCGGCTTGCTCAAGCCCGCCACCTATCTGTACGCGCTCGCTCGCTTGCAGGAATGGCAAAGCCATCGCCAAGGCGGTGAAATCATTCATGAGCAACAGCGTATCGAGCTGCAGACTCAAGCGTAATTGCTCGATCGAAAAAGTCCAGTGATGATTAGTCATGCGGATCAAGTCACCATCGACTGGATTGGCAATCGCGATGGCCGCATGACGTAGCGGCGCGAGGCCAAGTCCACGCACGCTGTCACTGGCCAAATAAGCGGCGATGGCCAAGTGCAGCTCGGCGTAATCGTTGCAAGCGACCACACTGATGGCCGTAAATTGGAAGGGCGCTAACTCCAAGGCGAAACGCGCATTGGTGCCGCCAATATCGGCCAGCAGCCGGGGAGCGAAGGGAGCGTGTGAGCTTAAGTCTGGCAGCAACTTGTCACCTTGGTGGTCGGTTTATGGAAGAACAATGGCTGGGAAGACAGTGCTCGAATATTTTATGTAATAATACTACATCGCTTAATTAAAAAGTCGACCAAGCCTGTGTTTTATGCGCTAAAATTCGGATGAATCAAATATTTCAACGGAAATAACTATATTTTCGTAGAAAATAAAAATATACTGCATGTAGTTGAGCTACTTAAAACATGGATCAACAGATGAATCAGGAAACGACCGTGACGACAAGGCACTTCTCGCAGCGCGATATCCTATGCAGCACGCCCCCGCCTTCGCTACTCTGCAATATGGGAAAAATTTGGCGTTGCGCAGGAAGGGCATTATCTTCAGGAGGATCGCGGCCCGAATATTTTTAACAGAAAAATATGAATTCCTGATGAAATCAGCGCAGATGAAAACTGTACAAAAACAGGCTATCGTTATTACAAAATATATGCGAAATTTTCACTGAAAAAATTGAGTTTTCGCAACAACAGCGGTTATGATAAGCGCCTTCGTATTCTTAGATTGAGGAGACAAACGGAATGGATTTTTCAGATCGCCAGCAAGAGCCGGGCAAGAAGTTTCTTGGCTTGGGGCTGGTTATAGTTTTTCACATCGTGTTGGTGTATGCGCTCGTCAATGGCTTGGGTACCAAGCTCGTCGAGATCATCCAAAAACCATTGGAAGCCAAGTTGGTGGAGGAAATAAAACCACCACCGCCGCCGCCCGATGTGCCGCCGCCGCCGCCGCCGAAACTGTTGGCACCGCCACCACCGTTCATTCCGCCACCGGAAGTGCAGGTGCAGCCGCAAGTTCAGCCGCAAAATACGATTGCTGCGGTATCGAATGTCAAACCGGAACCGCAAGTGTTTGCCAAAACACCGGCAGTCCCAGTGGAAGCACCGAAAGCCGCAGCCGGACCGAGCACGATTGCGGCCGTCATAGACTTCAATGTGGCCGGTTGCAAGCCTGAGTATCCGCGTGCATCTTTGCGCAATGAAGAAACCGGGACCGTGTTGTTATCGGTCTTGATTGGTGCCGATGGTGCGGTGACTGAAGTCAAGGTCGACAAGTCCAGCGGTTTCCGTGGTTTGGATAATGCCGTGCGCTTGCAGTTGATGTCGGGCGCTTGCAAAAACAAACCGGGTACCGTCGATGGCAAACCGCAAGCGACCTGGACCAAAGTGCAGTACGTGTGGCGCCTCGATTGATTGCTACTTTTTGACACGGCATCGTGCAAGGTTTTGCACTATGCTTCGCACAGCAAACAGGGAATGATTCAGCCGCAGTTGAAGTCCCGCTTATTTATCTGATCTTAGTTAAAGGAAACACCATGACTATTCGTTTCTCCGCCTTGTTCGCCGCCGCTGTGCTGGCGATTTCCGCCACCGTCTCGGTTGCACCTGTTTACGCCGCTGATGCAGCCGCTGCTCCGGCCGCCTCTGCTGCTGCCCCTGCCGCCGCTGAGGTAGCTGCACCGGCTGCCGCACCGATGGACGCCGCTGCACCGGTTAAAGAAGTGATCGACAACCCATACGGTCTCGATGCACTCTGGAAAACCGGCGATTTCGTCGCCAAAGGCACGCTGATCATCATGTTCATCATGTCTATGGGTAGCTGGTACATCCTCATCACGAAAATCGTCGACCAGTTCAAACTGGCCGGTCAAGCTTCGGAAGCCCGCACTAAATTTTGGAAAGCCGCTTCGGTTCAAGCCGGTGCTGCTGCCCTGAAAGAAGGCAGCCCATTCCGTTTCATCGCCGATTCCGGTATCAAAGCTACTGAGCACCATGAAGGCTTGTTGCTGGAGCAAATAGATTTCAATACTTGGGTGTCGATGTCGATACACCGCGCCGTCGAAAAAGTACAAAGTCGCTTGCAAGATGGCTTGGCGTTCTTGGCTACCGTTGGTTCGACTGCACCGTTCGTCGGTTTGTTCGGTACCGTCTGGGGTATTTACCATGCTTTGACAGCCATCGGTATGTCCGGTCAAGCATCGATCGATAAAGTCGCCGGCCCAGTTGGTGAAGCGCTGATCATGACCGCCATCGGTTTGGCCGTCGCGGTTCCGGCTGTACTCGGTTACAACTTCCTGGTACGTCGCAACAAGAGCTCGATGGAAGAAGTGCGCGCCTTCTCGGCCGATCTGCACTCGGTGGTCTTGTCGGGTAACATGCATAAAGTCGCTAAAAAAGCTGCTTAACAGCGGACTGACAGGTCGACTTTGACTACTGGTACGACTGCCCGCCGCTGTCAAGCGTGGGCAGTGTAATGTGAAAGAGTATAATTATGGCAATGGCAATGGGCAACGATGGTGATGGCGAAGACGAAGTCAACAGCACCATCAACACCACACCGCTGGTCGATATCATGCTGGTCTTGCTGATCATTTTCCTTATCACCACGCCGGTGATCACGGATACGGTCAAACTCAAGCTGCCGGCAGAGCGTAACCAGATTTACAAAACCAAGCCGGAAAATATCACCATCTCGATCAGCAAAGAGGGCGATATTTACTGGAATGGCGGCATGAAACCACTGCCCGGTGGCACCGAAGATTTATTCGACAGATTGAAAGTCGAAGCCGTCAAGGTACCGCAACCGGAAGTGCATATTCGCGGCGATCAAAACGTGCGCTACGAATTTGTCGGCAAGACTATCCTCAACGCCCAGCGCGCCGGGATTACCAAGGTTGGGTTCGTGATCGAACCACCGCCTAAAAACTGAGGAACAGACTATGGCAATGCAAATGGGTTCCGGCGGCTCAGGCGAACCGGAAGTAATGATAGAAATGAACATGACGCCCCTGATCGACGTCATGCTGGTGTTGATCATCATGCTGATCATCACGATTCCTATCCAGAATCATTCGGTCAATCTGAATATGCCGACCAATCAACCGTCGAAACCGACGGAGCCACCGGTGGTGGTCAATCTCGATGTCGACTTTGACGGCACGGTCTTGTGGAATGGCGTGGCAGTAGCAAACCGCGCTGAACTCGAAGCCAAGCTCACTGAAGTGGCGAGCAACCCGAATCAGCCGGAAGTACATCTGCGACCGAACGCGGTCGTACCGTATAAATCGGTGGCGGCAGTGATGGCTTCGGCTCAGCGACTTGGCGTGACCAAGATCGGTATGGTTGGGAACGAGCAGTTCTTGAAGTAAGCAGCAGTCAATACAAAAAAAGCGCCGAAGGTTTTTCCCGGCGCTTTTTTTCTTTTGCGGACTCAACTGTCGAGATGCGAAATAAAGCGCGTATAACTGCTTTCTTTGATCAAGCCAGTCTCACCACGCGGCGCTTCGAGTGACAAACCGACCGTCAATATATCGATCAGCAAGAGCTGTAAAATACGTGAAACCATCGCCAGAAAGCTGGCATTGTCTTCGGTGTGATTGACTGCCAAGCACACCGTCGCCTTCTTCGCCAGCGGCGACTGATGCGGTGCCAGTACGATGACGGCCGCGCCGGCGAATAAAGCCGCATCAACGGCGTGCAACAGTTCCGGCAATTTTCCTGAGTTCGAGATGACGATGACGACATCGCCAGGTTTCAGCAATTCGGCCGCCAGCAAAAACAAATGCGCATCGCCATAAATGGCAGTCGGAATGCGGAAGCGGAAAAACTTATGCTGAGCGTCAAGCGCAACGGCGCGCGAATTTCCCATCGCATACAATTCGAGTTTATTGGCTTTATGCAAAAATGCAATGGCCCGCTCAATCGCATGAACATCGAGTTGATCGCGAAATTGTAGAATTGCCGACACGGTATTGTCGATCACTTTCGCGCTTAAATCGTGGGTACTGTCATTGCGCCTTACCTGACTATGTCGTACCGGAATGGTGCCGTTGAGACTGCTGGCAAACTTGAGTTTGAAGTCGGCCAAACCGGTGAAGCCGAGCGAACGACAAAAGCGGATGACGGTAGGCTGACTGACATCGGCTTGCCTGGCGATTTCCACAATCGCTTCATTGAGCACGCTGCGCGGATTGGCTAAAATCAGTGTTGCCACACGCCGTTCAGCCGGCGTCAGCGTCGCTTGGATTTGCTGTATGCGGTCAAGCAGTGAACTGTCGGCACTGCGGCCGCGCAAGTGCTCAGACAAAATCGCCGAGACGCCATAAAACGCCGGGTTCGGCGTCGTGATCACATAGGTGGGAATCTGCGCCAAGTAGCCGCGAAAACGGCCCTTGGCTTCGAAGCGCGCGCGAAATGGTGAAGTCGTGAACCATTCCCCCATCAGCGGAATAATGCCGCCACCAATATACATACCGCCGCAAGCGCCGAGCGTCACGGCCAGGTTGGCACTGAAGCTACCGAGCATACCGCAAAAGCACTCCAGCGTTTCCAAGCACAAAGGCTCGGCCTCGCTCAGGGCGCGGCGAGTAATTTCTTGGGCCGATACCGCCGTGGGCGCACAGCGATTCCTGGCGGCCAAGGCGCGATGGATCAATTCCATACCAGGGCCGGAAATCAGCCGCTCAGCCGAAACATGCGACCATTCTTGCCAAGCAAATTGCAGTATCGAGAATTCGCGCTCGTCACTCGGCGCAAAGTTGGCATGTCCGCCTTCCGAACCGAGCGTGACAAAACCGTCGGAAGTCGGAATCAAACCCGACACCCCCAAACCGGTGCCCGGCCCGAGCACACCGATGACCGATTTGGCAACCGCCGTGCCAGCGCCAACCTGCATCAGTTCGCCACTTTGCAAGTGCGGCAAGGCCATCGCCAAGGCGGTGAAATCATTCACGATGAGTAAAGTATGCAGAGAAAATTGCGCCCGCACGGCATCGATGGAAAACTCCCAGGCGCGATTGGTCATGCGCACATAATCGCCATCGATAGGATAAGCAATCGCCAAGGCCGCATGCTGCACCCCGCTCACTTGCTGCTGATCCCAATACGCCTGCATCAGTTCAACCATGCCGCCGTATTCATCGCACTTCAACACCTGGACCGCCTGAAACACACCAGCGGCCGTTTCGAGCGTGAAGCGCGCATGCGTGGCACCGATGTCGGCCAACAAACGTGGCCCGCCGGGAAAATGTGTGGCTTTACTATGTTCGATCAGGACAGGTTGATTCATGGTGCGCGCGAGGCAGGCGATTATTCGATTTCCAGCAATTTAACACAGCCATCGTGTAGCGTCGCTTTTTTGCCGCAAGCTAGTGCAGAGAAAAACGCGGCTGTATACATGCCAAGGCATTGCCAAGGCATTGCCAATGCAATGCCAATGCACACAAAACACGGCAAAAGCGCGGCGCTATGATATATTCGCTGCAAAATCAGCAATCACAGCGGAACCTCGGCGAACCCGGCGCCCCAGTACGGCGCAGCGCGCCGCATAGCGGTGTTTTCGCTCTCCTTTCGTAACGCGCCAAGCAATCATGCCGCGACACACACCTGAAGAATCGGATTTGGAATGAATCACAAGTTAAGTATCGATGAATACAATGCGCTGGAACTGATCAGCAAATTGCCGAAAAATGTTAAACCGAATGCCTGCATAGGACGCAACACCAAGCGTTTGTCGGGTATTAAACTGGTCGCCTATCGCAAAGATGGTAGCTTGGAATTGACCGAAACCGGTCGTCAGGTTTTATTCATCAAGCAATGTATTGACGGTTTGCGCGCCATCGCCGCCGACGGCAATGCCCCATTAATGGAAACAGTCGCTACATTTTTGAGTAAAAAAGGTCATATCGAGACGGATGAAGTCAGCGCAGAACGTCGCATCAGCGCGCGCGGAATCGAATGCTTGGCCGATATCGACGCCAATATGAAAGCTGATTGAGTTATTGCTTGCCAGTCCAAGGGACTGAGCAACGCGCAGCCAGCAGCATGAACAAAGCCAGCCATACCACCGTGCGATTACCCCAGCGCAGGTAGGGTGTCATCCCGGTCTGCCCTTGTACACTGGCAGTCAGGCTGGCGCGCCGTAGAAATGGCAATTGCGCCTGCACGACACCATCGGCGCGAATGTGGACGGTGGCACCGGTATTGGTGGCGCTGAGCCAAGGTCGACCGGTTTCCAACACGCGCATACGCGCAAATTGCAAATGTTGCGGAATGCCTATTGAATCACCATACCAAGCCAGATTCGACACATTGAGCAAAATACTCGCGACGCCCTGACCGGCCTGCTGTTGGGCACGCAGCTTGTCGGCAATTTCTTCGCCAAACAAACTTTCATAGCAAATATTCGGCAACACAAACTGCGTCCCGACCCGCATCGGCGCTTGCCGCGCCGCGCCGGGAGTCAGTTCGCCCATGGGAATATGTAACCACCGCACAAACCAAGCGAAGCCATAGGGAATAAATTCACCGAACGGCACCAGATGATGTTTATCGTAGCGATAACTGGCAGCGGCATACTCGGTCGATAAGCCCAGCACACTATTAGCATAGCGATCGCTGCCATCTTGCATGATTACGCCCAGCAAGATCGCACTGCCGTGCGCAGCGGCATAGTTTTGTAAGCTGGAAAGATAATCAGGCGGCAACATTGATATCGGCACTGGCAAGGCAGTTTCCGGCGTGATGATCAGGTCGGCGGGTGTAGCTGTCAGCATGCTGCGATATAAATCCAAGGTATCTTGCAGATGTTGCGGATCGAACTTTATATCTTGCGCAATATTCCCTTGCAGTAAGCGCACACTCAAGGCTGTGCCGCTGGGCTGCGTCCACACCACGCTGCGCAACAGCGCTCCGCTGGCAAGCAATACCACAGCCAGCAAAACCAGCGCCGTGCGCCGTGCCCGGCCGATACCAGCAGAGAGCAGCAAGGCCAAGATCGCGGCGAGCAGCGCGGCCACATAGCCAACTCCATACACGCCGACCAGCGGCGCGTAGCCAGCCAAGGGACTGTCGCTGTGGGCATAACCGCCGATGGCCCAGGGAAAACCACTGAGCAGCCAGCCACGCAGCCATTCGGAAAGAGTCCAGAGCGCCGGAAAAAGTAGTAGCAGAGTCGCTGTCAGCGAGAGTCGCCAACGCCGTTGCAGAAACACACCGAGCAGCGCGAATAGCCAAGGATACACCGCCATGCCGGCGGCGAACAACAGCAGTGCCAGCGCGGCCAAGGCGGCTGGCATGTCGCCGTAGCGTGCCATCGCCACCCACAACCAGCAGACATTGATGGACAGAGCAACCGTGCCGCCCGCCCAAGCAAGCCAGCCGACTTGACGCAAGCTCCATTGTGGTTGCAGCAATATGAAAAACCACCCGGCCAGGCTGAGAATTTGCAGCGGCCACAAGGCATAAGGGGCAAACGAGAACACACTCACTGCGCCGGCCAGCAAGCTGACCATCAGCGCGCCGGCAAACGAGCCGGCGCGCCATCGCGGCAGCCAGCCGCTGCGATTCATTCGCTTAATCCATGACGCGCTTCAATGCGTTGCTCGACTTGTAAGATCTGCACTTCACGCGCATCGGCACGTAAGACTTCGAAAAACAAATTGCCGAGGGAAAATTCGTCGCCTTTATGCGGTACTTTGCCAAGATGATGCTCGACCAATTCGCCTATCGTCTCTACCGTCACATCACTCAGTTCAACCCCGAGCATATGATTGAAATGGCTGAGCTCAGTCAAGCCTTTGACGCGCCAACGCTTGCCATTGCCTTTGTTTTCGAGTGCCAGAATATTATCTTCTTCCTCTTCGAAATCGTATTCATCTTCGATATCGCCGACAATTTGTTCGAGCACATCTTCAATCGTGATCAGACCGGCAATACCGCCGTATTCATCGACGACCATCGCCATATGGTTGCGGTTGGCACGGAAATCGCGCAGCAAGACATTGAGTCGTTTCGATTCCGGAATATAAATCACCGGCCGCAGCATGGCGCGGACATCGAAGGCCTCTTCCGCGTAATAACGCAAGAGATCTTTGGCCAGCAGCACGCCGATCACTTTATCTTGATCGCCATCGATAGCAGGGAAACGTGAATGCGCAGCGGTCAACACTTGCGGTAACCATTCCTCGATTGGAGTGGAAATGTCAACGACATCCATTTGCGCGCGCGGAATCATGATATCGCGGGCCGCGAGGTCGGAAACTTGAAACACGCCCTCTATCATTGCCAAGGCATCGGCATCGATGAGATTACGTTCCTGAGCGTCTGTCAATACTTCCAACAGTTCGGCGCGATTTTCAGGTTCTGGAGAAATCAGAGCGGTCAATCGTTCAAACAAAGACCGGTGTGGTTTAAGGTCAGCTGGTCTGACCTTACTGGAGTGCTCTTGCATAGGAGGCATAACGCCGTTATTTCAATCCTACAGAATACAACAAATCAACGACTTTCCCAAATTTTGTCGATGCAGGGCTTAATTTGTTGCTTTTTTAATAAAGACACAGCAGATTGTCATACGCCGGTCATTTTTCTGCCGGCATCGTTTCATCTGCACTGATGTGCAGCTCTTCGGTATCGTGAAACTTGGCGTAATGTAAATGTGCGACACTGCCTTGATTGCTCATGATATCGACGTAGCGATGATTCCAATGTATCAGGGCGCTCGGATAATACTGGCGTGCGCGCTGAGATTGATTGGTGGTGTCATCGATGCCTTCTATGCTCAGTATCAGTGCCGCATTACTGGCCTGCAGTTGTTCCGGGGTCAAACCATACAAGGGACTTTGGCTGTCGATCACATGCATGACGGTCCAGCCGAGCATAAAAATAGGATGCTGCTCGCGCTCGAGCACGAGCTCGTGAATTTTTCTGAAACTGCCCATGGTGGCAGTCGGTTCATCGCGGATCAGGCGCAGTTTGGCCGCCGCTTCGCTGATGATATTCATGCGCGCATTGGCCAGTCGTATCATCAACATCAAGCGCCCATCCACCACATGGCTGACCGGGTGGCGGGCAAACACGATGCTCGAACGCGGCCGCGAAAAACGCGCGAACATCACACCGGTAGTTAAGGCGACACTGGCCATGCCGACGAAAATTTCCAAGGTCGCCACCACATGCGCGTACACCGATTGCGGATGCATGTCGCCATAGCCGACCGTTGCCAAGGTTTCCACGCTGAAGAAAAAAGCCCCGAGAAAATTATCCGGGGCCAGATTAGCAATAGGATTACTGCCCAACAGATAAAGGCTGGCAAATATCAGATTGAATAACAGGAACACGACGGCGACGGCGGCGAAAAACATCGGCCAACTCGAGGTCATCGCGTAATAGTACACATCTTGCCAGACATGGCGTCCCAAACCGAAGGTCAGCACATCACGCCCGCCCATACTGATGCGGCGACCGCGTGGTGCGCGTGCAGAAAACCAGCGCATCGTCGTCGCCTTACAGGTAAGGGTTAGCCAAACCAAGGCCGGCCAGAATGCTGATTTCCAGCGCTTCCATTTCCTCGGCCTCGGCATCATCTTCATGGTCGTAGCCTTGGGCATGCAACACCCCGTGCACGATCAAGTGGCAAGCATGTTCAGCCACGCTTTTCTTTTGTTCCAGTGCTTCTGCTTGCAAGACATCGGTACACAAGATGATATCGGCCTGCGTTACTTCGGCATCTTCGTCTTCGGTGTAGGCAAAAGTCAGTACATTGGTTGCATAGTCCTTGCCACGATAATCGTGGTTCAAGCTGCACCCTTCGGCGGCGTCGACAAACCGCAGCGTCAACTCGGCGGGAAAGAACAGCGCTGCCTGCACGGTTTTCCGTAACAGCGGACGCGGCAGTAATTCTTGCAAACGCGGATCGGCATACTGTACCGACAAAGAGAGGCGCGGCTTAGCGGCTGGTTTATTTTTTGCGGGCATGTTGGGCGGCATGGAGTGTTGAGGAATGAAGCGAGGCGTGCTCATGCACCGCTTCGTAGGCGTCGACGATGCGACCGACCAGTGGATGACGGACCACATCGACGCTGCTGAACTGTGAAAAGGCGATGCCTTTCACCTCCTGCAAAACCTGACAGGCATCGATGAGACCGCTTTTCTGGCCGCGCTGCAGATCGACTTGAGTCAAGTCACCGGTGATCACGGCTTTGCTGCCGAAACCTATACGCGTGAGGAACATTTTCATTTGTTCCGGCGTGGTGTTTTGCGCTTCATCGAGAATGATAAAGGCGTGATTGAGTGTACGACCGCGCATATACGCCAGCGGTGCGATTTCAATCGCCTGTTTTTCAAACATTTTCTGGGTGCGGTCATGGCCGAGCAAATCGTACAAGGCATCATACAGCGGACGCAGATACGGGTCGACTTTCTGCGCCAAATCGCCGGGCAGAAAACCGAGTCGCTCACCAGCTTCCACCGCCGGACGCGTGAGCACGATACGTTTCACGGCCTCGCGTTCGAGGGCATCAACGGCACAAGCAACCGCCAGATAGGTTTTACCAGTACCGGCTGGGCCGATGCCGAAGGTGATGTCATGCTCAAGGATATCTTTGAGGTAGAGATTCTGATGTGGCGTGCGCCCGCGTAAATCGCTGCGCCGGGTTTTTAACACCGGACTACCGACATCGGCCAGCTCTGCCGGACTATCCGCCAGCGGCAAGACCGGCACAGCCAACGCGGTACGCCCGGCCAGAGTGTTTCTGGCTTTTTGTTCCACCAGCGCCAATTGCACATCATCGATGGAAACCGCTTTGCGTGCGAGCGGATAAAAATGTTCGAGCAAGGCCAGCGCGCGCTCGGCGTGGTGTCCGCTGATGATGAATTTTCCACCCCGGCGGAAAATTGTCACGTCCAACGCCGCCGAAATTTGCCGCAAATTTTCATCGAGCGGGCCGCACAAATTCGCCAACTGGGTATTGTCCAGCGTTTGCGGAATAAAATGCAGCACCGGCACGGGAGTTTTGCCTGTCATGCCGTCACATTTTCTTCGACCAACTCACCGCGCAAAGAGTAATTGTACGATTCGGTAATCCGCGTGTTAACCAAGCTGCCGACCAGCGATTTCGGGCCGGCGAAGTTGACGACACGATTGTTTTCGGTACGCCCTTGCAGCTCTTGCGGATCTTTCACCGATGGGCCCTCAACCAAAATTTTCTGCACCGTACCGATCATCGCATTACTGTATTTTTTGGTATTGGCATCGATCACCGCCTGCAATTGTTGCAAGCGCCGTAATTTCAATTCGGCCGGGGTATCGTCAGCCAGATTAGCCGCCGGCGTACCGGGACGCGGACTGAAAATAAAACTGAAACTGTTATCGAAACCGATGTCTTCAATCAGCTTCATCAGTGCGGCAAAGTCTTCATCCGTCTCACCGGGGAAGCCGACGATGAAATCGGACGACACCGAGATATTCGGCCGAACTTGCCGCAAGCGGCGCAACACCGATTTGTATTCGAGTGCGGTGTAGCCGCGTTTCATGGCGGATAAAATCCGGTCCGAACCGTGCTGGGCTGGCAAATACAAATGATCGACCAGCTTCGGTACTTTGGCATAGCAATCGATCAGGCGCTGCGTGAATTCCTTAGGATGACTGGTGACAAAGCGTATCCGTTCTATCTGCGGGAATTCGGCGACATATTCGAGCAGTAAGGCAAAATCGGCGATTTCACCGTCTTCCATCACACCGCGGTAGGCATTGACATTCTGCCCCAGCAAAGAAATTTCTTTCACACCTTGCGCGGCCAAGCCGGCCACTTCCGCCAGCACATCGTCGAAACGACGTGAGACTTCTTCACCGCGCGTGTAGGGCACCACACAGTAGCTGCAATATTTACTGCAGCCTTCCATGATAGACACATAAGCGCTGGCGCCATCGACGCGTGCCGGCGGCATGTGATCGAATTTTTCAATCTCAGGAAAACTGATATCGATCTGCGAACGCCCGGAACTGCGCCGCTCGGCGATCAATTGCGGCAGCCGGTGCAAGGTCTGCGGGCCAAACACCACATCGACATAGGGCGCGCGCTTGATGATCGCCGCGCCCTCTTGTGAGGCCACACAACCACCGACGCCGATCAGTAAGGCCGGATTTTTACGCTTCAATTCACGCAAACGACCGAGATCGGAAAACACTTTTTCCGACGCTTTTTCACGCACGCTGCAAGTATTGAGCAGAATGACATCGGCATCTTCCGGCGTATCGGTCTTGATCAAGCCATCGGCCGCGTGCAGCACATCGGCCATTTTGTCAGAGTCATACTCGTTCATCTGACAGCCGAAGGTTTTAATATAGAGTTTTTTTTGCATTTTTGAGCCTATGCACCCAGAGGGTGCATCTGAATAAACGTCCGGCTTAGCCGGACAAATCTTGTCTTAGCCTATGCACCCAGAGGGTGCATCTGAATAAACTGAACGTCCGACCAAGTCGGACAAATTCTTAATACGACAGCACTATGCCGCCGCTTTGAATTTAGCGATTTCCGCCTGCGTCAATATCCAAATCTGATCGAGGTCACCATAAGGATTCACAGTGTAGGCGACGACCAGCGCATTGCCACTGATCGTGGCCGGTAACTGTATCAAATTCTGTACGCTGAAAATACGTGAAGCCGGCGACAAACGCCGCGCCACGCCATCCATCGTGACAGCAGGATAAGCCGACATATCGAGCACGCCAAGCTTGGCGTTTTGCTTGAATTGCCGTTCATGCGCCACCTGCGCCTGCACAGGAACGGCGGCAAGCACGAACAACGCGGCGCTGCAAAGGGCGAGGCGACAAACGATCTCAGTCAAGCGGCGCATAAAATCTCATCAGGGAAGATAAAAAATCAAGGAAATCAACTACTTAAGTCTGCTAGTTTACCACATTCAGGCGCGCGCTTGAAGCCAGCACTGGGAAGGCTGGCGACGGCCGGTGCGGCGCAAAATATAGGCGGCAAACAACGTCAAAGTCAAAATCTGGGATAATGGCAAAAAATTAAATGGAACCCCAATGAACACCCGCTCTCCGCGTGCCCAACAGCCTGGCTTCGATACTGCTCACTTCCGCACTGCCCTGTCACAATTCGCCACCGGCGTGACCGTCATCACAACACGCTTAGCCGATGGTAGTTTCCTCGGACTAACGGCCAGCTCCTTCAATTCCGTCTCGCTCGATCCGCCGCTGGTATTGTGGAGCTTAGGGAATGCGGCCAGCAGTATGCCGGCTTTCAGCGGTAATTCTCATTATGTGATCAATGTGCTGTCGGCTGATCAAGCTGGTCTGGCAACACAATTTGCCAGCCGCAGCGGTGATCGCTTCGCCGGCGTCGAGTACAGCCTGTCCCGTACCGGACTACCGATACTCAAAGGGGCATCGGCCTGGTTTGAGTGCCATAACCGTAGCCGCTACCCGGAAGGTGATCATGTGATCTTCGTCGGTGAAGTCGAACACTGCGAAGTCGCGCCACAAGCGCCGCTGATCTACCATTCGGGTCAGTTTGTTTTAACTGGATTTCCGCCTGCGCCGAAATGACAAATTGGGCGACTGAGTGGATGCGCAATTGCCATGACTTGCGGGTAATCTGCCATTTTCAGTTGACGATGAACGCCGCCGGCGTTCCTGCCAAAAGCTCGCAGGAACCACCTTACTGTCGTTTGGGGTAATGATACCGAACGGAATACGCAAATCGTTCGGAATTTATCCGCGTTTTTTCCCAGCCAAAATTAATTTAACTATTTATCAGCTGCGGTAAAATAGTGGCCATGGAATTATCTGATCTCGTCGGCTATGCAGCCGCCAGCCTGACTACGGCTGCCTTCATCCCCCAAGCTTGGTTGACTTGGCGCGCCAAACGCGCCGATGGCGTGTCGCTGTCAATGTATGTGATTTTCGTGTTCGGCATCGCGCTCTGGGCCACCTATGGCTTTTTATTGCAAGCCTGGCCTATCATCATCGCCAATATCATCACCCTCATACTGGCGATCTTTATTCTGGTCATGAAGGTAGTTTACAAGTAGGTTCAGACGAGTAATTGCTGCAGCACTCCACGCGTATCAAATGCGGCGCGCCGCAAGCGATCGTTCACGCCCTGCCACTCCGGTTCTTGTGGCAGCGTTTCGAGTAAGATCACATCTGCTTGCAAGTGATCGAGTTCGCGCAAAGCGGCATACAAATCATGCGCACAGGCATCTGCATCACTAGGCAAACAACGCCAAGCGGAGGCCGCCAAGACTGCCGGCAACTGCTGACTGAGCACGGCGACCTGTTTGCCACGCGCCTGCAGCGCGACAATCAGCGCGGCCAGATCGGCAGCCGCGACTTGAGCCACGGCGCTGCGCGGTGCGTAATGTGCCTCGAGTGTGCCGGAAGCACGCGGCGCAGCAGCATCGGGACTGGCCGGCAGGCTGCCGATCACCGTAGCCAATTGCGCCGCACTGATTTGACCAGGCCGCAGCAACACCGGGCCGTGGCTGGCCAGTCGACTCAGATCGAGGATGGTCGATTCGATCCCGATTTCGCTCTGACCACCATCGAGGACACCGGCGATCAAACCGCCGGGCAATAATTCTTCGGCAAATTCTTCTCTGACGTGGGCCGCCGTAGTCGGGCTGACATGGCCGAACTTATTGGCTGAGGGAGCGGCGATGCCACCCAAGCCGCCTTTGAATTGCGCCAGCAGCGCCAGCGCCACCGGATGGGCTGGACAACGCACGCCAAGCGTATCCTGACCACCGGAAACGGCCGCCGGAATATGTGCGGCGCGCGCTAAAATCATGGTCAGCGGTCCGGGCCAAAAAGCCTGTGCCAGTTGCCATGCCAAGTCAGGAATATTCTGCGCCCAATGCGTGAGCGCGGCAGTTGACGCGATATGCACAATCACCGGATGATCGGACGGTCTGCCCTTGGCAGCATAAATGCGCGCAACCGCTTGCGGATTTTCCGCATCAGCGCCGAGGCCGTACACCGTTTCAGTCGGGAACGCGACCAGCGCACCGGCCTCGAGCGCGCGCGCGGCCGCCGCGATGCTGGCAGCGCTGGCGGCGGCTGCGTTCATGTCGACTCCGGCGCGACCATACCGAGTACGGCACAGGCTGCTACCAGGGCATGCTGGGCTTGTTCCATCGTCGGCGCCACGAAAGTGATGTGACCCATTTTACGCCCACGGCGCGCTTCGGCTTTCCCATACAGATGCAAATGCGCACCCGGGATGGCCAAGACCTGATCCCAGGCCGGCTGCACCAATTCACCGTCGGTAGTAAACCACATATCGCCGAGCAGATTGAGCATGGCCGCCGGTGAGTGCTGACGCACATCACCGAGCGGCAGTTGCGCCAGCGCGCGCACCTGTTGTTCGAACTGACTGCACACGCAAGCATCGATAGTGTAATGACCGCTGTTGTGCGGTCGCGGGGCCATTTCATTGACCACCAAGGCGCCATCTTCGAGTACGAAAAATTCTATGCACAAGACCCCGACATAGGCCAGTTCGGCGATGATATCGAGTGCCGCTTTTTGCGCCAAGTCGGCGATGGCTGGCGCGACATGCGGGCCAGGTGCGTAAGTGGTGAACAAGACACCGTCGCGATGGACATTTTCGGCGATCGGATACACCACCGCCTGGCCATCGATACCACGCGCTACCAGCACCGATACTTCATATGCCAGTGGCAGCATTTTTTCCAACACACACACTTGACCGTTCATACCAGCTAAGGCTGCGCTCAACTCCTCGCGATTACGCACGCGCACCTGGCCTTTGCCGTCGTAACCCATGCGCACGGTTTTCAATATACCAGGCAGTAAATCTGCCGGTGCACTGGCGACATCGTCTTGATTTGAAATACCCCAATGCGGTGCCGGATACACCCCGGTATGCAAGCCACAGCGGGTGAAGAAGTGTTTTTCGGCCAAGCGATCCTGAGCCACCGAAACGCAGGCGGCAGACGGCGCGACAAAACCGCTCAAGGCCAATTGTCGGAGGCTGTCGGCCGGCACGTTTTCAAATTCGGTTGTGACGCGCTGGGCCAAACTCGCCAGCAAGGCCAAGCCGGCGGCATTATCGTACTCGGCTTCAACATGGTGCTGCGCCACTTGCGCCGCTGGGCAGCCGAGTTCCGGCTCCAGCACGGCGACTTGATAACCAAGCGCCTGCGCGGCATGGGCAAACATACGACCAAGCTGACCGCCGCCCAAAATGCCCAAACAACTTTGGGCGGTATTCGGTAACAGCGCTGTGCGCGCTTGCTCTTGATGGGCTGGTGTCATGATGTAAAACTCACTGTAATGCTAAAGAATAAGGCTGCTCAGAGTGCTCGATAGCAAGCGCTCTGAGCATAGGGCAAATGGCTGCACTCAGAGTGGCAAGACCATGTCGCGCGCAAGCTGAGTTTGGCGCTCGCGGAACGCCAATAATTTTTCCGCCAAGGCAGCGTCGCCCACGGCCAGCATCGCCACCGCTGCCAGCGCTGCATTGGCGGCACCGGCTTCACCGATGGCAAAGGTGGCGACCGGTATGCCCTTAGGCATCTGCAAAATCGACAGCAGCGAATCTTCACCGCGCAAATATTTCGACGGTACCGGCACACCCAATACCGGCACGATGGTTTTCGCCGCGATCATGCCGGGTAAATGCGCCGCCCCGCCGGCCCCGGCGATGATGGCACACAGGCCGCGCGCGCGCGCTTTCGGCATAGCGAAACATGTCATCGGGCATACGGTGAGCCGATACCACGCTGGCTTCAAAACCAACGCCGAATTCTTTGAGCACAGCTACCGCATGCTGCATCACATCCCAATCGGATGAAGAGCCCATCACGATACCGACCACGATTTTATTGGCAGAAGTTGTCATCATCAATCCTTGAGGCTTTCGCCGGTCAGACGTTCCAGTGCTTCGCGGTATTTGGCCGCCGTTTTGGCAATCACCTCGGGCGGCAAAGCCGGTGCCGGTGCGGTTTTGTTCCAGCTGGTGATGGTTTCGAGGTAATCGCGCACGAATTGTTTATCGAACGATGGTGGTGAAATACCGGTGGCATACGAATCGGCTGGCCAAAAACGTGAAGAATCGGCAGTCAGCACTTCATCCATCAAATACAACACGCCATCGGCATCGAGGCCGAATTCAAACTTGGTATCGGCAATGATGATGCCGCGGGTGGCCGCATACTCGGCCGCCGCACTGTAGAGCGCGATGCTGATGCTGCGCATTTGGGCGGCGAGTTCGACACCGATGCGGTTTTCCATATCGGCAAAGCTGATATTTTCATCATGCGCACCCATTTCAGCTTTGGCCGCTGGCGTGAAAATCGGTTCAGGCAATTTGGCGGCCTGCGGCAAGCCGGCAGGCAGCATGATGCCGCATACGGCACCAGTTTCTTGGTAATCTTTCCAACCAGAACCGATCAGATAGCCGCGCACCACGGCTTCCACCATAATCGGTTGCAAACGCTTGGCCACTACCGCACGACCATGTACCAACTCGACTTCATCCGGCGCAACCACGCTCTCCGGCGCGATGCCAGTCAAGTGGTTCGGAATGATATGGCCGAGCTTAGCAAACCAGAAATTCGCCATCTGATTCAAGACCCGGCCTTTTTCAGGAATCGGTTCAGACATGATGACATCAAAGGCAGACAAACGATCACTGGTAACGATGAGCAATTTATCGTCGCCGACAGCGTAGTTGTCGCGCACTTTGCCACGGCCCAGCAATGGCAAGGAATGAAGAGTTGGTTTGGTTTGGGTAGTCATGGAGGGGTCTTCAATACTTTTATTACAAAATAACAAAATAGGGATACGCACTGCGCATTACTGCCAGCGGCTTGCGCGGCTGGCAGTAATCGGATTACTTGACGATTTGCGACAAGGCACCGCTTCTATACTGCGCGGCGATGCTCTCGAGTGACATCGGCTTGATTTTTGCCGCTTGCCCTTCGCAACCGAAGGCCAGATAACGCGCTTTAACCACCAGCTTTGCCGCTTCACGCGCCGGCTTGAGGTAATCACGCGGGTCAAACTTGCCCGGATTTTCGATCAGGTAACGACGAATCGCACCAGTCATGGCCAAACGAATATCGGTATCGATATTGATCTTGCGTACGCCATGGGCGATGCCGATCACAATTTCTTCTACCGGCACGCCATAAGTTTCTTTCATGTCGCCGCCGAACTGGCGTATTTCTTCCAGCAATTCTTGCGGTACCGATGAAGAACCATGCATCACCAAATGGGTATTTGGAATACGGGCATGAATTTCTTTGATACGGTCGATCGCCAGAATATCGCCGGTAGGCTTGCGCGAAAACTTGTACGCGCCATGCGAAGTACCGATGGCGATGGCCAAGGCATCACACTGAGTACGCATGACGAAATCGGCAGCTTGCTGCACATCGGTGAGCAATTGTTCACGCGTCATTTTGCCATCGGCGCCATGACCATCTTCTTTATCGCCCATCATGGTTTCGAGCGAGCCGAGCACACCGAGTTCGGCTTCCACTGTCACCCCAATCGAGTGCGAAAACTTGACTACTTCGCGCGAGACTTCGACGTTGTATTCATAGCTGGCGACGCTTTTACCGTCTTCCATCAAGGAACCATCCATCATCACCGAAGTGAAGCCAGATTTGATCGCGGCCATGCAGACTGCCGGCGACTGGCCGTGATCTTGATGCATCACCACCGGAATATGCGGATAGGCTTCTACCGCCGCTTCGATCAGGTGACGCAAAAAGGCTTCGCCAGCATACTTGCGTGCACCAGCCGAAGCTTGCATGATCACCGGCGCGCCGACTTCATTGGCCGCTTCCATGATGGCGGTAACCTGTTCGAGGTTGTTGACGTTAAACGCAGGCAAACCATAGCCATTTTCAGCGGCGTGGTCCAACAGTTGACGCATCGATACGAGAGGCATAATAAACTCCAGAAGTACTATTAAAAATCAGTGGTCGCCAATTTTGACGATTTTCATTGCATTCGTTCCGCCGACCTGGCCCATAGGCTCACCCCAAGTGACGACGATGGTATCGCCATGCACCACGATGCCATTTTCGAGCAACACCGTTTCGGCTGCCTTGAGCACTGCTTCGCGATCGCTGGAATACGGCAAATTGAAGGTGCGGACATTCCGGTATAAGGCCGCCTTACGTTGCGTAGCAACGCTAGGTGTGAGCGCAAACAGCGGCACATTGATGCTGTGACGGCTCATCCACAAGGCGGTTGAACCCGATTCAGTCAAGGCGACAATCGCTTTCACGCCGAGATGATGCGCGGTAAACAGCGCACCGTAGGCGATCGACTGATCGATGCGAGTGAAAGTCAGATTCAGGAAATCCGCATCGAGCTTGTATTCTTGGAATTTTTCTGCTTCCAGACAGATCGCCGACATCGCTTCGACCGTTTCGATCGGATACTTGCCCGAGGCGGTTTCGGCCGAGGTCATCACGGCATCGGTGCCATCGAGTACGGCATTGGCGACATCCGAGACTTCAGCACGGGTCGGCACGGCATTGACGATCATCGATTCCATCATCTGCGTCGCCGTGATGGCGAGCTTGTTGGAAGCGCGGGCCATTTTGATCATGCGTTTTTGCAGCGCCGGTACGGCCGCATTGCCGACTTCGACCGCCAAATCACCGCGTGCGACCATGATGCCGTCGGATGCGTCGAGAATTTCTTGCAGCAGCGGAATCGCTTCGGCACGTTCGATTTTGGCGATCATCATCGGCTTATGTCCGTACGGCTCGCCGGCGATATTCGACAGTTGCCGCGCCATTTCCATGTCGGTAGCATTTTTTGGAAACGATACCGCGACATAATCGGCTTGGAATGACATCGCTGTTTTGATATCTTCCATATCTTTGGCAGTCAAAGCCGGCGCAGTCAAGCCGCCGCCTTGGCGATTGATGCCCTTGTTATTCGACAGTTCGCCACCGATTTTAACAATGGTATGAATTTCATTGCCGATGATTTTATCCACCACCAAGACGATCAAACCATCATTGAGCAACAACACATCGGCCGGCCGCACATCGCGCGGCAAGGCTTTGTAATCGAGGCCGACGCGTTCTTGTGTACCGAGCATGCAATCGGCATCGAGGATGAATTTGTCACCGTTTTCAATCTGGATACGATTATTTTCAAATTTACCGATACGAATTTTCGGGCCCTGCAAATCGGCCATGATGGCGATCTCGCGACCGCATTCGGCGGCTGCTTGACGAACCATGCTGGCGCGATCGATGTGATCCTGTGCCTTACCATGTGAAAAATTCAGCCGTACGACATTCACGCCGGCGCTAATCATGCGTTTAAGTGTAGCAACGTCGTTCGAAGCGGGGCCTATGGTTGCGACTATTTTGGTGGCACGTAACATCTGGTCTCCTGAAATTCTCTTAGGCTGACGTCATCGGTGATGACGTCAAGCGGGACTGCGTGGCGAGCCCGACGCGCACTAGCCGGCACGACGGGCATGGTGTGATTTACTGTGCGCGCTGCTGTAAAATTTCAACGGCAGGTAAGGTTTTGCCTTCCAAAAATTCGAGGAAAGCACCGCCGCCGGTCGAAATATAATCGACGCGATCAGCAATTTCGTATTTAGCAATCGCAGCCAGCGTGTCACCACCGCCGGCGATAGAAAAGCCGTTTGAATCGGCCACCGCCAGCGCCAGCACCTTGGTGCCATTGCCGAACTGATCGAATTCAAACACGCCGACCGGACCATTCCACACAATGGTGCCGGCTTGTTTGATTTGCGCAGCCAACAGCGCGGCCGTAACCGGGCCGATATCGAGAATCATGTCGTCATCATTGACATCGGCGACTTGTTTGACGGTCGCCAGCGCGGTCGGCGAAAACTCCGTCGCGCACACCACATCGGTAGGAATTGGTACCGAAGCACCGCGCGCGGCCATCAGCGCCATAATCGCGCGCGCTTCTTCGACCAAGTCTGGTTCGGCCAGTGATTTACCGATCTTCAAACCGGCTGCCAGCATAAAAGTATTGGCAATACCACCGCCGACGATCAGTTGATCCACTTTATCGGCCAGCGATTTGAGTATGGTCAGCTTGCTCGATACTTTCGAGCCGGCCACGATGGCGGTCAAGGGACGTGCCGGCTGGCCGAGTGCCTTGCCAAGCGCATCCAACTCTGCCGACAACAAAGGGCCGGCGCACACCAAGGGCGCAAATTTGGCGATGCCATGCGTACTGGCTTCGGCGCGGTGCGCGGTGCCAAAGGCATCATTGACATACACATCACACAAGGCGGCCATTTTCTGTGCCAACACATCATCATTCTTTTTTTCACCGCGATTGACGCGGCAATTTTCCAGCAATACCACTTGACCAACTGCCACTTCCACACCATCGATCCAGTTTTGCTTAAGAGCTACAGGCATATCGAGTAATTCGGCTAAGCGCGCGGCAACCGGGGCCAAGCTGTCGGCCGGCTTGAATTCGCCTTCGACCGGGCGACCGAGATGCGAGCTCACCATCACTGCCGCACCGGCTGCCAGCGCCTGGCGAATCGCCGGCACGGAGGCGCGAATGCGCGTATCTTCGGTAATATTGCCCTGTTCATCCTGTGGCACGTTGAGATCGGCGCGAATGAAAACGCGTTTACCGAAAAGCTGATTACCTGCGATGAGGTCACTGAGTCGATTGAATTGCATCGTGATATTAAATTGGCAAGATTAATAGGAAAAGCGGCCCGTGACCGAGCACCATCACCCTGCAAGAGCAGGCAGTGCCGAGTCGAGAAGGCGAGAAATTGAGTCAACGTTACGCTATTTTACCAAAGCCCCAGCCTGCCCTGCAGCGTTTTGCAGTCTATTTAGCGCCCAGGCATGAAAAACCGGGCAATTCACCACAGCAAACGCAAGGCCGTATAGACGGCCATGCCGAGGACAATCGTCTGCAGCATGTTTTTACGCAACATAAAAAACAGCGTCGCGGCTATACCGGCGAGCAATTTCGGGTGCGGCGCACTGAAATCGACGCCACTATGATCCGACAAGAGCTCAGGAATGATGAGGGCAGCCAAGGCGCAGGCCGGCGCATAGCGCAAAGCTTGCTGCAAGCGCGCCGGCAAATTAATCCTATGGCCGACCAACCAGAACCCACTGCGGGCAATGAAAGTTGCCAATACCAAAAGAAAAATCACCCACCAGATATTGATAGTGTTCATGCTTGCACCTCCGATTGTGGCCAGTAAGCATCACAGCACATCGCCGCCGCCATGCCGATTAATACTGCCAACAACAAACCCAATTTATACGGCAAGGCCAGCGCCAACAGCGCGATCACACCGGCCACCGCCACGCCGACCAAGGCGGCGCGATTGATAATCAAGGGCAGCATGATGCAAAGCATCGCCAAGGTCCCGGCAAAACCCAAGCCCCAACTGGCCGGCACCTGTGCACCGAGCACGATGCCGATGATGGAACCGATCTGCCAAGCGGCCCAATTCGGATAGATCAAGCCCTTCAGATAGCCGAGCTTACCGGTGAAGTTGCCGAGTTCAGGAAAACGTTGCAAGAACAGGCCGACCGACACGTCACCACTGAGGAAACCGAGCCAAGTGCGGCTGCGCCATGGTAAGTTGGCGAAATGCGGTGCCAAAATGGCGGAAAAAATCACGAAGCGCAAATTCACCACCAAGGCGGTGGCAAAAATCACCAAAGCCGGCGCATGTGCCGCGATCAGCGGCAAGGCCGCCAATTGCGCCGAGCCGGCAAATACCGTCAGCGTCATTACCAGCGCCTGCGTCAGACTCAGGCCAGCCTTGATCATGGCCACACCGACGACCAAGCCCCAAGCGCCGACGCCGAACCAGGTCGGGGCGCTGATGCGCCAAGCCGCGCGGGTAGCGGCGTGTTCAGTCTCAAATGTCATGATGTTAAAGTAAGCAGCAAAGCCGCCCATTTTAACGTTCGCAGCGGCCTTGGTGACAATAAATTCACCGCTGTCCGCGCTCGACGTGCGTACAATCGCTTGGCAGCGGCTGCAATCGCTGACAGCAAAGCGCGACAATCCGTTAAAATTGCGTTTGTCACTTAGTTAAACGCAGCCCCCACTATATCGGAGTCATGATGTCCACCCCTACCTCCCACGCCGCCAGCACCGGCAACGTCGTCGAATTAGCCGCCAAAGATTTGCCCGCCTATTGCCCGAATCCGGCCATGCCGCTGTGGTCTTCCCATCCGCGCGTGTATCTCGACCTCTCGCACGGTGGCCATGCCGCCTGCGCTTACTGTGGCACCGAATACAAACTCGCGCCCGGTACCGTTCTCAAAGCGCATTAAGTCGCCATGATCATGCGCGCTAAAAAGCAACTCAACGGCAGTGCCGACGAAGTCGAAACTGCCTTTTACGATGCGCTCAGCCGCGCTGATCTGGAAGCCCTCATGCTGCTGTGGGCCGATGATGAGGAAATCGTCTGCATTCACCCCGGTGCCGCCAGGCTGATTGGTCACGCCGCGATCCGCGCTTCATGGGAGGCGATCCTGGCGCACGGCAGCGTACATATCGTCGCCAGAAAAGTCCACGTGGTCGCCAATATGCTGACGGCCGTGCACAGCATCATCGAGCAACTCGAACATGCAGTCAATGACCGCGCCGAGGTGCATATCGTCGCCACCAATGTGTATATCAAAACACCGCTCGGTTGGCGCATCACCATGCATCATGCTTCCGGAGCGGTCGGTCAGGCGCCGGCGGAACACAGCCGTAGCGCTGTGCTGCACTGAGCCGGGCCGACGATGAATTATGTTTCGCCACGCTGGCTGCCAGGTGGGCACTTACAAACCATTTACCCGGCGCTGGGTATAGCGCCGCCAACGCCAAGCTTGCGGCGCGAGCGCTGGGACACTCCCGACCACGATTTCATCGATGTCGATTTTCTCGATGGCCAGCCCGGCCAGCCACTGGTGGTACTGTTTCACGGCCTCGAAGGTTCAAGCGCCAGCCATTATGCGCGCGCCTGCATGGCGGCGCTGCAGGCACGCGGTTGGTACGGTGCGGTACCGCATTTCCGCGGCTGCTCGGGCGAACTCAATCGTGCGCCGCGCTTTTATCATTCCGGCGACGCCACCGAAATCGACTGGATCGTGCGTCGTCTGCAGGCACAACATCGCGCCGCCCATCCACACGCGGCGCTACTGCTGGCCGGGGTTTCCCTCGGTGGCAATGCCTTACTGCGCTGGTTAGGCGAATCGCAACACGCGGCTTGCATCGCCACGGCTGCCTGTGCGATCTCGGCGCCACTCGATCTGGCACGTGGCGGTGCGGCGCTGTCCAGCGGTTTCAACCGCATTTACACGCGCATGTTCCTCAACACCTTAAAACCGAAATGCCTGCAAAAGCTGGAACAATTTCCCGGCTTATTTTCACGCGCGCGCATGCTCGCGGCCAGTAATTTGTATGAGTTCGATAATGTCGTCACTGCGCCGCTGCATGGCTACCGCGATACCGATGATTACTGGCTGCGTGCCAGCGCCTGCCACATCCTCGAGCAAATTCGGCTGCCCACCTTGGTGCTCAATGCGCAAAACGATCCTTTCTTACCCGGCCGTTACTTACCACAAACCGCAGCCCCCTGCGTGCAGCTTGAGTACCCGCAGCACGGCGGACATGTCGGCTTCGCCGCCGGCAGTTGGCCCGGCAATCTGGCTTGGCTACCCGCTAAAATGCTGCATTTTTTTGATCAGGTCTTGTAATGGATAAACTCGTTCTGGCGGCCATCGCCAAATGGCCCGATGTACCGCACTGTCACGGCTGGCTCGGCCTCGACGCGCGCGGCCAGTGGCGCATGCGCGATCAGCGCTGCCAAGACCTGAATCTGCCCGGTGACATCATTCGCCACAGCGGTCTCTTGCAATTCATCATACGCAATTACCTGCATGACGAGCACGGTGCCTGGTATTTTCAAAATGGCCCGCAGCGCGTCTACGTCGATCTGGCCGCCACCCCCTATATCGCCCGCACCGGCGCGGCCGGCTTGACGCTGCACACCGGCGCGAGCATGCCCGCGCCGCAGCAGGCATGGATCACTGCCGAAGGCCAGATCCTGCTGCACAGCGGCGAGATTCTCGCGCTCATTGATGACCGCGATTTGGCCGAGGTGATGGCATGGATACGAATAGATGCTCAGGCGGTCGATGATGAGACGTTGTTGGCGTGGCTGGCCGGTACAGTCAGTGCGAACGCCGAACTACAAATCGGCAGCGCGCGCCTGCCCTTGAAACTAGCGAGCCTGTCAGCGTGCATGCAAGAGTGCGGATTTATTGCGCAGCCGCAGCCGTGACCGGCGAACCGTCGGTCGCGCTGAGCGCATCGACTGCTTGCAAGGTTTTTCTGAAGTGTGCAATTTTTTCTTCCTCCACCGATAAAAACCGCGTACTGCTGACATCATAAAAGTGGGGCGCGATTTTTTTACAAATCTCGTGGTCTTCCTCGAATACCTGGCGATTCACTTTGGCCGATGAATCAAAAAAATGTGCCATGGCGGCCGGTGGATACGACTTTTTCAAACAAGCCTTGAGCAAGCGGCTGTAAAAAAAGGTTTTATTCTCTTGCTCGGACGGGAAAAAATTTTGCAGCGAATACGAATAGCCGTAAGTCGAGGTCAGCATGGTAAACGGGAACAAATAAATGCTCATGTAACCTTCATGCTGTTCGCTGATATCAAACATGCGTTTGATCGAACGTAATTTCTTATCGGCACTGGCATCGGTAATTTTAAAATACGCCAGAGAATTGATGCCATGGTAAACGTTGGCAGTTTCTTCCAGCGCCAAGCGGCCCAGAGTGTGCGGATGCACGAAGGGAATATGCAATGAATCCTGGGCATTTTCTATCGCCAACTTCCAATTGCACTGATACGGATAGGCATTGAAATCTGCCGCGCCATCGATACACATGGAAATCGAGGCGAGCTGCATGAACACCTCGCCGAGTTGGGTATCGAGATCGCTACGTGGCGCAAAGGCAGCAAATAAAAAATCACCACACCATTCGGTTCGAAGGGTATTGAGATGGGCGCCATCAAGCTCGCCGGCCGCAAATTTCTCGCGGCACGGAATATGTAATTGCCCTTGGCTATAGCTCCAACCATGATACGAGCAACTGAGCCGTCCACGCCCTTGCTGCTCAGTAAAAAACCGCGTGCCGCGATGCGGACACAAATTATCAAACACCAGCAAATCGCCATGGTCATTGAAAATACACAGCTCTTCATTGAGCCAGTTCAGTTTGATGAACTGGCCCTGTTCCGGCAGCTCGCTACGATGGCACAGCAAATGCCAGAATTCACGTTGCAAACGTCGATCGCTGATCATAAAGTCCTCGCCGGCATGGTGTAGACCGTACTGTGCTCGCGCACCCGGCGCACCACGGTAGCGCCGGCACCAATTTTAGCAAAATCGCCGACTACCACCGAGGGCAGCACACTGGCATGCGAACCGACGAACACGCCGCGACCGATCTGCACATGACCAGTCAAATCGACGTGGGCACAAATCGTACTGCCAGCACCGACCTGCACATCATGACCGACACTGGAATGACAATTGAGCAGCACGAAGTCGCCCAATGTGGCATCGGCTGAAATGAAACAGAACGGATGCACCACCACGCCTTTACCCAACTTGGCCGTGGCGGCCAGCACCGCGTTCGGATGCACCACGCTGAGAAACTGTGCGCCCTTTTCTTCCAATTCAGCCGCAATGCGTAACTTGGCCGCTGGATCGGCAATCGCCAATAACAAATACACCTCAGCAGCAGGCTGATAGTCACGGATCGTACCCAATACCGGATACGGGCAGGCGGTACGTAAACTGACCATCGGCAGCATGGTGTCGTCGATGAAACCGACGATATGCAATTGGCCGGCATCGATCTGCGGCTGCAGGAAACCAAGGATTTCGCGGGCCAAACCACCGGCCCCGACTACCACAATATTTTTTTGCTCTGTCATTGTCTCATCGCGCCATGTAACCGCCATCAACCAGCCAACTGGCACCCGTGACCCAGCGCGCACCATCGGAAAACAGAAAGCCTGCAACTTGCGCAATATCGGCTGCGGCACCAAAACCAAGTAAGTGCTTGTCATGGTATTCCTGCACCGAAGCCTCACTCAGCGACTGCGTCAAACGCGCATGCATTTCCGTAGCCACCGCGCCGGCGACAATGCTGTTGACGCGAATACCACGAGGCGCAAACTCCACCGCCAGTGCCCGCGTCATGCCATCGACCGCCGCCTTGGCGGCGGCATACACACTCATGCCGAACTGGCCGCGCTGGCCAGCTACCGAGGACATCAACACCATGGCACCAGCATCGACCATTACGCCGCGCAAAGAAGCGGCGCGCGCCAAGGCCAGCGCACTTCTGGCGCTGGAGGCGAAAACTTCATCGAAATTTTTCGCTTTGCTTAACTTTACCGGACGCACGGCACTCACCCCGGCTGCGTGAAAAATCCCGTGCAAGGCACCACTCTGAGTCAATTGCTGCAAACACTCGACGATGGCATCATCGCCGTTGAGATCGAGCACTTGCGCGACATGCCCCGCGCCCTCGAGTTGCTGCATGCTTTCCTGCAGACGCGCGGCATCGCGGCCGACCGCAATGATTTGCGCACCGCACTGCGACAATAACACCGCCGTGGCGCGGCCGATACCAGACGAGGCCCCGGTCACCAGAATTCGCCGTCCAGCCAAACAATCTTTTTGGAAAATCATGATTTTACATTTCTGCTTTTTAAATTTCTATCAGCGCATTGACTTGCATACTGCCCAAGTTCAGCAAGGCCGCCGCCCAAGAATAGCCGACACCAAAACCAATCATGGCCACTTGCCCATCCCAGCGACAGGCGGTAGCCGCATCGGTGATGAGCAGTGGGATAGAGGCGCAGGAAGTATTCCCGTAGCGCTCCATATTGAGTGGTGCTTTGAGCGGATCGAGTTTGAGTTTTTTAATAATATGCCGGAGCATGAAACTATTAGCCTGATGAAAAGCAAACAGATCCACCGCCTCCTTGCTGACGCCGGCAAACGCCAGCAACTGCGTGACTAAGGGTGCGACATGGCTAAGCGTAAAGTTAAATACTTCGGCGCCATCCATATACAAGCAGCGCGGGTCGGCCGCGGCCAAGCGCGCATCGTCATCGAGGTAAGCGCGGGCACCGCCCTGAGGAATGATTAAATTCCGCGCGCCGGCACCATCGCTGCCAAGGACAAAATGGCTCATCGGTGCGGCGGCATCGAATTCCAGCGCCGTCGCCGAACCGGCGTCGCCGAACAATAAAGCCGTGGCACGATCGGCTGGATTGACAATCTTGCTGATGGTATCGCCCACCAACAGCAAGACCCGACGCAGAGCTACACCATCGAGTAATTTACCGGCCAACCACAAGCCATAGACGTAGCCGGAACAACCAAGATTGACATCAAAGGCGGCGCACGATGGACGCAGTCCCAATTGATGCTGCAATTGACAGGCACTGGCAGGCAGCCGGTAGTCGGGCGTTTGCGAAATAAAGATCACCGCATCGACACTCTGACGTTCCCAGCCCAGTTCGTCGAGCAGCGTGTTGGCTGCGGCCTGACACAAGTCGGCCGCGGTTTGCTGCGAGTTGGTGTGACGACGCGACTGCACGCCGGTCATTTTAGCGATATCGGCCACCGCCGCGGCACCGAATTGCGGCTCGAAGGCGGCATTACTGATGCACAGAGCAGGGACGGCACTGACCATGCCGCGTATCGCCATCTGTGCGATTGCCGTATTCATACCGGCCGCTGACATCGCGCCGCTCATGCTCAAGACTTCCCGGCCGCTTCGACCAAAAGCAAAATATCAGACAATTTTTCGCACTTCGCCAAGGCCTGACCATCGAGCATGACATTGTAGACATCATCCACCAAGGCCATGCACGACACCACTGCCAAGGAATCCCAAGCATAGCTTGCGAGCTCGAGTGCCGGGTTGACTTGTGCGACATCGATCTCCAAGATCTCCGCCATTCCTTCAAAAAATTCTTGCATGGTATTTCCTCTGTTCGCTATGTCAGCGGTAAATCGGGTAGAACAATTAATCAAGCTGCGCGCTCAAAACATCGTCACGATGCCGGCACCCCACGAGTAGCCCACCCCAAAGCCAACCAACAGCAGCACCTCGCCGGACTGCAGCTGGCCCTTGTCTTTGGCGCGTTTCAGCGCAATCGGTATCGACGAAGAGACGGTATTGCCGACACTGTCGAATTCAATTATAAACTTCTCGCGCGGTATCTTGATCTTCTTTCGCAAGGCTTCAAGAATAAAACCGTTCGCTTGATGAAACACCACATGATCGATCTGATCCAGCGTTTTCCCAGCTTTCTGTAATACCTGCGCCACCACCTTGGGCACGGCACTGAGCGTGAAGCTGAGAATTTCCGGACCATCCATAAACAATTGTTCGGCACTGCGCACATTGCCAGAACTGTCGCTGTAAGGCGCGGCCGTGGCGGCCGAACGCGGCGTGCGCGCGGCCCCGGCAGGTACCATCAAATTACTCGCACCACTGCCATCGGTACCGAGCACAAAAGGGCCGGACGGCGGCAGTGCTGAGGCCAGCGTCGGCTCGGCCACAATCAGCGTCGCTGCCGCGGCGTCGCCGAACAGCACCCGGACACTGCGATCGAGCGGATGAATCAGTTTGCTGTAGGTATCACCCGTCAACAGCAAGACGCGGCGCGCCTCACCGGAAACAATCAGCGCTCTGGCTAACGACAATCCGTAGACAAAGCCGGAGCAGCCCAGATTGATATCGAGCGCAGCGCAAGCCGAGTTCAATTGCAAGCGTTGATGAATCACGCAAGCGCTGGTCGGCAGCAGATAATCAGGCGTCTGGGTGCAAAACAATAAAAAATCGATTTGCTCTCGCTGCGCCGGATCGGCCGAAAACAATTTTTCCGCCGCGGCGACGGCCAGATCAAGCGCCGTCTCCTCCGCAGCGGCCAGGTGTCGTTGCACAATGCCGGTTTTATCAAAAATTTTTTCCGCCGACCATTCCGGAAAAGTATCTGCCAGCACCTCGTTGCTGAGCACGGCAGCAGGCAAATGGTATTCTATGGCTGAAATTTTTGCGGACATCAACATGTCGTTTGGCCTCATGCTCATTGGCGAGTAATCACCTTGATGATACGGTCCATTGCAGCAGGTTCCAGATCGGGGTAAATCGGCAGGCACAACACTTGTTGTGAAGCGCGCGTCGATACCGGCAGATTGGCCGCAGCCGCTGAGGGCAACTGCGCATACATCGCAAATTCTGAAATCAAGGGGTGAAAATAGCGGCGCGGATGAATATTCTCGCGCTTGAGTGCTTCATATAAGGCGTCGCGGCTGAGCGGATAATCATCCCCCACCAAAATGGGAAAATACGAATAATTCGCGCTGGTCAGGGCACTGCAGGGCAAACAAGCTATCCCCTTGACCTCGGCCAGTCTGACCCGATAAATCGCATCGATACTGCCACGCGCAGCAATCGCTTGATCAACATACTTGAGTTGCAACAGACCGAGTGCGGCATTGAATTCGCTCATCTTGCCATTGATGCCGGCGGCGGCGATGCTGACTTCGTCGAGAAAGCCGAAATTTTTGAGATGATCAATATGCGTTTTGCTTGCTTGGTCCGGACAAATAATCGCCCCGCCTTCAAAGGTGTTGAATACCTTGGTCGCATGAAAGCTCAGGATCGATAAATCGCCATGCCTGAGCACGCTGCCGCCCTCATCACGCACCGAAAACGCATGCGCCGCATCGTAAATGACTTTGAGCCCATGACGCGCCGCGATCGCGCGAATCGCCTCGACATCACAAGCCTGGCCATAGCAATGCACCGGCATGATCGCCGTGGTGCGCGCAGTAATGGCCGCTTCGATGCGCGCCGGATCGAGATTGAGGGTATGCGGATCAATATCGACGAACACCGGCTCGACACCATTCCAAAGCAAAGAATGAGAAGTCGCCACGAATGAATACGGCGTGGTGATCACTTCTCCTTTGATATTCAAAGCTTGCAGCGCCGTCACCAAGGCCAGCGTGGCATTGGTGAATAAAGAAATATATTTTACCCCGAGGTAGGCGCATAAAGCGCTCTCAAGTTCCTGGTGATAAGGGCCGCCATTGGTCAGTACTCGGCTGTGCCAGATTTTTTCCAAATAAGGCAGCAACTCTTCCAGCGGCGGCAGCACCGGCCGCGTCACATAAATCGGTTCAGGACCGAGCTCGGCGCTCATGCTGCGTCTGCCAATAAAGTGAAGCTACCATCGCGCCGGACCACTTCAAATGAAGCCGTCGGGGTCTGCGCGCACCAGCGCTGCCATGCCACCCGTAAAGCATGGTCAAAGGCCCCGGCAACGAGCTCAGGATCAGACACGGCCGCGCCGAAAAAGCGCGCGCGTAAATTGGCACGAATCTCAGCCAATTGCGTGATATCAGCGGCAATCGCCTGACCTTTCGCTAAGAACGTCGCCTCATCGTTGGCCGCAAACAGCTCGGCCAAACCGACATGTGAAAGATTGGCGATACCCTGACGCGTGCTCGGATGTGCGCCGACCAAGGTCAGTGTCGGTACACCCATGCACAGCGCATTATTGGTGGTGGTGCCGCCCGTGTAGGGGAAGGTATCGAGACAAACATCGATATCATGGTGCTGTTCCAAATACGTCGTCAGGTTACTGCGTTTGAGGAAACACAGGCGTTCGCCACCGATTCCTTCCTCGGCAAACCAAGCCAGCAATTTTTCATTTTCATACTGATCCGAGGCCGGCATCGCCCCCATGACCATATTTGAGTCCGGAACCAGTAGCAATAATTTCGCCCACAAACGAATCACCTCACGGCTGATTTTATCGATGCGATTGAAACTGCCGAACGTAATGTAACCATTACTCAAGGCTGGCAAAGTATTGACCGCCGGGCCTTGCTTTAAAAATTGAAAGGTCGTGGTGGCGGGTAAGCGAATGATTTTTTCGACGAATTGTTTTTCCGCCTCAACGGGCGGCAAAAAGTAAGCATCACCGACGAAGTAATCGATGCTTTGCATACCGGTAGAACCCGGATACCCGACCCAGCTCAATTGTACCGGTGCCGGTTTGCGAGCGAAGGTCAAGAGACGATTGCGCGCGGTATGGCCAGACAAGTCGATCAGAATATCGATTTTATCGGCGCGGATTTTTTTCGCCAGATGCTCATCCGTGACGGTGCCGATACGGTTCCAATGGCGCGCATACGAACGCATGCGTTTGCTGATCCCGTCTTCGACCACAGAATTATCGTAAATATGCACGACCACACTGGAATGCTTTGCCAGATAATGAAAAATCGGTTCGATGAAAGAAACCACGGCATGATTAATCAAATCCGCGGACACAAAACCGATGTGCAAAATACGCTCAGGATCTCGGCTGTTAGCGTGCGGCTTTTGTTGCGGCAACAAGGGCGATTCAAATTGCAAACCAAAGGTCTGATGTTCGGCAAAAATTTCTTGCGCATTCATTCGTTCACTATGCAGCAAGGTGAACAGGTAATTGCTGTAGGCGATATTGAATGTCGGGCTCAGTTCCACGGCTTTCTTGTAACTGTCGATCGCCTCTTCCAACAAGCCGATATCTTTCAAACTCAAAGCCATATTATTGTAAGCGGCATAAAATTCCGGGGCCAATTCTATCGCTCGGCGATGGCAGACTATCGACTCGGCAAACCGGCCCTGCTTATATAAAGCCATGCCAAGATTACTGTGCGACGGTGCCAACAAAGGCTGCGCCTGGATGGCGTCGCGATAGGTTTGAATGGCATCATCCAAACTACCATGCACGGCCAGCGAATTGGCCATATTATTCATCGCCTCGGCAAATTCGGGCTTGAGCTTGAGGGCCTTGCGAAAAGCCAGAATTGCCACATCATAGAACTGCATTTCATGCAATTCCTGACCGACGACATTGAGCTGTTCCGCGTCATCATGATTGAATTGAACTGCCGACTGGTAATGCTGTTTGGCCTGCTCGCTGTGACCTTGCTCGCGCAAGATCGAACCCAAGCAGATATGCGCTGCCGAATAGCCTGGATCGATCTGTATCGCTTGTGCAAACGCTTCTTGCGCCTGCTCTGGCAAAGTCAGACCCAACAAAGCGAGGCCTAAATTATGATAGGTCTGTGGCTGATCAGGACGCACGCTCAGCGCCAAGCGAAACTGTGCTACCGCCGCCTCATATTGTTCAGCATCGTTATATACATTACCGCACGCGATATAGGCATCGGCAAAATCGGCTTTCAAAGCGATCGCTTGTCGGTACGGTATCAAAGCTTCGGTAGCGCGGCCAGACTTGTAGAGCGCATTGCCACTGTTAAAAAACGCCGAGGCCGAACTCGGATTGAGTTCTATCGCCCGCGCATAGGCCGCCAAGGCCTCGTCGTAACCCGACAGCTTGAGTAAGCCATTCCCCAGATTCAAATGGGCACGTGCGAATGCGGGACTATGCTCGACGGCGGCGGTATAGTAGGTCAATGCCTGCGCCAATTCGCCGCGGTCTTCGGCATCATTACCCTGCTCGATCAGGCTGATTGCCTGCGCCTCTGCCGTCAATACGACGGGCGCAAGAGCTGCCACCGGTACAGCTGGCGGCGCTTTTTTTCCGGCAAACAAACGTTCAAATATACCCATCAGTTTTCCCATGTATTAGAACGGCGCTCAGCACCTTGTTGAGGCAGCAGCATGCTGCCGTCATCATTTTAAATTATGCATCAACCACCGGGTCAGTTCGTCAGCGTGCAAACGATCATGCCCAGCTTCCAACAAACGCCATTTGAAAACATTCCCCAGTTGGGCTTTCTTATACACATTGAGTTTTTCACTGGCCTTGAATTGGACCACCTGTTGCAGTACCTTGCCCAGCAACTCACGTTGCTTTTTCTCGACAAATTTACTGCTCTTGGCCTGCGCATCGACTTTCGAGCGTTCCAAATAAAAATCCGCCAAGCTGATGCCGAATTGTTTTGCTTTTGTTGCGTTTAACCAACTAAATACCATATCCCTGACTCCTGATGAGCGCTGTTAACTGTAGCGTTGTCGCTGCTATTTACGTTTTTTTTCTTCTGCCAATTCTTCTTTATGCTGCTCTTTCCATTCGCGTTCGCGCGCATCGATCACCGCCAACTCATAATACTGCGCATCGCTTTGACGGCGCGCCAGATCGAGCTGTAGCAAGGCCAAGCTCCAATTGGCCTCGAGCGCATGGGCTTCGGCCAGAGCAAGATGCTGCGCCGCCAGCTTATTCTGTGCCGCATACACTTTAGCCAAACCACGCTGCAGGCGCGCCTCGCTGCGATACATACTGAGCTGATCGCGCAAAAACGCGCCAGCTTCCTCGTAACGCTTAGCCAACAGCAACGCATCGGCATATTGATACACGATATCGCGCGCCAACGGCAAGTCACGCATGGCTTTGGCCGCGGCATCGACGGCCGCATCATAGTGCTGCTCGCTTATCAAGATGTCAATTGATAAATACGCCAGCGCACTGCTGAGCGTCAAAATATACTGCTGCTGTGGGGCTTGCTGAATACGTTCTTGGCTTTGTTCCAGCAATTTATGTGCCGAGACGTAATTTTTTTGTTTAAATGCAACAAATGCCAAGCCATAGTTGGCGGCAATTTGATCTTCTGCCAAGCGCGATTTCAACTGCGCCTCAAAAAATGCCTTGGCATCCCTCAAGCCTTGTACGCTCGCGTCCTGCAGCACACGCACGCGCGCCTTCATCAAAAAAAATTCCAAACCATCGGCGCGCTGGCGATAGCGTTGATCGAGCATGCGCGCCTGAATATCGGCGATCCGCTCACTGGTCAGCGGATGGCTGCGCAAATACGCCGGCGCATTATCGGTGTAATTACGCATCGATGCCTGCAAACGGCCAAAAAATGTCACCATCCCAGCGGTATCAAACCCGGCATCGCGCAAAATTTGGAAGCCGATGCGATCGGCTTCGCGTTCGGCATCACGACTGAAGTTCAACTGATGCTGAATCGCCAAGCCCTGACCACCAGCGGCAACCGCGATCGCCGCATCGGGATTAGTGCGCGCGGCCAGTACGGCCAAGGCCAAGGCGGCCAGTGGAATCAAGGAATCGAATTTTTGACTGCTCAGCATGCGCGCGATATGCCGCTGCGCGACGTGGCCGATTTCATGCCCCATGACAGAAGCCAGTTCCGACTCCGATTGCGCGGCTAAAATCAAGGCCGTATGCATGCCGATGAAGCCACCCGGAAAGGCAAAGGCATTCAATACCGGATCACGCACGGCAAAAAATTCGAATTCAATATTATTTTCACCGCGGGCATCGGGGCGTGCCGCCAGCAATACATTACCGAGCCGATTCAAGTATTCCGATACGGGGCCGTCATCAATATAGTCGGGATCACGCCGAACGGCATTCATAATTTGCTCACCAAGACGACGCTCCATCAGCGGCGACAAATCTTCGCGCGAGCTGTCGCCCAAGGTAGGTAAATTTTGTCCGCCCGTCGAAATTGGCAGCAGCACGGCAGCCGCGCCACAAGACCAAACCAAGGTGAGACAACGCGCGGCGGCGACGCTGCGTGGCAGCAGTCGAGACAACAGAGGAGTGAACAAGCGAGAGAAACAGCGGTTTTTCAATTTCATAATGCTATGATGCCCGATTACGGCGGAATATCCCGAATTTTTCGAATAAACAGAGTAGGACACCATGAGTAGCGAGCCAGCCCCAAGCCCACAACTGAGCCACTTCGACCAAACTGGTCAAGCCCATATGGTCGATGTCGCCGAAAAGCCCGACAGCCATCGGATTGCCCGCGCCGCCGGACGCATACGCATGCTGCCGGCGACCTTGGAAATCATCAGCGCTGGCAATGCCAAAAAAGGCGACGTGCTCGGCATCGCCCGCATCGCCGCCATCATGGCAGCCAAACGCACCAGCGACCTGATTCCCTTGTGTCATCCGCTGGCACTGACACGCGTCACGGTGGAATTTACGGTAGACGTCGACAACGCGGCCATCGATTGCCAGGCCCAAGTTGAAACCGTCGGCAAGACCGGGGTGGAAATGGAAGCGCTGACTGCCGTCCAGATCGGCTTGTTGACCATCTACGACATGTGCAAAGCGGTCGACCGCGGCATGGTCATGAGCGATATCCGGGTAGTCGAAAAACAAGGTGGCAAATCGGGCCACTGGGTCAGTTTGATCGACTGAGTCGTAGCCTGGGCCCGGCCCTCAGGGTGCGCTGCGTAGTGGCATGCCATGTAACACCACGGCATAGCGGGTATCAACCCGCGCCTGCGCGCGCCAATAATCAAAATATTCAGGATAGGCATCCGGATGCAGCCGCTGCAAGGTTTGCATCATGCGCAACGCGGCCTGCGGCTGCCCATTCAAGACATACACCTCGGCTAATTTATTGAGGATGTGGACAAAGCCGAAACGCGGTGTCCAATACTCAAAATAAGCGATATCGGCCGCCGCCATGTCGGCATGCAGCGGCATTTGCATCAACTTGAAGTAAGCAAAATATTGTGGAAACAGGGTATACCGCGGTGCCACCAACGCCGGGTTGCTGATGCCAGCCGGGCTGGCATCCCAGCGCAAGACGCGAAACCCAGCGACCACGCGTTGGTAATCCCAGCATACGCCAACCAAGACCAAGCAGGCCAAGGCCACCGCAGCATGCACCCAGCAAGTTGCTACGCGTCGGCCACGACTGGGCCAGCGGCGCTGATGCAGCATGCCCATCAGCAGCGCCACCGGAATCAGCACGTAGGCGTACCACAGCGGAAATTCCACCATGCTGTGTACCAGCGCCGCGACCAGACACATCAGGGCCATGCGCGCGCCCGCCGACAGCGGCGCAGAGAAACAGGTTTGACGCAACCAATAGACCAAGGCCGCGCAGAGCAGTGCCGCCGCCGGCCAGCCGAGTTCGGCCGCCAGATTCAAAATCAGATTATGCGCATGTTCGGCATACGTACCCGTCATCAGGTCGGCCGCAACTTTGACTTGTTCGGTGCCGAAACCGAACCAGCCGGCCCCAAGCCAGGGATGGGCCGCCGCGATGTGCCAAGCCTGTCCCCACAAACTCAGTCGCTCCGAGCGCCCTCCTATGTGTTCGGTCACCGAGCCACCGGCTAAACCGGCGAGCTGATTGATTAGCGGCAAGAGCGTCACCAACAGTCCATAGAACAAACACAAGGCTGCCAAAGTCAGAACGGAACAGCGCCGCTGCCCGGCGACAGGCCGCCACAAACAGGCGGCGAAGGCTGGCACGATGATCCAGCCTATGCGCGACTGCGTGAGCACCAAACCACTCAAAAGCAGCAAGACCAGCGCCACTGCGGCACGCCGCCCGACACGCGCTTGCTCAAACAAAAATGCCAGCCCAGCCAAGGCAAAACACAATAACAAGGCCAGTTGATTCGGTTGTGCCACATTGGCATACGGGCGCAGATTGATCTGACTCGAATGCGCCATGCTCATCACCCACGGTGCCGCCGTCACGCCCAGCATTTGCGTATATTGCATACACACCGAGATACTGCCGGCCAGCAGAAATACCGGCGCCAGTAACAGGCACACCGCTTGCTCGTGCTCGACTGTCAGTTGAGCACCGACACACAAGGCCACTGCGCAGAGCAACAGATACATCAGCGGTAAGACGATATCGGCCGCGATCGGTATCAAACCCAGCGCGTATTGCAACAGAATGAGCGCCATCACGGCCAACGGTGCCAGCGCAACGCCGGGCAAGCGCAGTCGCGGCGTCGCTACGCGCATCAAGCCTGCCAAGCACAATAAAAGCCCGATCACGGCGGCGGCATCGTGATAAAACACCCGCAATGGGTGGATATGATACGGCAGCAGAAACGCGACCATCAAAGCCAAGCCACAAGCGAGCAAAGGCCAGTACAAGGCCGAGCGCTTGAGACTAAGCGCGGGGGCAAGAGGAGGACAACTCAACATAGGAAATTAAAAACCATCTTTCTCAACATAGGCCAAGGGCATGGCGCTGTCGGCGTCAAGCAGGACGGTCCAACTGCCATCTTTGGCGACGATGGGCAAATATACCAACTGTGCTGACGCCCGACCGCTGGCGGTAATGGCGCGCGCGATTTCAGCGCGCGAATCGGGATACTTTTGGTACAAGCTGCTCAAGGGCTTGGCGGCCGCCAGCACTGCCGTTTTGCTGGCAGCATAGCTTTGCCAAAACAGCGGCCGCGCACTGCTGTCTCGCCCCGCCAAAGCCTGGGCAAAGACATCAAATTTTTCTGCATTACTGGCCGCACGCAGACCGACAAAACGCGGACCATTCAAAGGCAAAGCTTGAAATGGCGCTAAAGCTTGCGCTAACTCCGCCTCAGCCACATCGACTGCCGCCACGGTTTTAAATTGCAAGCCATCGAAGGCTACCACCACCGGCCGCGCCAAATACACCGACACCAAGCCATACGCCAAACCAGCACATTGTATTAACAGTATCAACAATATATCGCGCCGCAGTTGGCGTTGCGGCTTGCGAATATCGTAGATCACCAGCGTCAGCAAAGGGCCAAGCACGATGTCGACACTGGCGACCAAGGCGAGCAAATGCAGCCCGCCTGAGATCTGGCTGAAGGGCCACGGATACCAGACCAACAGTATGATCGTGGCGACGCTGCCGATAAGCAATGCGGAAAGTAAAAGATGGTAAAAGGCAGCAAAAAAGCGGTTATTTGGCTTTTTCATGAGCGCAAACGATCAAAAAATGGCGATGCGACAATTATAGCGATAAACCCGTCGAACTTGCTCAGGCACTGTACCGAAAGCCAACGCAACAGCAAAAAAAACCCCGACCTTGCCGGCGGGGTTTTCATCCAACAGCGACGCTCAAATTAATGACGGCATTCCGAAGGAACGAAACGGTAGTTCGCTGCTGCTGCGGTAGTACAAGCCCAAGTCACTGGGCCGCCAGTTGAATATCGTGGCGTCAAGGACAAGCTCACACCGTTAGCTTTCGTAGTACCGACACCTGTCAGTACACCAGTTGCATCAACGCAAGTAATCGACGACGTATTGACTGTCGCCGTTGTCACACCGAGAACACCACTGCAAGTACCGGCACCGGAACCATTGTTGTTGGACAAGTTTTCCACGATAGTCGGCTTAAAGCCTTCCATCAAACCCAATACCTCAGCAATGCGGGCGCGGACGGTGTAATCTTGGTAGGCAGGCAAAGCAACCGCGGCCAAGATACCGATAATCGCGACAACGATCATCAATTCAATCAGCGTGAAGCCTTGCTGTAGTTTTTTCATCCTATTCATCGCTAACTCACTTTGGTTTGAAACCCCGTCCTGTGGGGCGGTGTGGAGCTTGAATACCCTGAGTTGAAGCCGGGGGAATTCAAACCTGATGAGGGAATAGGGAATACCAACCCCTTCCATAGCTTTTCAACATCGACAGGCCGGGCACTGTGCTGAAAGCAAGCACAGTCGAATAAAAAAACCCCGCCATTGCGGGGGGGGCTTCATCAAACAGTGACGCTCAAATTAATGACGGCATTCCGAAGGAACGAAACGGAAATTCGCTGCTGCTGTAGTACAAGCCCAAGTGACTGGCGCACCAGCCGAGTATGATGGAGTCAGCGACAACGACACATTGTTAGCTTTCGATGTACCGACACCTGTCAGAACGCCTGTTGTATCAACACAAGTAACTGAGGAAGTATTGACTGTCGCTGTTGTCACACCAGAAATACCAGTACAAGTACCAGCGCCCGAACCATTGTTGTTAGACAAGTTTTCAACGACCGTAGGCTTGAAGCCTTCCATCAAGCCCAACACCTCAGCAACGCGGGCGCGCACTGTGTAATCTTGGTACGCAGGCAAAGCAACCGCAGCCAAGATACCGATAATTGCAACAACAATCATCAATTCGATCAGGGTGAAGCCTTGCTGTACTTTTTTCATCATATTCATCGATTTCATTTGAACTCTCCGGAAGGTAAACAATAAATGGGCAAACCACATATGCTTAGAAGCAAACAACATGCCATCTAGAAACAAGGCTGTTTTGCCCGTTTGCACGCAATCAAGGCGATTCACCGTCCGAAAAATTAACAATATGCGTCAACGCAATGACAATTTTCGTCAGCCGCCCGCGTCCGAAATAGCCGCGGCCGAGAAAAATGTAGTTCTTTTGAACAACTTAATGGATCGTCGCAAGCGACGATGGAAAAGACTCTGGAAGGGGTTTGCATTCCCTTCCATCGCGTCGCTCCTTCGTCGCTCTCCGGCCAAAAGAGGCTGTCGCAAAAGGGTAGTGAGTCGGTATCATTACCCTGACTGGTGGCCACGTCATTCCTGCGCGCTTTTGGCAGGAACCCAGCGGCGTTCGTGGTTAACTGAAAATGCCAGAAATTGTGGCATTTTCAGTGTAAAAAACGACGCTGGGTTCCCGCCAAAAGCATGCGGGAATGACGAGGCTGTGGCATGCAGGAATGACGAGGTATGCGGTGTTTCAGGTTTAAAAAACGTCCATCAGGCTTTTGCGACAGCCTCTGAAGGCCGGGGTTTCAAACCCTAGTCAGATTTTTGATGAAAATGCCGGGGCATGCGGGTATGCAATAACAGGAAGGACGCAATCAATGCCGACATTCCGCCGGTACAAAGGGGAAATTAGCCGCGCCACCGACCGTGGAACACGTCCACACCACCGGCTTGTCGGTGCTGTAAGTCGGGGACAGCAAGACAGAGATGAAAGCCGCTTTGGATGTACCAGTACCGGTCAATACCCCCGTTGCGTCGTCACAGCTGACCGAGCTGGTATTGACTGTTGGCGTAGTGATGTTGCTGACACCAAGGCAAGAGCCGGGTCCGCTACCATTATTACTCGACAGATTTTCTGTCACGGTAGGGATAAACCCGGCAGTCAGGCCGAGTACTTCGGCCACGCGTGCGCGCACGGTATACGTTCGGTACGCCGGCAAGGCGAACGCAGCCAAGATGCCGATAATGGCAATAACGATCATCAGCTCTATGAGCGTGAAGCCTTGCTCGATTCTGTTCATGGCGTTCTTCATTCATGAAGTAGACCACAACACTCAGCACACTGAGTTTGAAAAAAATCAAAAAATCGTCTTCTCGCGCTTCCCTAGGGAAGCGCAGATTTAATCGCAGTGGAATTGACCGTTGCCAATGAGGATGCAATGCAAGGCGTCTTCTGCTGTCAATAGCGAGCTATTGACAGCAGAAGGCAACGCAGCAGTGCGCCTCAGTGGCGGCGGGCAAACCGCTTGGATTAAATCTGCGCTTCCCTAGACCAACACAAACTGCATGTGTGTACCAATCAAATCAATAATATCGCCCTGCTTGAGCGCTTGTGCTTGCTCACCGATCAAGACGCCATTGAGCTTAGGGTATTGCTTACCTTCGACGTGGCGCAACATGTATTGCTCGGCTTGGCGCGTAATGGCCATCACTTGCGTGCCCGGGCTGCCGATCGTGGTGACGGGCTTGCTGACACTTAATTCCTTGCCGGCATTGGGGCCGTTCATCACGCGCACCTTGGCTTGCTGGGAAGGTTTGACGGCACCAGCGGCCGGATGGATGGCGGTAATTTGCGCATTTTTTTCCACCTGAAAGCGCAATTTGTACTTGCCGATGTCGATCACATCATCATGCTGCAACAAATGCTTTTTCACCGGCTGGCTGTTGACCATGGTGCCATTGGTGCTGCCGAGATCGAGCACAAACGAGCCGCTTGAGGCGGTATCGATGGCGGCATGCTGGCCACTGACGGTCAGATGGTCGATCACGATATCATTGCCGGGGCGACGCCCGACGGTCATCCGCGACTTGGTGATATTCACTTCCTGCTGTATCAAACCATTGAAGGTGACGATAATTTTCGCCATAGTTTTCTCATCATGTAAAACACAAAAATTATCGGGTCAGAAGACGACGCAGCCATGATGACTGCCCGACCTCGACTACTTTGAACAGCACGACGGAACAATTATCCTTGCCGCCTTCGGCATTGGCACAATCGACCAGCACGCGGCAGCAGCACGTCAAATCGTTTTGATGCCGCTGCAGGATGGCAGCGATCTCATCGGGCGTCAGCATATCGGTCAAGCCATCCGAACACAAGAGGTAGAGATCATCGGCCTGTACCGCATGCACCGTGATTTCCACGTCGATGTCATCTTGTGTGCCGACGGCACGGGTAATAAGATTTTTGATCGAAGAAAAACGCGCATCGGCTTCACTGATGAGGCCGGCATCGATTTGCTCCTGCAATACCGAATGATCATGGGTGAGCCGCGTCAGCGCAGCGGCGCGATACCGATAGGCGCGTGAATCACCGACATGAGCGAGCAGTAATTTATCATAGGAAAAGCAGGCCGTGACCACGGTCGTACCCATGCCTTGGCAAGCCGCATCGGTTTGCGACGCTTGCAGTACGCAGCGATTCGCCAATTCCACCGCTTCGAGCATCCAACGGGCCAGCGTGCGATCGGGCCAGCCTATCCGCAGCGACCACAAACCAGCCAAGCGCGCACATAAGTAATCAGTGATCAGGCGCGCACTCATGGCGCTGGCGACTTCGCCGGCGCGATACCCGCCCATACCATCGGCCAGCACGGCGCAGCCGTAATCGGCACAGACGATGATGGCGTCTTCATTATGCTCGCGCACGCGCCCAGTATCAGACAGCGCTGCGAATTGTAATACTTGCTGAGATGACATAGGTCAGTTACAGGGCGCTTGCTGTTAGCAGAATAATGTTTTTATTGTTTTACATCGTATCGGAATCAAATGGCATTGGACAGTGTGCCATAGCGAACATCGATACTAACAAAAAAGCCGCGACCAGCGCGGCTTTTTCACTTGCACAGTAACATTATTACAGCATAGCTTTCAACAAACGCGCCATTTCCGACGGGTTTTTAGTTGCTTTGATGCCGCATTCTTCCATGATGTCGAGCTTGGCTTGCGCCGTATCTGCACCACCGGAAATCAAGGCACCGGCATGACCCATGCGTTTGCCCGGAGGCGCAGTGACACCGGCGATGAAGCCGACCACTGGTTTTTTCATGTTGTCGCGTACCCAGTACGATGCATTGGCTTCATCCGGACCGCCGATTTCACCGATCATGATAACCGCATCGGTATCAGGATCATCATTAAACATGCGCATGATATCAATGTGTTTCAAACCATTGATAGGATCGCCGCCGATACCGACTGCCGACGATTGACCCAGACCGAGTGCGGTCAATTGACCGACTGCTTCGTAAGTCAAAGTACCGGAGCGCGAAACCACGCCGATACGACCCTTGCGGTGGATATGACCTGGCATGATACCGATCTTGATTTCATCGGGTGTGATCAAACCTGGGCAGTTCGGGCCGAGCAGCATAGTTTTGCTACCAGACTTAGCCATACGGTCTTTGAGCATCATCATGTCGCGCACAGGAATGCCTTCGGTAATGCAGATGGCCAAATCAAGGTCGGCTTCAACCGCTTCCCAGATGGCGGCAGCGGCACCGGCTGGCGGCACGTAGATCACCGAAACGGTAGCACCGGTGGCGGCTTTGGCTTCCGATACGTTGGCAAAAATAGGAATGCCTTCGAAATCTTCGCCGGCTTTCTTAGGATTAACACCAGCAACGAAACAGTTTTGGCCGTTCGCGTATTCGCGACACATGCGGGTATGGAACTGGCCGGTTTTGCCAGTGATACCCTGGGTGATGACTTTTGTATCTTTATTAATCAGGATGGACATTTTATTTCCTAGCAAATATTAAGCGTGAGCAGCAGCAGCAGCGACAACCTTTTGTGCGGCTTCTTCCATCGTGTCAGCGGCGATGATAGGCAAGCCGGAATCGGCCAGCATTTTCTTGCCGATGTCTTCGTTGGTGCCCTTCATGCGTACTACCAGCGGTACTTGCAAGGACACAGCTTTGGACGCCGTGATCACGCCTTCGGCGATCACGTCACAACGCATGATGCCACCGAAAATATTGACCAAGATCGCTTTCAGACCTGGGTTTTTCAACATGATCTTGAAGGCTTCTGTCACTTTTTCTGCCGTCGCACCACCACCTACGTCGAGGAAGTTGGCTGGTTCGCCGCCGAACAATTTGATGGTATCCATCGTCGCCATGGCCAGACCAGCACCATTGACCAGGCAACCGATATTACCGTCGAGGGAAATATAGGCGAGGTCAAATTTAGAGGCTTCGATTTCGGCCGGATCTTCTTCATCCAGATCGCGGTAAGCGACGATTTCCGGTTGACGGAACAAGGCGTTGGCATCGAAATTGAATTTCGCATCAAGAGCGATGACTTTACCGGAACCGGTCAAGATCAAAGGATTGATCTCAGCCAGCGAGCAATCGGTCGCCATGAAAGCTTTGTACAAACCTTGCAACTGTACGCGGGCGTCCGCGATCGAGCCTTCAGGCACACCGATTTTGCGCGAGATATCGTCGGCTTCAGCATCTTGCAAGCCAGCTGTTGGATCAATCGCTACCGAGTGCAACAGTTCCGGGTGGGATTCTGCCACTTCTTCAATGTCCATGCCGCCTTCGCTCGAAGCCATCAAGACCACGCGTTGGCTGATCCGGTCGGTGACCATACTGACATACAATTCTTTAGCAATATCGGCACCTTCTTCGATCAGCAAGCGACGTACTTTCTGACCTTCCGGGCTAGTCTGGTGCGTTACCAGTTGCATGCCGAGAATCGCTTCGGCGTATTCGCGTACTTGTTCCAGTGACTTCGCTACTTTCACGCCGCCGCCTTTACCGCGACCGCCTGCATGAATTTGCGCTTTCACGACCCAGACTGGTCCGCCCAGGGTTTCCGCTGCCTTGACAGCTTCATCAACGGACAAGCATGGGATACCGCGCGGTACTGTCACTCCGAATTGACGGAGGATTTCTTTACCCTGATACTCATGGATTTTCATACGACTTCCCTTCAGACACTGAGGTATAAATAATTAAACAAACAAACTAGCTGGGTGATTTTGCATCGGGCGTGCTGCTGGCCCAACGCGGGTAATATTGAACAACGGCTGGACCATCGAGGCGCAGCGAATGACAACGTTGTAATTGAAACGGTCGCACCGCATCGCTGCCATCGGCTGCATCGCTGGCGCTGTCGCGGGTGGCCAGAACCTCACCGGCGAAGGCTTGCACCGCGGCCGTCGGCAAAATTTGCGCCAATTCCGTCAAATGGGTGCAGCCGAGTATGCCACCCAAGTGCAAGCGCACGCCGTGGCGGAATTGCTGCAGTAAATTCAGACCGATGAGCTTTTTATAATCAGGCGTAATCGCTTCGCAAAAGCCGGGATACGGCACTGCGACCGAAACGGCGGCGGCATCGACGACATTGAATTGCACATCGATGGTGACGCGCAGATGTAAATCATGCAAGGCTTCGCCACATGGCCGCACGCCCGAGGCGAGCGCGATATCGCGGGTTTTATGGTCGGTAATATGGGCGTCAAGATCCCACAAGCCGTCGTCGCGAGCGTACGCAGCTATACTGATGGCACGCGTATGTTTCAACGTGCGTGGAGATGTTGATGGTAGAAAGGGCATCATGCCTTGCTGGCGGCTATCACTATAAGGAGCCACATTGCGCGTCGTCATCGCAGTTTCTACGATAACAGCCGCTCTTGCGGCCTTGCAAAAAACCTCAGAATTCTAGCACAGCTGGCTGGGGAACTCACTGCCTGTCGGCTTTTTTTACATTTCCAGCCGCGGATGTAGCATTATTGATCATCTTCGTCGCGCGGCGCACGCATGGCCAGTTGTACCGCTTTGCCGGAAAAACCACGCTGCTGCAGGAAGCGGCTATGCCGCATGCGCTCGTTCTGATCGAGCGGCGCGGCAGGAAATTTCCTGTGCAAGACAGAAATAGCGCGCGCGCCCTCACCCTCACTCAATTGTTCGCGTATTCGCGCCAAGTCTTCGCCCTCCAGCGCATGGGTCTGCAACTCGGCGAGAATGCGATAATTGCCATAGCGTGCAGAGCGTCGGTTCACCAAGGAATCAGAAAACCGTTGATCCGACATGAAATCGGCCGCAGCCAGCCAGTTCAGCACCATGTCGAGTTCTTCGGCATCGGCCGCATGGGGCGATAATTTACGTCGCAATTCGCTGCGGCTATGCTCGCGCATAGACAAATAGCGTAAAGCGCGGCCCTTGAGACTCAGTGTTGGTTTCATTAATTACTGCTTGCCAATAAAAAGGCCGACAATCCCGATCGAAGTGGAATTGCCGGCCAAAACTTTCAAATCAAATTAACTTAGCTTAGCTTAGCTTAGCTTAGCTTACGCCGCTGCGACAGGCGCTGCCGTTTGCAAAGGCGGTGGCAACAAAGGTACGTTCAAATGGGCGCGGACTTTGTTTTCAATTTCATACGCCAATGCTGGACGTTCTCTGAGGAAATTACGTGCATTATCTTTACCCTGACCGATGCGTTCGCCATTATAGCTATACCATGCACCAGCTTTTTCGATGATTTTCGCATCGGCCCCGAGATCGAGGATTTCACCTTCGCGTGAAGTGCCTTCCCCATAAAGAATATCGAAATGCGCTTCTTTAAATGGTGGCGCGACTTTATTTTTGACGACTTTCACCTTGGTTTCATTGCCAATCACTTCATCGCCCGATTTGATCGAACCGGTACGACGGATATCGAGGCGCACCGAAGCGTAGAACTTGAGCGCATTGCCGCCGGTGGTGGTTTCCGGGCTGCCGAACATGACGCCGATTTTCATACGGATTTGGTTAATGAAAATCACCAAAGTATTAGTACGTTTGATACTGCCTGTCAGCTTGCGCAGCGCTTGCGACATCAGACGCGCTTGCAGACCCGGCAAGGAATCACCCATATCGCCTTCGATTTCAGCACGCGGCGTGAGCGCGGCGACCGAATCGATGACGATCAGATCAACACTGCCCGAGCGTACCAGGGCGTCAGTGATTTCCAATGCCTGTTCGCCAGTATCTGGTTGCGAAATCAGTAATTCATTGAGATTGACGCCAAGCTTTTGCGCATAACCGACATCAAGCGCATGTTCGGCATCGATAAAGGCGCAAGTGCCGCCGATTTTCTGCATTTCTGCAATAGCTTGCAGGGTCAAGGTCGTTTTACCCGATGATTCCGGACCGTAAATTTCAACAACTCGGCCGCGTGGCAAACCACCGACGCCAAGCGCGATATCGAGGCCGAGTGAACCGGTCGAAACCACTTGAATTTCTTCCACCACGGCACCATCAGCCATGCGCATGACGGAACCCTTGCCGAATTGCTTCTCGATTTGTGCCAGCGCTGCGGCCAGCGCCTTGCTCTTTTCTGAGCTGTTGTCAGATTTCTTATCGTCCATACATTCTTTCATTCAATAAGCAGCCGGTGGAAAACAACACAGAGATGTTTTTCCGCGTTTTGCAGTACTGTATAAAAAAACAGTGATTTATGCAAGCGACTTTTACAAACTGTGCGAATTCCACCCAGACTGACTATCTTACCAACAGTTCTGTCAGCGCGCAGGCCTTGCATAGACGATGCTTGAAAAATCATCGACACAGCGGTAAAGTTTTCCTATTGCGGTCAATTTCGCGAGGATGCAATGAGCACAACTCTCTTGTTCAAACATATCAAAAGCTGCATCGCTTTAGCTTTAAAACAATGCGGCGCGGCACATGGTCGCAGTCGCGAAGCCGAACATTCCGCGATTTCGCCAGACCCGTTACGCCGCCCCTTCGCCGAAGTACTGCGCACGATGCCAGATGTAGGGATAGATGCTGATTTTAATTGCCGAAATGAAATTACGAATTAGCCAAATGACTCGCTTTTTAGTCGATACGAATGTCATCAGCGAACACCGCAAGGGCAATAAAGCCAATGCCGGCCTGAAACAATTTTGGCGTGAGGTCGATCCCGAGACGGTGTATTTATCCGTACACACCATCGGTGAAATTCGTGCCGGCATCGTAAACATTTCTAAGCGTGGCGATTGCTATCAAGCCGGTGTAGTAGACCAATGGCTCAGTCACATCCTGCGCGACTATGCCCAACGGATTTTTCCATTTGACCTTGACTGCGCTCAGTTATGGGGGCAATTGATGGCTAAACATAAACAACATCCGGTCGACAAACAGATTGCCGCGATTGCGCTCGTCTATGGCATGGATCTCGTTACGCGCAATGTTGCGGATTGCGCCGGCACTGGCGTGACCGTGATCAATCCGTTTGTGTCTGATTGACCCCTGCCTGCTCCAAGCTGCGTAACACTGTTCTGTCTTGGTACAGTTGTTCCATTCGCAAGCGCCCGAGCATCACAGAATAAACGCATATAAATCAGAGACTTAACTCCAGGATAACGAGTGGCATGCATTGTGCGTCAAAGCAACGTGCAGGACAGTTCGCATTCCCTATCTGATAACCATCTGGAGACGACAATGATTTATGCTGCACCGGGCGCTGCTGGCGCTAAAGTTCAATTCAAAAGCAAGTACGACAATTTCATCGGCGGCAAATGGGTCGCCCCGGTCAAGGGTGTGTATTTTGACGTGGTCACCCCGATCACTGGCTTGGTGTTCACGCAGGCCGCCCGTTCCGGTGCGGAAGATATTGAACTCGCTCTCGACGCTGCCCATGCCGCCGCCGATAAGTGGGGCCGGACTTCGGCCGCCGAACGGTCGAATATATTGTTGAAAATTGCCGATCGTCTCGAAGCCAATTTGGAACTGCTGGCCTATGCCGAGACCATCGACAATGGCAAACCGATACGCGAAACACTCAATGCCGATATTCCGCTGACCATCGATCACTTCCGCTACTTCGCCGGCTGTGTGCGCGCCCAAGAAGGCGGTTTGAGCGATCTCGATGAAAACACCGTGGCGTATCACTTCCATGAGCCGCTCGGGGTGGTCGGTCAAATCATTCCATGGAATTTTCCGATTCTGATGGCCGCTTGGAAGCTGGCCCCCGCCATCGGTGCCGGTAACTGCGTGGTGCTCAAACCAGCCGAATCGACACCGATCAGTATCTTGATCATGGCCGAATTGATCGCCGATTTGCTGCCACCGGGTGTGCTCAATATCGTCAATGGCTACGGGCGCGAAGCCGGCATGCCCTTGGCAACCAGCCGCCGTATCGCCAAGATTGCCTTCACCGGTTCGACCTCGACCGGACGTATGATCGCTCAGGCCGCGGCCAATAATCTGATTCCGGCGACGCTGGAATTGGGCGGAAAATCACCGAATGTATTTTTTGCCGACGTCGCGCAAAAAGATGATGCGTTTTTTGATAAAGCCATCGAAGGCTTGGTACTGTTCGCTTTCAACCAAGGCGAGGTGTGCACCAGCCCATCGCGCGCACTGATACACGAATCGATTTACGATGAATTCATGGAACGTGCTTTGCCGCGCGTACGTGCGATCAAGCAGGGTAACCCACTCGATACCGATACCATGCTCGGAGCGCAAGCCTCGAAAGAGCAAATGACCAAGATCATGTCGTATCTCGACCTCGGCCTACAAGAAGGTGCCGAACTACTGGTCGGCGGCGCACGCGCGCAGATGAGTGGAGAACTGGAACAAGGCTATTACATCCAGCCGACCATGTTCAAAGGTCATAATAAGATGCGTATTTTCCAAGAAGAGATTTTCGGCCCGGTACTGGCCGTGACCACCTTCAAAGATGAAGCCGATGCGCTGGCGATTGCCAACGATACGCCTTACGGCCTCGGTGCCGGCGTCTGGAGCCGCGATGGCAATGTTGCTTATCGTATGGGCCGCGGCATTAAAGCCGGCCGCGTCTGGACCAACTGCTACCATGCTTATCCGGCGCATGCCACCTTCGGCGGTTACAAGGAATCAGGTATCGGTCGCGAAACCCATAAGATGATGTTAGATCATTACCAGCAAACTAAGAATCTTTTGGTCAGCTACAGCGAAAACAAGCTCGGCTTCTTCTGATTCCATCGCCGCTATAGATGCTGTTTTAGTTTTGCGGGGACACCACTTGTCCCTGCTTTTTTTTGGGAGCAGAGGATGGTTGACAAAGTCATTGCGACACCAGCGGCCTTGGAGCTGATCGCTTTCTTGCAGCAGAAACACGGGGCGCTGATGTTTCATCAGTCCGGTGGCTGCTGCGATAACAGCGCGGCCAATTGCTATTTGCCAGGGGAATTGACCATCGGTGCCGGCGATGTTTATCTCGGCGAGATAGGCGGCGTATCGTTTCACATCGGTATTTCACAATATCAGCATTGGAAACACACGCAATTGATCATCGATGTCATCGATGGTTACGGCGGCACCTTGTCGCTCGAAGGTCCGGAAGGGAAGGCCTTTCATACCCGCTCAAGGGTGTTTGAGCAAGCCGAACTGGACGAACTGAGTCAAGACCCGGCTTGGCTGGCGGCGTGTCGATAGGCATGGACTGCAGCAAGGACATCGGCTTGCCAGCTTGTCGGGCCGCGCATTCTGGGCGATAATCAGGCCCATGACCGATATCTCTACACTCCCCCCCTTGCCCGACCGCCTGTCGATCGACCCACGCAGCCCCCACCATGTGCGCGCCATCTTCGAACATGATGTCGGTATCCGTTTCAATGATAAAGAACGTCTCGACGTCGATGAATATTGCATCAGCGAAGGCTGGATCAAAGTGTCCGGCGGTAAAGCGCTGGACCGTAAAGGCCAACCGATGTCGATCAAATTAAAAGGTAAAGTCGAAGCGTTCTACCGCTGATCGCCGACTGTCATTGTAGGCGGCCGATCTGTATGCCGCTGTTTCCCCTGCTCTCGCGGTGCCCGGCACCGCAGCTCCTCCCTTGTTCGATAAAGATCCCATGACCACACCAGAACTCGCGTTTCGCGCGACCACGGAGCAAGCCTGCGCCTGGCTCACGCAACAAACCGGTACGCCATGGAATTTGGCGCGCTTGCTCGAGCATCAGCTCACGCCCTATGTTTGGCTCGATTACGACAGTGCGCATGCGGCCTTATTCGGCGACGCCAATGGCGGCTATGCGGCACCGATTTTTTTCCTCGACGATATCACCCACTTGGCCAGTGGTGCGGCGGATGTACAAATCACCATGACCAAGGATAGCGACAAACTGGTCGTCAGTTTACCGCCCCCGGGCTGGCGGCGTGCCTTGCATGAGCTGCGTTTTCAAAAGTCGGACTTGCAGCGCTTGCACAAGCAATGGCAAGCAGCGCTGGCCGCTGCTGCTGCGCCGGTGGCCGTCAGCGTGACTGAAACCCAGCATGGCTTGCTGCGCGCCGAAGTGTTGTCGGTGTTTGCCGGTTTGCTGAAAATCGATTTGGCGCAAGCGCTCGATGCCGGCGGCGGTATTTTCGGCGATGAAGGTGCACGCATCAAAGCCAGTACCCGCAAAGGGAAAAAGAAAATCGAATGGTCACCGGTGACCTTGGCACTCGGCTTCAATGAAGTCTACCGGGTACCGCTGGGGCAGTTGTCGCGCCGCTTTGAAGATCAGGTCTTGCTGCATCCTTGGCAATATGCGTGGCAACGCTCGCTCGATTTATTGGGTAAATAGGCGCGCCACCCTTGCCTGCGCCAGTTATTCACGCATGGGCGCGATTCCATCGCGGGTTAAATTAGGTAGAATGGGCGTATCGCTTTCGCTGCTTATTCCACATGAACTTACCTGACTTTCGTTCGCCGCACATGCTCACGGCACATATCCAAAGCACCTTGGATTTTTACGAACCGCATTGTGTCGACCCTAGCGGCGGTTTTTATCACTTTTTCCAAGATGATGGCCAAGTCTATGACCGCCACACCCGTCACTTGGTCAGCAGCACGCGCTTCATCTTCAATTATGCGATGGCATGTCGTCACTTCGGTCGCAGCAGCGATCACGCCAAGCTCATGCATGGGCTGCGCTTCTTGCGCGACGTGCATCGCCATCCAGATAGTGGTGCCTATGCCTGGGAATTACGTTGGGAGAATTCTGAAAAAACCGTCATCGACGACGACAACCACTGCTATGGTCTGGCCTTTGTATTGCTCGCTTATGCGCATGCGCTGATGGCCGGCGTGGCTGAAGCGCAGCAGTGGATGGATGAAAGCTTCGATCTGATGGAGCAGCATTTTTGGCAAGCCGAGTACGGCTTGTATGCCGATCAGTGCAAGGCCGACTGGTCGCAGCGCGCGCCCTACCGCGGCCAGAATGCGAATATGCACGCCTGCGAAGCCATGCTGGCCGCGTATCAAGCCAGCGGCGAGCGCCGCTATCTGCTGCGGGCCGAACTGCTGGCCGAGCACATCGTCAATCGCCAAGCCGACTTGGCCGCTGGTTTGATCTGGGAACACTATCATGCCGATTGGAGCATAGACTGGGATTACAACCGCGATGACCGCGCCAATCTGTTTCGCCCCTGGGGATTCCAACCGGGCCATCTGACCGAATGGGCCAAACTCTTGTTGATACTCGAGCGCCATCGTGATGCGCTCGACGGCCGCGGCGACTGGCTGCTGCCACGCGCGATGGCCTTGTTTGATACCGCGCTCGAGATGGCCTGGGACCGGCAACACCTAGGTATTCATTACGGCTTCGATCCGGCCGGGGCAATTTGTGATGGCGATAAATATTTCTGGGTACAAGCCGAAAGTTTTGCCGCCGCCGCTCTGCTGGCGATACGTAGCGGCCACGCCCATTACTGGGATTGGTATGACAAAATCTGGGCCTATAGCTGGCAGCATTTTGTTGATCACCGGCATGGTGCTTGGTACCGCGTACTCAGCGCCGACAACCGCAAACTCTCCAGCCACAAAAGCCCGGCGGGCAAGGTCGATTACCACACCATGGGGGCGTGTTATGAAGTACTTGATGCCATGAAGCAAGCAAACCAGCGGTCGGACTGAGCTTTACCCTGCCAAGCTCGCTCACAACTCGCGCATCATGACTTGCGAAGTAACATGAAAACCCTGGCGCTCAAAAAACCGATGCGCCTGATGATTGCCTATTCCGCTTTCGAGGAACACGCGGGTACGCCCCTCAGCGGCCAGACGTGCCGCCAGCGCCTCGAGAAATTGCTGCGCCACGCCTAGTCCACGCCACTGCGGCGCAATGAGAAAATCATCGAGCACGGCGTAAGCTCGCGTGCTGCCGCCGTAACTTAAAAAAGCAATCCCAGCCAGTTCCGTGCCGCAGTGGGCACAGACCACTTCGGCGGAAAAATCTTGCTGTTGCCTTTGAGCAGCTATTTGTCGCACTTCCTCAATCAGCAAGGCGCGCAAATTCGGCTGCCACACGCCGGGGGCGAGCGCCCGCCCACCCTGTAATTCGGCATGCGAGATATAGTCAGCCTGGGCGTTGGCACAGAAAAAATCGGCAATTTGCTCGGCACTGGCGCTGCCACCAAGCTGCAGGAGCGGCTTGATGTGCTTGTTTGCGCTGTTATTGGTATGTTGGGACATGGCGACACTCACGGATAAAAAAATCGGCGCGGCTGGCGATGCTGATGATCTGCGTCAAAACTTGGCTGCAGTAATGTGCACGAGCAAAATTTTTCAGCGAATTCAAGGTCAAATTGGTATACAGTTGAGCGATGATAAGAATAAGCATAAGCTTAGGCAAGTGCATAGTGTAACAAATAAAATACCGTTCAGGAAAAGCATAAAAAGCGCTATGCACACACTGTTGCAGGCGATCAATTCTATTCCTGATTATGAGACAACTTCACCATTGAAATCACCATGCGTATCCTGCTAGCAGAAGATGACAGCGTTTTGGCCGACGGCCTGACCCGCTCGCTGCGCCAATCCGGCTATGCCACCGATTGCGTCAATAACGGCGAAGAAGCCGATACCGCCTTGACGACGCAAGACTTTGATTTACTCATTCTCGATCTCGGCTTGCCCAGACTGAGCGGCTTGGAAGTCTTGCGCCGCCTGCGTGCGCGTAACTCGCACTTACCGGTACTGATATTGACGGCGGCCGATTCGGTCGAGCAGCGCGTCAAGGGCCTCGATCTCGGGGCCGACGATTACATGGCCAAACCATTCGCGCTGTCGGAGTTGGAAGCACGCGTGCGCGCGCTCACGCGGCGCGGTGCCGGCGGTGGGCCAACCGTGATCAAGCATGGTCCGCTCAGTTATGATCAGGTTGGCCGTATCGCTTACATCCATGAACAGATGCTCGATTTATCGGCGCGTGAGCTCGGTTTACTTGAGGTGCTGTTACAACGCACCGGGCGTCTGGTTTCCAAGGATCAGTTGGTCGACCACTTGTGTGAATGGGGTGAAGAAGTCAGCAATAATGCCATCGAAGTGTATGTGCATCGCTTGCGTAAAAAAATAGAAATCGATGGCGTGCGCATCGCCACGGTACGCGGCCTCGGATATTGTTTGGAAAAATATTTCGTCGCCCCGCGCAGCAGCGTGATCGATATCGATCAACCATGAAGCTGCCGCCCAGCGTTGATCCGGCTGCTGGCGTCGCTGGCGTCGAGAACATTTTGCTGCAGCCGCCGGAAGAAAAAATCCAGCGTTCTTTGTTCGGCGAAATTCTCGACTGGATGCTGGCACCCTTGTTATTGCTCTGGCCGATGAGCATCGCCATTACCTATCTGGTTGCCAAATCCATCGCCAATCAACCGTTCGACCGCGCCCTTGAAGATAAAGTCTTGGTGCTGTCACAACAGGTCAAAGCCAGCGAGTCGCTCACAATCGGGCCGCTGAATAAAATTGCACGTGATATTTTACGCGCCGACGATCTCGATAATCTGTTTTTTCAGCTGCGCAGTAACGGCACTATTATCGACGGCGACAAGGAAATTCCGCTGCCGGATGAGGAAGACAAGCCGGCCAACGGCGGCATACAACTGCGCACTTTCAACCTGCACGGCATCGACCTGCGGGTCGCGTATGCCTATGTCGAACGGCGTATCGGTGCCACCCACGAGTCGCAGCAAATTCTGATACAAGTCGGTGAAACGCTGGAAAAGCGTGCAGTCTTGGCGAATGAAATCATCAAGGGGGTAGTACTGCCACAATTCATTATTTTACCGGTCGCCTTGGCCTTGGTGTGGTTTGCGCTCAGCCGCGGTCTGTCACCCTTGGCCGAATTACAGCAGCGCATACGCTTGCGCCGGCCCGATGATTTAAGCCCCATCGATGCCCGTTCGGTGCCGGAAGAAATCACCCCGCTGGTGACCTCCTTGAATGATATGCTGGCCCGCGTGGCCCTGACCATAGATAGTCAAAAACGTTTCATCGCCGATGCCGCACATCAGATGAAAACCCCATTAGCCGGTATGCGCATGCAATCCGAACTGGCCTTGCGTCAAACTGACCAAGCAGAAATCCACCGCTCACTGCTGCAGTTATCGACCAGTTCCGAAGCCGCTACCCGCCTCATCAACCAGTTGCTCACCATGGCCAGAGCTGAGAATCAGAGCAGTGCCAGCCAAGCTCGCGAACTGATCAATCTCAACGAACTGGCCATGCATACGGTGCGCGATTGGATTCCCGCCTCGTTTGCCAAAAAAATCGACCTCGGCTTCGAGCAACCGGATTTCGCCATCAATCTGTTCGCCTATCCGGTGATGCTGCGCGAAATGCTCAGCAATTTAATCGACAATGCGATTCGCTACACGCCCTCGGGACACAGCGTCACGGTCCGTGTGGCGCTCAATGAAGAGCAAGCCTTGGCGCTGTTGGAAGTGGAAGACAATGGCCCCGGCATCGTCGAGGCCGAACGCGAACGGGTATTCCAACGTTTTTACCGCATCCTCGGCAGCAATGTTCAAGGCAGCGGCTTGGGTTTGGCGATCGTGCGGGAAATCGTGCAGCAGCATGCGGCCCACATAGTAATCAGCGATAACCCGAACCACCAAGATAGCGACTTCCCCGGCTGTACCTTTCGTATCGCCTTTCCCCTCAAGCCGTTTGAGGATGCTTCTGAACGGAGTAGCTGAATGCGCTTTCTTGCTGCTGCAGCGCCACATTACTGGCGTCGTACCAAACGCCTGACCAGCATCCTGCTGCTGTGCTGGCTGGGGCTCACTTTCGGCTGCCTGTTTTTTGCCCGTGAGTTGGCAGACATCACTTGCTTCGGCTGGCCCTTGTCGTTTTACATGGCCGCACAAGGTCTCACGCTCAGCTATGTGCTGCTGCTGGCGGTATATTCACTAGGCATGCACTGGATTACTCGTCGCAAAGGCCAGCATTGATGTCACAAAAAAAATTCACGCAAAAACTGCGGCTGTATTACCTCTGGTACACCTTATTGTTTTTCATCGTCCTCATCAGCTTGGCGATACTCGAAAAAGAAGGTATGCCGCGCGCTTGGATCGGCTATTTGTTCATGTTCGTGACGATAGTCATTTACGCCGGCATAGGGGTACTCTGTCGCACCGCCGATATCAGTGAGTATTATGTCGCCGGGCGACGCGTGCCGGCCGTCTTCAACGGCATGGCCACCGCCGCCGACTGGATGTCGGCGGCGAGCTTCCTCAGTCTGGCTGGCGGTTTGTATTTGCAAGGCTTTGATGGTCTGGCTTATATCGTCGGCTGGACCGGCGGATTTTGTTTGGTGGCGATGTTGATCGCACCTTACATTCGCAAATTCGGCCAGTACACGATTGCCGATTTTCTCGGCAGCCGATTCGCCGGACCTGACAATACCAACTTGGTGCGGATACTGGCGGTACTGGCGACGGTGTTCATTTCTTTCATCTATGTGGTGGCGCAAATTTACGGTGTCGGCTTGATCACCTCACGGTTTACCGGCGTTGATTTTTCCGTCGGCATTTTTCTCGGCTTAGCCAGCATTTTGGTATGCTCGTTTTTGGGCGGCATGCGCGCCATCACCTGGACCCAGGTGGCGCAATACATCATCATCTTGATCGCTTTCATGATTCCGGTTGGCTGGCTGGCGGCCAAATTGAGCGACAATCCGGTACCGCAGTTATCTTATGGTGCCTTCTTGCCGAAGCTGGTGGAAATCGAAAAACGCTTCGCCGCCGACCCGAAAGAACAGCAGGTACGAGCGATTTACCGCCAGCGCGCCGATGCCTTGCAAACAAAAATTTTGGCCTTGCCGGCGTCTTGGGGCAGCGGCCGCGAAGAATTGGAAGGCGAACTCGAACGTTTGAAATCGGGTAGCGGCAACCTGATCGCAGTGAAGAATGCCAGCCGCCTGTTGGCTGATTATCCCAGCTCGCCGGAGTTGGCACGGCTGCGTTGGAATGAGATCCGGCAGTCTTACTTGGCCAAAGCCGAACCGGGCTTTTCACAATACACCCCGTATGCGGCCAAAAGCGCGGCAGAATCAGATATCCGCCGGAATAATTTCATGGCTCTGGTGTTATGTCTGATGATGGGCACAGCCGCCTTGCCCCATGTACTCACGCGTTATTACACCACGCCCTCGGTGAGCGAGAGTCGCGATTCGGTGTTTTGGTCGCTGTTCTTCATCATGTTGCTCTACCTGACGATTCCGGCGCTGGCTATCTTGGTTAAATATGATATCTACACTTCCTTGGTCGGCAGTGAATTTTCCAAACTGCCGTCTTGGGTTACTTACTGGGCCAACATCGACAAGATCAATCCTTTGGTGAGTATCATCGATGTCAATCATGACGGCATCGTTCAGTTGTCGGAAATTATCATCGACGGCGACATCATCGTGCTGGCCATGCCCGAGATTGCCGGTCTGCCCTATGTGGTGTCGGGATTGGTAGCGGCCGGTGGCTTGGCGGCGGCGCTGTCGACCGCCGATGGTTTGCTGCTGACGATTTCAAATTCCCTGTCGCACGATATTTATTACAAAATCATCGATCCGAGCGCCTCGACGCAAAAACGGGTGACGATTTCCAAGTTGTTTCTGCTCGTCGTCGCCCTCTTCGCCGCCTATGTCGCCTCGCTCAAACCGGCCGACATCCTGTCCTTGGTCGGTGCCGCTTTTTCGGTCGCCGCCTCGGCGCTGTTTCCCGCACTGGTATTGGGCATTTTTTGGAAGCGCGCGAACCATCAAGGTGCAATCGCCGGCATCATCAGCGGATTTTCGGTCTGTGTACTTTACATGCTCATCACTCACCCTTGGTTCGGCGGCAGCATCAACAACCAGTGGTGGCATATCGCACCAATTTCGGCCGGCGTGTTCGGTGTCCCGGCCGGTTTTCTGTGCATGTTGCTAGTGAGTCTGTGGACACCCGCGCCCGACCAACGCACGCTCGAGCTGATTGACTATATTCGCGCCCCCTGATCGTGCGACTGCTGGCACGCTTCTTGATACAGTAATACTTACCCGAACTCGCGGAAATTGATATGGAAAAATTTTTCAACGAAATGACTGCCCAAGCAGTCGGCACTGCCGATGCAACCCGCGAACATTATCGCCCATTCTGTAACTGGCTCAAGCAGCAAAGCCCGGAGCGTCTGCAGGCCAAACGCGCTGAAGCCGATCTGACCTTTCGCCGCGTCGGGATTACCTTCGCCGTCTACGGCGATGACGCCGGCACCGAACGCTTGATTCCCTTTGATATCATTCCGCGCATCATTCCAGCCCAGGAATGGCAACAGTTACAAGCTGGTTTGGTACAGCGTGTACAAGCGCTCAATATGTTCATTCATGATATCTATCACGATCAAAACATCATCAAAGCCGGTTTGATTCCACCCGAACAAATCTATAAAAATGCCCAGTATCGCCCGGAAATGCAGGGTATTTCAGTGGCCTCTGATATTTACGCACATATCGCCGGGGTCGACATCGTGCGCGCCGGTGCCGGTGAGTTCTATGTGCTGGAAGATAATTTGCGTGTTCCTTCAGGCGTGTCATACATGTTGGAAGACCGCAGGATGATGATGCGGCTGTTCCCTGAGTTATTCGCCAATAATAAAATCGCACCGGTCGATCATTATCCCGATATGTTGCTCGACAATTTGCGTTCGGTCGCACCGATCGGCGTCGATAATCCGACCGTGGTGGTGATGACGCCGGGAATGTATAACTCGGCCTACTTCGAGCATGCCTTCTTGGCGCAACAAATGGGGGTGGAGTTGGTGGAAGGGCAGGACTTGTTCGTCAACGAGAATGCCGTTTATATGCGCACCACGCGCGGCCCCAAACGCGTCGATGTCATCTATCGCCGGGTCGATGATGATTTTCTCGATCCGCTGGCGTTCCGCCCCGACTCCTCACTCGGCGTGCCGGGCCTGTTATCGGTGTATCGAGCCGGCCGCGTCACGCTGGCCAATGCCATAGGCACCGGCGTGGCCGATGACAAATCGATCTATCCGTATGTGCCGGACATGATCAAGTTTTATCTGACAGAGCAGCCGATACTCAATAACGTGCCAACCTATCAATGCCGCAAGCCGGAAGACTTGGCCTATACCCTGGCCCACTTATCCGAACTGGTGGTGAAAGAGGTGCATGGTGCCGGTGGTTACGGCATGCTGGTCGGCCCGGCCTCAAGCAAGCAACAGATTGAAGATTTCCGCCAGCGTCTGCTGGCCAAGCCGGATGGCTATATCTCTCAGCCGACCTTGGCACTGTCGTCCTGCCCGACCTTCGTCGAGCAAGGCATCGCACCCCGCCACCTCGATTTGCGTCCCTTCGTCTTATCCGGCAAAACCATTTCCATGGTGCCGGGCGGTTTGACCAGGGTGGCACTGGAGGAAGGCTCGCTGGTGGTGAACTCGTCGCAAGGCGGCGGCACCAAAGACACCTGGGTGCTGCAAGAGTAAGCGCACACAGAAAAATAAGCTGATTTTTTTCCGCTCTGCGCGGTCGATTATTTTAGAAAGAATACTTATGCTGAGCCGAACCGCCGATCACTTATTCTGGATGGCACGTTATACCGAACGCGCCGAAAACACGGCACGAATGCTCGATGTGAATATGCAAACGTCGATGTTGCCGCAATCGGCGCAAAATGCTGAACAAGGCTGGCGCGCCATGCTCGGCATTTCCGAGCTCGAAACCGCCTTCGACCACCAATATGGCATGTTGACTAAGGCTGACGTGCTCGATTTCATGGTGCGCGATCCGATGAATCCATCTTCGATTGCCACCTGTCTGAAGGAAGCACGTGAAAACGCACGTGCCGTGCGCGGTACCCTGACTACCGAAGTGTGGGAAACCCAGAACGCAACCTGGCTGGAAATGCAGGAAAAACTCAACAGCGGCATGCTGGAACAAGATCCCAGCCAATTCTTTGAATGGGTTAAATTTCGTTCGCATCTCTCGCGCGGCGTCACCCTCGGTACCATGCTCAAAGACGAAGCCGTGCATTTTATTCGACTCGGCACCTTTCTCGAACGGGCCGACAATACCGCTCGTATTCTTGATGTGAAATTTCACGGCGTGGCAGAGGCCGAGCACGGTCGCCAAGTCATGCAGCGCGATTTTTATTACTGGGCGGCCTTGCTGCGCTCGGTGTCGGGCTTTGAAATTTACCGCAAAGTATATCGCGATGTGATTACCCCGGAACGGGTAGCCGAATTGCTGATGCTGCGCGGTGATATGCCGCGCTCGCTGTTGGCTTGCATGGATGAAGTGGTTGCCAATCTGGCTGAAGTGCGCAATGATTTGTCAGCCGACAGCGAACGCTTTGCCGGGAAATTGCATGCCGATTTAAAATTCGCCCGTATCGATGATATTCTCGAAGCCGGCCTGCACGACAGTCTCAAACAATTTTTGGAAAACATTTTCGAGCTGGGCAATCGCATAGGGCGCGATTTTCTGGTTCCCTGCGCGACCTGAACGCCGGAACATTTAAATCATGCAACTACTCATTCAGCATCAGACCACTTACCGCTACTCGCTTGCCTCGACGTATACGATACAACAGTTGCGTTTGACGCCGCGCGCCGAATCGCACCAGCGTATCGTCGAGTGGCGCTTGCAAACGGCCGGGAGTAAGCAAGCCTTCCTCGATGCCTATGGTAATCAGTCACATATGCTCACTACCAGCGGCCTGCATTCTGAAGTCAATATCCTCGCCGAAGGCGTAGTCGATGTCAGCGCCCCACCGTATGGGCGCATCACCGATGCCGAACAATTTTCGCCGCTGGTGTTTACGGTGGCGACTCGGCTGACCGAGTCCAGTCCCGCGATCACGGCTTTCGCCCAGCAGCATTTGCCGCAGATCGGCGCGGCTGGTAGCCGCGACTTACTCGTGCTGGCCGAGCAGATCCAACAAGCTGTCGCTTACCGCAGCGGTACCACCATCGTCACCAGCACGGCCGACGAAGCGCTGGCCCAAGGCTTGGGCGTGTGTCAAGATCATGCCCATCTGTTTCTGGCTTGTTGCCACGTGCGCGGCATTCCGGCGCGCTATGTGTCTGGCTATATCGACCCGGAAACCAGCGGCCACGCCGACAGCCATGCTTGGGTTGATGTTTGGGCTGATGATCATGGCTATCATGGCTGGATCAGCATCGATGTCACGCATGCGCGTTTGATGAATGACAGTTACTGCCGCTTGGCGATCGGGCGCGATTATGATTCGGCCGCACCGGTACGCGGCGTGCGCCGCGGTGGTGGCAGTGAAACCTTGAGCGTCTCGGTACACGTGCGGCCACGCTGATTCGCCGCCTACACCTGCCCGGCTTGAGGTAAAATCAAGCCTTCACGTTTTTCAGCAAAATTATTTGCTCTATTTTCAAGATGACTTACTGTGTTGGCATACGCCTCGACGCCGGGCTGGTTTTCCTCTCTGATTCACGCACCAATGCTGGGGTGGATCAAGTTGGCACCTTCCGCAAAATGTCGGTGTTTGAAAACCCCGGCGAACGGGTGATGGTTTTGATGACGGCTGGGAATTTATCAATTTCGCAATCGATACGCGAATTGTTGGCTGATTTTCAAGATGAACGCGGTAACAATATCTGGAATGCGCCGAATATGTACGAAGCCGCACGCATCCTCGGCGAAACCGTGCGCCGCGTGCATCAGCGCGATGCCAAGGCGCTCGCTGAATTCGGCATCGATTTCAATGTCAGCCTGATGTTCGGCGGTCAAATCGGTGGCGAACGCTGCCGCTTGTTTCAAATTTACTCGGCCGGTAACTTCATCGAAGCGCATGATGAAAACACTTACTTCCAAATCGGCGAAGCCAAGTATGGCAAACCGATACTCGATCGCGTGGTCAATCCGGCCACCAGCCTCGATGACGCCGCCAAATGCGCGCTCATTTCCATGGATTCGACTTTGCGCTCGAATGTGTCGGTCGGCTTGCCGCTCGATTTACTGGTCTATGAAAACAATCGTCTGGCGATCAGCCGTTTCGTTACCATCGATGAAAAGAACCAATACTTCCAAACGATACGCCATAACTGGGGCGACCAATTGAAAGCCGTGTTTGAAGGCATCGCCGCTCCGGTATGGGATGCCGAGCAAGCGCCGGCTGGCGGCGCACGTCAGCATCAAGTACACAATTTACCGGTATTGGTACGCGATCCACTGCGTACCAGCACCCCCGACGCCGCCTTACAATCATTCGCCGGCCAACAGCCGCGGCGCAGTTGATCAGGCCTCGTTCTTCTGATACCAAGCACAATCGGCGGCATGGTCGTTGACCATGCCTATGCCCTGCATGTAGGCATAGATGATGGTGCTGCCGACGAACTTGAAGCCGCGGCGGCGTAAATCTTTGGAAATCTGATCCGACAAAGGCGTCGTGATGATGCGGCTGCCATCATTAATAATCGGCAAGCCACTGACATGGCCCCATAAATACGCATCGAGACTGCCGCATTCCTGACACAAGCGCAGATACGCCTGAGCATTGGAAATGGCGGCGGCGACTTTAAGACGATTGCGGATGATGCCGGGGTTGGCCAGCAAGGCAGCCACCTTGTCGGCATCGTAGGCGGCGATCTTGTGCGCATCCCAGTCATCGAAGGCGAGCCGGTAATTGCTGCGTTTATTGAGCACGGTTTCCCAACTCAAACCGGCCTGGGCACCTTCCAAATTAAGCATTTCAAACAGCCGGCGCTCATCATGACAGGGCACGCCCCACTCATGGTCATGGTAATCAAGGTAGAGCGGATTGGCCGGATTAGCCCAGCTACAGCGCGGTCGGTTCATTCCTTATTCCCTGACACAGAAGTAAGCGCGGATTGAAACCGCGCTTCCAAGTTAATCGGGACCGCAACCCCGACGAGTTTCCATTAAAAACCGATACCGGCGCTCAGGCTATTGAGTTTCTCAGCGCGCGTGCGCACCAACTCATACGCCGACGTACTCGGTGCCGGACAGACGCCATCACGGCGGTAGCTCAGCGCAGCCTTCAACACAGCCTCGGCCGGATCGCCAAGTGCGGCAGTGAGATCGTCGGCCACTGCGCAGGTGGGTGCAAAGCCATCGGCATAGTCACTCTCACCGCGCGTATTACCGAGTCGGGACTGCGGCATATAATAATACCAACCGCAATTCTTCACCACGCCCATACCATACGGCATACCGGGCGTGGCAGCACCGATCAGATCAACCTTCACACCGATGCCGCGCAAGGCATTGATCAACGCTTCATTGGCCGGTCCGGTGGCATGCGTGACGAGTAAAGTCACGCGTGACAATGCCAGTGTGGGTAACACCGCACCAGTATCAGAATGCGTGCGGAAGCGGTAGGCTGCATCGTGCTCAGCGAGTCTGGCATTATGCACGGTTTTCTGAAAACTGTGCCCCTGCGTTCGCTGCGGTCCGGCAATCATCGCGGCCAACAGATTGGCACGATCCATCGAGGCACCGGCATCGTAGCGCAGATCAACGACGAGATCACTGACATGGTGCCCCTTGAGCTCGCTCACTGCTGCGATCAGCGCCGCATCGGCTACGCCAGACTGTAACACCGCAGCCGGCGTGGCCAACATCAGGTAGGCGATACCATCGGGCAGCATGCGCACATACCTTACCGGTGTCGGTAAGAGTAGTTGTGCGCTTAAATTCAGTGCCGGCTTATCTTTAAAAATAAATACATGGGTGCTCTCGGTGCGCGGAAATAAAGCACGCTGGGCGCGTATTTGCGCAGCTCGCTCAGGCTCATTGACGACATCGATACCATCGATGCTGAGCAGTTCATCGCCGCGCACGATGCCAGCCGCCGCGGCCGGCGAGCCCGCTGCCACATCGGCCACGCGCCACGCTGCCGGTGCCGGCGCGCGCACCCAACTGATGCCATAGCTGGGGTCGGCCAAACTGGATGCCGCCGCCGAGACGGCCTGCTCACTCTGCACCTGGAAATACGCATCGAGCGGCGCGCCAGCAGGTGTCAGGGCAGGGTTTTTCAAGCTGGCGTAAAACGCTTGTGGGGTATCGTTCAGTGGGCTCAGTAAGCTCTTCGGTATGGTGTCGGCCCACAAGTATTTTTCTTCGACCACGGCACGCAAATAACTTTTTTCATCGTTGCTGCTACCTGAGCGCTCAGAACTCGATGGCTGTGGCGCGGCACAGCGTCCGGCTAATTCGCGCAGCGGTTTGATCTGCGCCATGCCGGCCTCCAGCGATTGGTGCGCCGCTGGTGTGACTGGTGTGACTGGTGTGACTGGTGTGGTCGGTATAATCGGTGTGGTCGGCTTAACCGGGGTGACAGGAATCAACGGCGTCAGCGTTTCCGGCAGCCCGCTGACTACGCCATTTTCGACATGGGCCATCGGGACACTGGTGATGCCGACGACAGGTGCAGGAGCGACGTTGGTGTCGCCGCCGCCGCAGGCTGCCAACAAACTCAGAGAGAACAAGGGAAGTAAAGTTTTCATCGACAGACTCCATGTGGTTGGTGTCATTCAAGTCTATCGAAATAAAAATTGCTTCGGTGGTCAGTGCTAGCCGCTAAGTTTGCAGCTTTCGTCCATTTTTCAGCGCCCGCTCAGAATCCGCATTTCCGAGCTAGGCGGCCGTACCAAACGGTAACTCGCTGCGCTGACTGCCGCAGTTGTAGCGGCAGGTGCGATGGGACAAACCGCATTTTGACGATAGGCCAGCGCAGTTTTCAACAAGGCTTCGGCGGTATCGCCGCGTTGGTGTGTGAAGTCGTCGGCGACCGCGCAGGTCGGTGCGAAGCCATCGGCATAATCGGCCAGCAATTTATCGTTGACCCCTTTGAATTGAATCGCAAAGTAAGTCCAGCCACAGTTATCTTGCGGGACAAAGCCATACGGTTTGCCACGCGTGGCAGCACCGATCAAATCTACCTTCACATCGACGCCACGTAAGCTGTTAATCACCGATTCACTGGCCGAAGCCGTGCCGCGGGTAACGAGTAAGCTGACATGTTTCAGATTCAAAGTCGGCAGGGCTAAACCGGCGACCGTGCTGGAATAAAATGGGTAGCTGGTGTTTTGCGCCGTCTGCTTATCGTTGTAAGTCAGCTTTTCAAAGATGCGCGCATGGGTCGAACTTGGTCCGGCCACCATGTAAGCCAGTTCACTGGCGATATATAGCAAACCACCACCGTTGTAGCGCAGATCGATGATCAGATCGGTCACGCCGGCAGCCTTGAGTTGGCTGATCGCCGCACTCAATTCTGCTTCTGATTTGGCGATGTGGCTGTCAAAAATAAAATAGCCGACCGCGCCGCTGGCAGTCTGCAGCACACTGACATTGTTGACTGTCGCCAGCGGATAAATCGCCGGCGTCAAGCTGACTGCGGCCTTGCCTTTGAAGGTCAACACATGGGCGGCTACACTGCTGGGTGCCAGCGCCTCATTGAGCTTGGCGATGCCAGCCGTACTGTTGTCATTGATGAAATCGATGCCATCGATAATGCTGAGTTGGTCACCGCGAACTATGCCAAGCAAGGCCGCCGGCGAAGCCGCAGCCACACCGGCGACGATCCAGTTTCGCGGCGGCGCGCTGCTCTGGGCAGCCCATTGTATGCCGTAATCTTGCGCGATACCGGCACTGGCCGCGGCCCACGAAGCACTGGTCTGCGACCAATGAAATTGGTCGACGGCGGTACCGCTGGCCGTAACGGCCATGGTTTTGAGTGCATCAAAATAAGTTTGCGGTGAACTGTAAGTAGCCGGCATCAAATTGCTCGGCACATCGGTGTACCAAAGATAGGTTTCATCGACGAACGAGCGCAAGTAGGCTTTTTCAGTCGCGGCGCTGGCGGCCACATCAATCGTACCGGCGCGCGGCGTGGCGCATTGATTAGCCAGACTCGCGGCCGATGGCAAGCCGCTGCTGCCGGACGCTGCCGAACTGGAACTGGAACCACCACTGCCACCACCACCACCACCACCACCACCACCACAGGCAGTCAGAAGAGCGGCGAGACACAGCGGAACAAAGAGAATTTTCATGAATGGGCAATCTGGCAGCAATGCGTCGATGTCAGGACAAGTGCCCTGATGCAAAGTTAATTGTATAGCAATCTATCGAGTGTATCGCGCGTCAGGCAAAAAAAATTGCCCTCGCTACAACAGTAGGCGAGGGCAATCTTTGTGTGCGCTGACTGCCGCACACGAACTGAATTAAATTAAATCACGATGGTCTGATGCTCAGCACCGACACGCGCACGGATTTCGCCGATGCGGCTGACCGTCTCGCCGGAAGCCGTGAGATGAGCGATGGCTGCGTCAGCCTGATCGGCGGCGACGATGACAACCATGCCGATACCGCAGTTGAACACCCGGTGCATTTCCGCATCGGCGACGCCGCCATGCTGCTGCAACCAGGTAAACAACGGTGGCATGACCCAACTGTCTTTATGTAATACGGCGGTGAGCGTATCACCCAACACGCGCGGCACATTTTCGACCAAGCCACCGCCGGTGATATGCGCCATGCCTTTGACTTCCATCGCTTCGAGCAGCGCCAGCAGCGGCTTCACATAGATACGCGTCGGTGCCATGAGCGTGTCGCCCAGCGTGCGGCCATGGAAATCGCCTTGCAGATCAGGTTGGGCCACTTCGATGATCTTACGGACCAAGGAAAAACCATTGGAGTGAATACCGGAGGAAGCCAAACCGAGGATCACATCACCGGGCATGATTTTGCTGCCATCGATGATTTTCGATTTTTCCACGGCACCGACGGCGAAACCGGCTAAATCGTATTCACCGTTCGGGTACATACTCGGCATTTCAGCCGTTTCGCCGCCGATGAGAGCGCAACCGGCTTGCTCGCAACCGAAGGCGACACCCTTGATGACGGCAGTGGCAGTGGCGACATCGAGTTTGCCGCAAGCGAAATAATCGAGGAAAAACAAGGGTTCGGCACCCTGCACCAGAATATCATTGACACTCATGGCGACCAGATCGATGCCGACCGTATCGTGTTTATTGAGATGAAACGCCAGCTTGAGCTTGGTGCCGACACCATCGGTACCGGAAACCAGCACCGGTTCTTTGAATTTTTTGCTGACTTCAAACATGGCGCCGAAACCGCCAATGCCAGCCATGACGCCTTCGCGCATTGTGCGTTTGGCAAAAGGTTTGATGGCATCGACCAAGGCGTCGCCGGCGACCATATCGACACCAGCGTCGGCGTAAGAGAGAGAAACAGAAGGAGAAGTGCTCATGATAGTCGTCAGTAGGGGCTTGAGGCGGTAAAATAGAGGAAGGGCCGGAAAAACGCCGGCAACAACGCTATTTTAACAAAATGACCGCATCTTGACCGATATTTGGACAAGACGTGATAAAACAATGATTTTACTGACTTTCATTCCGACTCTCTGACCATGCCTTTTTCTTTTTCAAGCGAACAAAAACAATCGCTGCTGTGGCTGCTGCTCGGTGCCGCTCTGCTGAGCTTGTTCGCTTTACTCGGCCCGGTACTGATGCCCTTCATCGTCTCGGCGATTCTGGCTTACGTGCTCAACCCTTGGGTCGACAAACTGTGCGCGCTGCGGCTGCGCCGCTTGCGTCTGCCGCGCGCCGTGGCGGCGAGCTTGCTGATCGTATTCGTCATGGCGTCGGGCTTGGCGATGCTGCTCATTATCGTGCCTATCCTGCAGCAGGAAGCACCGCAGTTACAAGCCCAAATTCCACGCTTCTTCGACAAGTTTGATCAAGTCATCGCCCCCCTGCTGGCCAAATATGGCTACACCATCCGCCTCGACAGTACCGGCATCAAAGCCTTGTTAGCCGAACAAATGGCCGGCAGCGGCGATGTCATCGGCAAAGCCATCCTCTCCTCGATCCGCGTCGGCGGTACGGCAGTGCTCGGCATGGTTGCCAATCTGTTGTTAATTCCCATCGTTTTATTTTATTTGTTGCTCGATTGGCATCCATTGATGCAGCGACTGGCGAATTTCATCCCGCGCCGCTTTGTGCACGGTGCCACCGCTGCCATCATCGAAGTTGATGATATCTTGGCGCAATACTTGCGCGGCCAAATTCTGGTCATGTTGGTCTTGGCGGCCTATTATTCGATCGCACTGTCGATCGCGCGCTTCGATCTGGCCTTACCAGTCGGTCTCATCACCGGTTTTTTGGTGTTCATTCCCTACCTCGGTTATGGCTTGGGCTTGGCGCTGGCCTTGGTTGGCGCGATTTTACAGTTCAACGGCTTCGAGGGTTTGCTCGCGGTCGCGATCATTTACGGCATCGGCCAAGTGCTGGAATCATTTTTCCTCACCCCGCGCTTGGTCGGCGAACGGATCGGTCTGAACCCGCTGACGGTAATTTTCGCCCTGATGGCGTTCGGCCAGTTATTCGGCTTCATCGGCGTGCTGGTGGCCTTACCGGCCTCGGCCATTATTTCCGTCGCCGTGAAACACTTACGCATTGCCTACCTTAACAGCTCTTTTTATCGCCAGTCATGAGGCAATTACTATTAGATCTTGATGCGCAAAAACTGCCATCGCTGACCACCTTCGTGGTCGGACAAAACGCTGAACTCGCGCAATTGCTCGATTTATTTTCCCAGCGTATCGCCAGCCAGTATGGCGAGCGCTCGGTCTATTTATGGGGTCAGGCCGGGGCCGGTAAAACACATTTACTACATGCCTTGGCCGATGATGGCGCGGCGCGTTACATTCCTTTCAATGCCCCCGAGAGCGCGTTCGACTTCAGCGAAGAGGTCAGCCTCTACCTGATTGACGATTGTGATTTACTCTCGCCGCTCAATCAGATCGCCGCATTCAATCTGTTCAATGAGGCGCGCGCCCATGGTGGCTTTCTGATTGCGGCCGGTAATCACCCGCCAATGATACTCACGGTACGCGACGATTTACGCACGCGTTTGGGCTGGGGCTTGATTTATCAGCTGCACGGACTGACCGACGAAGATAAAATCGACGCTTTGGAGCGTTCTGCGCATGCGCGTGGCATTCAATTGTCTGCCGGCGTGTTACCCTACCTGATTACGCACTATCAGCGCGACATGAGTTCGCTGTCGGCCATGCTCGATCACCTCGACCATTACTCATTGGTGACGAAACGGCCGATCACTCTGCCGCTGCTGCGCGAATTAATGCTGCAACAACAGCCCTGAACAAGAACCGGAACATGCGCGACTTAGCCTTATTCGACCTCGACCACACCCTGCTCCCCATCGATTCCGATTATGAATGGGGGCAGTTTTTATGCCGCGTCGGCGCCGTCGACGCCGCGCTTTTCGCCGCCCGCAATGCCACTTTCTTCGCCCAATACCAGGCTGGTACGCTCGACCCGGTCGAGTATCTGGAGTTCGCACTCGGCACGCTGGCACAGTTTCCACGCCCGCGACTCGATCAGTTGCACGCGCAATTCATGCAAGAAGTGATACAGCCGGCGCTGCTGCCGGCCGCGTTCGACTTGCTGCAGCGGCATCGCGATGAGGATGATCTCATCGCCATCATCACCGCCACCAACCGCTTCGTGACCGCACCGATCGCCGCCGCGCTCGGGGTTACGCATTTGCTGGCGGCCGAACCGGAAGGCTATGAAACCGGTACGCTGAGCGGAAAACTGCTCGGCGTGCCGACTTCCGGGCGCGGTAAAGTAATCCACCTGCACGACTGGTTAGCCAGCCGCGGCACCAGCTTGGAGGCTTTCCCGCGCAGTTATTTTTACAGCGATTCGCACAACGATATCCCTTTACTCGAGGTCGTGACCAATCCGGTCGCCACCAACCCGAATGCCAGTTTGCGCGCCCATGCGTTGGCACACGGCTGGCCTCAAATCAACCTGTACCCGCAATGATCAAGAAATTTATTCGCAAAATCCTCGGCGTGAGTAATCCGACTGAGTCTGGCCAAGCCAACCGCAAGCCGACCGTACTCTCGGCCAAAGAACACGGCATCAACCCGCAGTTGGTGTCGGCCAATGCGCTGCGTGTGACGCAAACGCTGCAAGACAATGGCTATAAGGCTTTCGTGGTCGGCGGCGCGGTGCGTGATTTACTCACCGGCGTCAAGCCCAAAGATTTCGACATCGCCACCAATGCCACGCCGGAACAAGTCAAACGCCTGTTCCGCCGCGCCTTCATCATCGGCCGACGGTTTCAAATCGTGCATGTGATGTTCGGCCAGGATTTGCTCGAAGTGACCACCTTCCGCGGTCCATCCAACGAAGCGGCACCGAAAGACGAGCATGGCCGCGTCTTGCGTGACAATACCTTCGGCGAACAACACGACGATGCCGTGCGCCGCGACTTCACCGTCAATGCCATGTATTACGATCCAGCTACCGAAACCGTGCTCGATTATCACGGCGGTATGAAAGACATACGCAAAAAAGTCTTGCGCATCATCGGCGTGGCCGAAGCGCGCTATCGTGAAGATCCGGTACGCATGCTGCGCGTGGTCCGCTTTGCCGCCAAATTACAATTCAGTATCGATGCTGCGACCCGTGCGCCGATCGCCGTCATGGCACCTTTGATCAATAATGTGCCGGCCGCGCGCGTGTTCGATGAAATGCTCAAACTGCTGACCAGCGGTCATGCGATGGCTTGCCTGCAGCAATTGCGCAAAGAAGGCTTGCATCATGGTTTGATGCCGCTGCTCGACGTGGTGCTGGAACAACCGCATGGCGAAAAATTCGTCACGCTGGCACTGGCCAATACCGATGAACGCGTCTTGCAAGGCAAACCGGTGTCACCAAGCTTCCTGTTCGCCGCCCTGCTGTGGCACCAAGTGGTGGAAAAATGGGATGCCTACAAAGCCGCCGGTGAATTCTCGATACCGGCACTGCACTTAGCCGCCGACGATGTACTCAATACTCAAACCGATGCACTGGCCATACAGCGTAAGGTCGGCGCTGATATGCGCGACATCTGGGCGATGCAGCCGCGCTTTGAAAAACGGATCGGCAAAACGCCGTACAAAGTGCTTGAGCATCCGCGCCTGCGCGCCGGTTACGATTTTCTGTTATTGCGCTGCGCTTGCGGTGAAATCGAGGCCGAAATCGGTACTTGGTGGACTGATTTCATCAACGGCAATGAAGACCAGCGCGAACAGTTAATTCAGAGTAAACCGAAAACACCGGCCGCCGCCGGTCCGGCCAAAAAACGCAAGCCGCGCCGCCGCAGCCCGGCCGCCAGCACGCCGGCAGAATGATTACCACGTATATCGGAATCGGTGCCAATCTCGGTGCCGCCGCCGACATGGTGACGCATGCCTTGGCCGAACTGGCACGCTTGCCCGGCGTACAGCTGCTGCAGGCTTCGCCGCGTTACGCCAGTGCACCGGTCGACGCCGTCGGTGATGATTACGTTAATGCCGTCGCCGCCTGCGCTACCACGCTGAGCGCCGAGGCTTTGTTAGCGAGCTTGCAGGCGCTGGAACTGGCTTGCGGCCGCGAACGCTCATATCGCAATGCCCCACGCACGCTCGACCTCGACATTCTGCTCTACGGCCAGCAGCACATCGTCAGCGCACACTTAGTTGTGCCGCATCCGCGCCTGTGTCAGCGCGCCTTCGTGCTACGGCCTTTGCTCGATCTGGCACCGGATATTGTCATCCCCGGGCAAGGCCCGGCACAAAGCTTTTTGGCCGGCGTCGCCTCGCAACGTATTCGCCTGCTTGAGCGCGCACACTGAATTTCCTCCACCAACCGGCAAGGCCCGCACATGCACATCCCCGTAATCTGGCAAACTGTAGGCTTGCTGGCTCTGTCAAATGTCTTCATGACTGTGGCGTGGTACGGCCATCTTAAAAATCTGGCCGGCAAGGCTTGGTGGGTCGCCGCACTGATCAGTTGGAGCATCGCGCTATTTGAATACTTGTTACAAGTACCGGGCAACCGTATCGGCTACACCGAATACAGCTTGGCGCAGTTGAAGATTTTGCAGGAAGTGATCACGCTCGTGGTATTTGTGCCGTTTGCCATGCTGTATATGGATCAGCCGTTCAAACTCGACTTTGTTTGGGCCGGGCTGTGCATGGTCGGCGCCGTATATTTTATTTTCAGAAACTGAGCTGTGCCCAGCGCGCACATCGAAGGTAAGCAATCAACCGCTGTCAGATCATAAACAAACCGACGACAGCATTACTTTGGAGTAGATAATGGCTAACTATTTGGAAGACCGCAAAGCGGTCAGCGTTCCATCCCTGCTGCAGATGCGCGCACAGGGTGACAAAATCACCATGCTCACCTGTTATGACGCCAGCTTTGCGGCGCTGATGGATCGTTGTGGCGTCGAGGTTTTGCTGATCGGTGATTCACTCGGCATGGTTTGTCAGGGGCATAACTCGACCCTGCCGGTGACGCTGGCCGATATTGCCTACCATACCGCAGCGGTGGCACGTGGTAACAACAAAGCCTTGCTGGTGGCCGATATGCCGTTCGGCAGTTATGCCACTCCCGAGGCCGCCTATGCCAATGCCGTACAACTGGTACAAGCCGGTGCCCAAATGGTAAAACTCGAAGGCGGCACCTGGCTGGTGCCGGTAATTCGTTTTCTTACCGAGCGCGCGATTCCGGTGTGCGCCCACCTCGGTTTGACACCGCAATCGGTGCATCAACTCGGTGGTTATAAAGTGCAAGGCAAAACCTCGGCAGCGGCCGATTTACTCAAAGCCGAAGCACTGGCAGTACAAGCGGCCGGGGCGACGCTGCTGGTGCTCGAAGCCATTCCTGCAGCCTTAGGCAAGGAAGTCACCGACAGCCTGAGCATTCCTACCATCGGCATTGGGGCTGGCGTCGATTGCTCCGGCCAAGTATTGGTCATGCATGACTTGCTCGGCGTCTTCCCCGGCCATAAGGCGCGTTTCGTGAAAAACTTCATGGATGGCCAAACCAGCATCGATGCGGCCGTGCTGGCCTACGTCAGCGCCGTAAAACAGCAGAGCTTTCCGGCCGCTGAACACAGCTTCTGAACATGGAAATCGGCGCGGCGGTTCGGCAAGCCTTGTTCCTGTTATTAACAGGAGATGCAGACTTATGGACCATCATCGCCGTCACGCTGAAAACCTCACTGATCGGCCTGTGTCTGGCACTGGCACCGGCCATCGTCGGCGGCTACCTGATCGCCAGCCATCGCTTTGCCGGCCGCCGTATTCTGATTTGGCTGGTGCAGGCAGCCTTATCGCTGCCGACCGTACTAATCGGTTTGTTATTGTATTTACTGCTGAGTCGGCAAGGCCCGCTTGGCAATTGGCACTGGTTGTTCAGCCAATCCGGCATCATCGCCGGGCAAGCGCTGATTGCCATACCGGTGCTGACTGCCTTCACCCTCAGCGCGGTGCAGGCGGCTGATCCACGCTTGGCAGAAACCGCCGTTACACTCGGTGCCACACGCTGGCAAGTGATGGTGAAAATTTTGTACGAAGTACGCTTCGGTGTGATGGCGGCGGTCATCAACGGTGCCGGCCGGGTGTTGTCGGAAGTCGGTTGCGCCATGATGGTCGGTGGGAATATCGCTGGCGTGACCCGCACCATCACGACGGCAATTGCACTCGAAACCAGCAAGGGCGAATTCGCCGCCGGGATTGCCTTGGGCCTGGTGCTGATCGTGCTGGCCTTGCTGCTCAATGCCGCCCTCATGCTCTTGCAAGGCGATACCAGTCACGCGGAGCAAGGACAATGAAGCCCTTGCTACACTTGCGAGAAATCCGCAAATCCTTCGGCACGCGTCGCTTGCTCGACATCGAAGAACTACGCATCGCCCATGCTCAGACTTACATACTGACGGGCATGAATGGCAGTGGCAAAAGCAGTTTGCTGCGCATCTTGGCCGGCCTCGAGAGCGCCAGCATCAGCAGTTGTCACTACGATGGCCAAGCCTGTGCGCTTACCCCCTACCCGCGCCGGCTGCGCCAAGAAGTCGTCTATGTGCATCAGCATCCCTTGATGTTTTCCGGCAGCGTGGCCGCCAACATCGCCTATGGTTTGCGTTTGCAGGCCGCGCCGGATTGCGCGGCGCGCGTCGAACAAGCGATGGATTGGGCTGGCGTTATGCATTTACAAGATCAGGCCGCGAGCACGCTGTCGGGCGGCGAAAAGCAACGCGTCGCACTGGCACGCGCCTTGGTGCTGCGACCGCGCTTGCTGCTGCTCGATGAACCGACTGCCAACCTCGACGGCAGCGCACGCGAACAAGTCATCGCCCTACTCGCCACTTTAACCACGGCCGGCAGCAGCGTGGTCTTGGTTTGCCACGACCGCGAATTGATTGCCCTGCCCGACGTGCAGCGTTGGAAATTACGCGACGGTCAGCTCGAAATGCGTTAAGGAGACGCAGCTTGCATGCGGTACAAGGAGGTAGATTAAATTCTGCGCTTCCTTAACACCATCTATATACTGACGCCCGCGCTCTTTGCACTATCTTGATATGGCACTGTCTATGCTGTCGATTCCCACCCATGCGGTGCTAACGACAGGATTTTTTCATGAACCACGCCTTACCAATGCTGGCGCTGTGCGCCACGCTGTTTGCCACTGCTGCTGCGGCGGCCGACGAAGTCAAAGCCGAGACCGAACTGAGCTTTAATGCTGCCCTGACGAGCGACTACCGCTATCGTGGCATCTCGCAAACTCGTCTGCAAGCGGCGGCACAAGGCGGCGCCGATATCAACCACAATCCCAGCGGTTTGTATGCCGGCACCTGGTTATCGACGATCAGCTGGATCAAGGATACGCCGGCGGCTGGCAGCACACCACTGGAATGGGATGTGTACGTCGGTAAAAAGGGCCAGATCAATGCCGCGCTTTCTTATGATGTCGGCTTGCTCGGCTATCTCTATGTGCATAACCATCTCGATCAAGTCGGCCTCAATGATGCCAATACCTTGGAAATTTACGGCCAAATCGGGGTCGGCCCGGCTTATCTGAAGTACTCGCACGCGAGCACACCTTTGTTCGGTCTGGTCGACAGCAAACACAGCGGCTATCTCGATGTTGGTGCCAACATCGACCTGCGCCCCGGGCTGGTCCTCAATCTGCATGTCGGTTACCAGAAAGTCCATGGGATCAACAGCGCTGTCGCCAGTTACCATGATTTCAAAATCGGCCTGTCACAAGAAGTCACGCAACTCGACGGCGCGGTACTCAGCATCGCAGCGGTAGGCACGAATGCTGATCAGACCTTTTATGCTTCCCCGGTCAATGGCAAATTCATGGGTAAGAACGCACTGGTTCTGATGCTGAGCAAAAGCTTCTGACGGCAACATCGTCGCGGTAGTAAGGCGCGCTGGGCGTTTACACAATCTTTACACCACAGCGCCCAAGCTATACGACATCTTTACCGACGTTTGCTTATTGTGTGCTGACTGTCACCACTCTCACGGAGTCCTTATGGAATTTTTATACTTGGCCGGCATCGCCGTGTTCGCCGCCAGCAGCTTTGGCCTGATTGCCGGCTGCAGCCTGCTCGGAGGCGGCGTATGAGCCTGTTTCAACTGATCGCGGCCGTAGCCGCCGCCTTGTTGTTCATCTATTTGGTGTATGCCTTGCTCAAACCGGAGGCCTTCTGATGAACCATTCTGCTTTTTTCCAAATCGCCTTGTACATGACGGTGCTGACTATCCTGGCGGTGCCGCTGGGACGCTATATCAAGCAAGTCATGCAAGGCGAACGCAACCTGCTGACACGCTTGCTGCAGCCGCTGGAACGGCTGTTATACCGACTTGGCGGCATCCGCGCCGAGGAGGAAATGAGCTGGAAGCAGTATGCCATCGCCGTCCTCGCCTTCAACCTGCTCGGGGTGTTGGCGGTATATGGACTACAACGTCTGCAACTGCAACTGCCTTTGAATCCGCAAGCCTTCCCGGCAGTCAGCGTCGATTCCTCTTTCAATACTGCCATCAGCTTTGTCACCAATACTAATTGGCAAGGCTATACGCCGGAAGCGAGCATGAGTTATCTGACGCAGATGCTCGGTCTGTCGGTACAGAATTTTCTTTCTGCCGCCACCGGTTTGGCCGTTGCAATCGCCTTGATACGTGGCTTTGCACGTCACAGCATGGCTGGCATCGGCAATTTCTGGGTCGACCTGACACGCGGCACGCTGTACCTGCTGGTGCCGCTGGCCTTGGTGTTTGCCCTTGCTTTCATGAGCCAAGGCGTGATCCAAAATTTCAGCGCTTATGAAACCGCGCACACCGTGGAAAAACTCGCTTACAGCACGCCACAAGTCGACGCTGCTGGCACACCCATGCTCGATACCGCCGGTGCACCCTTGCTGCAAGCGCACAGCAGTACCACCCAGACTTTACCTATGGGTCCGGTGGCCTCGCAAGAAGCGATTAAAATGATCGGCACCAATGGCGGCGGCTTTTTCAACGCCAACTCGGCGCATCCGTTTGAAAATCCAACGCCGCTGACTAATTTTTTGCAAATGCTGGCGATTTTTCTGATCCCGGCCGCGCTCTGCATCAGCTTCGGTTTGATGGTCGGTGATGGGCGTCAGGGTTGGGCGATTTTCGCCGTCATGAGCGTCTTGTTTGTCGCTCTCGCCGGCACCGCCATGTATGCCGAACAACAGGGTAATCCCTTGTTCACGCAACTCGGCCTCGACCAAAGCATGAGCCTGATGCAAGCGGGCGGCAATATGGAAGGCAAGGAAAGCCGCTTCGGCATCGCCGCTTCGGGCTTGTTTGCCACCATTACCACGGCCGCATCCTGCGGTGCCGTCAATGCCATGCATGATTCCTTCACACCGCTGGGCGGCATGGTGCCACTGGTATTGATGCAGCTCGGGGAAGTAGTGTTCGGCGGCGTCGGTGCCGGTATGTACGGCATGTTGATTTTCGCGATTCTGGCGGTGTTTATCGCCGGCCTGATGATCGGTCGCACACCGGAATATTTGGGGAAGAAAATCGAAGCCTTCGAAATCAAGATGATCGCCATCACCATATTGATCGGCCCTTTGTTGGTGTTGGTCGGCAGCGCGCTGTCAGTCAGTCTGGCTGCTGGCGTGGCCGGCATCGCCAATCCCGGTGCACACGGTTTCAGTGAAATTCTGTATGCCTTCGTGTCGGCGGCGAATAACAATGGCAGCGCCTTTGCCGGTCTCTCCAGTAATACGCCGTATTACAACGTGATGCTGGCCATTGCCATGTGGTTTGGACGCTTCTGTATCATCATCCCGATTCTGGCCACCGCCGGCTCCTTGGCGCGCAAAAAACGCCTGACTGCTACCGCCGGCACACTGCCTACCCATGGTCCGCTGTTCGTCATGCTGCTGCTCGGTACCATCGTCATCGTCGGTGCCCTCACCTATATCCCGGCGCTGGCGCTCGGTCCGGTGGTCGAACATTTGATCATGCTGTCGCACTAGAATTTCAGAAAGCAAAATATGAGTCATACAAACGAACTGTCTTTGCTCACTGCGAGCATCGTCAAACCCGCGATGGTCGATGCCTTGCGCAAGCTGCAGCCGCAAATTCAAATGAAAAACCCGGTCATGTTTGTGGTCTACGTCGGCAGTATTTTGACCACAGCCCTGACGGTACAAGCCTTTATCGCCGAGGGTGAAGCGCCGGCCGGCTTCATCCTGGCGGTCAGCCTGTGGCTATGGTTTACGGTCTTGTTTGCCAACTTCGCCGAAGCCTTGGCGGAGGGGCGCAGCAAAGCCCAGGCGGAATCACTGCGCGGTGCCAAGCAAGATGTGCGCGCCAAAAAGCTCAATGTAGCCAAACGCGATGCGACGCAAATGCTGGTCAGTGGTGCCAGTCTGCGTAAGGGCGATATCATCTTGATCGAAGCCGGCGATGTGGTGCCGGCTGACGCTGAAGTGATCGAAGGCGTGGCCTCGGTCGACGAATCGGCGATTACCGGCGAATCGGCACCGGTGATCCGTGAATCGGGCGGCGATTTCAATGCCGTCACGGGCGGCACCAAGGTGCTGTCGGACTGGATCATCGTGCGCGTCTCGGTCAATCCCGGCGAGGCCTTTCTCGATCGTATGATCGCCATGGTGGAAGGGGCGAAACGTCAAAAGACCCCGAATGAAATCGCCCTGACCATTTTATTGGTGGCCTTAACGATTGTGTTTCTGCTGGCAACCGTCACCCTGCTGCCATTTTCGCAATTCGGTGTGCTCGCGTCGGGCGGCGGCCGGGCGGTCAGCATTACGGTACTGGTGGCCTTGTTAGTGTGCCTGATTCCTACCACCATCGGCGGCTTGCTGTCAGCCATCGGTGTCGCCGGTATGAGTCGTATGATGCAGGCCAATGTGATTGCCACTTCGGGCCGGGCGGTGGAAGCGGCCGGCGATGTGGATGTATTATTGCTCGATAAAACCGGCACGATTACCCTCGGCAATCGTCAGGCCTGTGCCTTTTATCCAGCACCGGGCGTGAGCGAAGATGAATTGGCCGATGCCGCACAATTGTCATCACTGGCCGATGAAACACCGGAAGGCCGCAGCATTGTGATTCTGGCCAAGCAAAAATTCGCGCTCCGGGAACGCGATATCGGCGCGCTCGGCGCGGTATTCATTCCCTTCACGGCACAAACCCGCATGAGCGGCGTCGATCTGCAGCAGGGCGGCGTGCAGCGTGCGATACGCAAGGGTTCAGTTGAAGCCACCCGCAGCTACTTTACCGCCCTCGGCCACAGCTTCCCGCTGGCTGTCACCGAACGGGTTGAGCAAGTGGCCCGTCAAGGCAGCACGCCTTTGGTAGTAATCGACGATCAACGCGTAATGGGTGTGGTCGAGCTCAAGGATATCGTCAAAGGCGGCATCAAAGAACGCTTCGCCGAATTGCGCAAAATGGGTATCAAAACCATTATGATCACCGGGGATAATCGCTTGACCGCGGCGGCGATTGCCGCTGAAGCTGGCGTCGATGATTTTCTGGCCGAAGCAACGCCGGAAGACAAACTCAAACTGATCCGTTCGTATCAAGCCGAAGGCAAACTGGTGGCGATGACCGGTGATGGCACCAATGATGCACCGGCCTTGGCCCAGGCCGATGTCGCCGTAGCGATGAACAGCGGCACCCAGGCGGCCAAGGAAGCCGGCAATATGGTCGATCTCGATTCTAACCCGACCAAGCTGATCGAGATCGTCGAAATCGGTAAGCAAATGCTGATGACGCGCGGCTCGCTGACGACCTTCAGTATCGCCAACGATGTGGCGAAATATTTCGCCATCATTCCAGCCGCTTTCGCCAGCACTTACCCGCAGCTTAATGCCCTCAACCTGATGCAGCTCAGCAGCCCGGCCAGCGCCATCATGTCGGCGGTGATTTTCAATGCCCTCATCATCGTGTTTTTAATTCCTTTGGCGTTAAAAGGAGTGAAATATCGCGCCCTCGGTGCCGCCCTGCTGTTGCGTCGCAATTTGCTGGTGTATGGTCTCGGCGGTCTGATCGTTCCCTTCATCGGCATCAAACTCATCGACCTCATCCTGACGCTGTTCGGTCTGGTATAAACAGGAATCATCATCATGAAACTCTTACGTCCCCTGCTGGTTTCCTTCTTCACCCTCTCTTGTCTCACCGGCTTACTGTACCCGCTGGTAGTCAGCGGCATCGGCCAAGTGGCCTTCAGTGATCAAGCCAACGGCAGCCTCATCATCGAGCATGGCAAGGTCGTCGGTTCACGCCTGATCGGCCAAAATTTTTCCGCTCCTGAGTATTTTTGGGGTCGGCCTTCGGCCGCCGGAACCTTTGCTTACAATGGTATGTCTTCCGGCGGCTCCAATCTGGGTCCGACCAATCCGGCCCTCAAAGCAGCGCTGGAAGAGCGCATCAAAGCGCTGCGCGCCGCCGATCCCAGTAATACCTTGGCGATTCCGGTCGACTTGGTGACGGCTTCCGGCAGCGGCCTCGACCCTGAAATCAGTCCGGCCGCAGCGGCCTATCAAATTGCTCGCGTCGCGCGGGCACGGGGCCGCAGTTCGGCGCAAATCACTGCACTGGTCGCCGAACACAGCGTCGGCCCGCAACTAGGCTTGTTCGGTGAAGCACGCGTGAATGTATTGGAATTGAATCTGGCACTCAATAAAATGCGGTAAGCTGCGCTAAGCTAAGTCCTACGCTGGTGCATAACTGCGCCGGCACCCGAATAATCCTACTATGATGAGCAGTAATGATGACCGCGCGCCCCGATCCCGATGCCTTGCTCGATAAAATTCAACGCGAAGAACACAAGCAGCAACGTGGCCGCTTAAAGATTTTTTTCGGTGCCTGCGCCGGCGTCGGCAAAACCTATGCGATGCTGGCGGCCGCCCATGCGCAAATCAAGACTGGTGTCGATGTCGTGGTGGGGGTAGTCGAAACGCATGGCCGCCAAGAGACCCTGCAAATGACGCGCGAGTTGACGCTGCTGCCGCTGCGACAGATCGAATACAAACAAAAATTTCTCGCCGAATTCGATCTCGACGCTGCGTTGGCGCGCCGCCCCGAGCTGATTTTGATCGATGAGCTGGCGCATTCGAATGTCGTCGGTTCGCGCCATGCCAAGCGTTGGCAAGATATCGAAGAATTACTGGTGGCCGGCATCGATGTCTATACCACCGTCAATGTTCAACATTTAGCCACGCTCAATGATGTGGTTGGCCAAATCACTGGCGTGCGCGTGTGGGAAACGGTACCCGATCAGTTTTTCGATTTAGCCGATGAAATTACCCTGGTCGATCTGCCACCCGATGAATTACTGCGGCGTTTGAAGGATGGCAAAGTTTATCTGGAACAGCAGGCGCAGCGCGCGGCGAAAAATTTTTTCCGTAAAGGTAATCTGATCGCCTTGCGCGAACTGGCGCTGCGGCGTACCGCCGATCAAGTCGATGTGCAAATGCGCGATTACCGCGCCGACCAAGCTATCAATCAAGTTTGGCAAGCCAAAGAGCGGCTGCTGGTCTGCATTGGTCCCGATGCCAGCGCCAGCAAGTTAGTACGCGGCGCGGCACGCCTGGCCGCGAGCTTGCGGGCCGATTGGATCGCCGTCTATGTCGAAACGCCGCAGTTACAAAATCTCGGCAAGGTACAGCGCGAAGCCATCGTCAAGACGCTCAAGTTGGCGCAGGAACTCGGAGCCGAAACGACTACTCTGGCCGGTGAACATCTGCCAACTTTATTACTCAGTTATGCCAGCAGTCGCAATGTTTCCAAGCTGGTGGTCGGCAAGTCGCTGCGCCCGCTGTGGCAACGCTTACTGCGTAACAGTTTGGCCGACGAACTGGCGAACCGCAGCAGCACGATCGATGTGGTGATGGTGGGGCATGACCAGGTGGTCGGCAGCAGTCGCGGCGGCATGGCGGCAGCCTATTTTTTAAGTGGAGAAAGCAAGACCCCGACCGGCATCCGCGCTTATTTGTGGAGCGCCGCACTGTGTCTCGCTGCCACCTTGGTCTGCGCCGGGCTGACACATATTTTTGATTTAGCCAATGTGGTCATGCTGTACTTGCTCACGGTGGTGTTCGTGGCGATACGCTTCGGCCGTGGCGCTTCGGTACTCGCCTCGTTTCTCAGTGTGGCGGCGTTTGATTTCTTTTTCGTGCCACCACGTTTTTCTTTCAGTGTCAGCGACAGCCAGTATTTATTCACTTTCGTGATCATGTTGGCCGTTTCTCTGACTATCAGTAATCTGATGGCCAATCTGCATTTTCAAGCACGCATCGCGCAGTCGCGCGAACGCCGCGCTGATGCGCTCTACACCATGACGCGTGCGCTCTCGGGGGCGCTGATGGTGGAACAAATTCTGGAAATCAGCATTGCCCATCTGGCACCGATTTTCCATGCCCGCATCGCCGTCTTGCTACCCGATAGTCATGAGAATGTACGCGACCCCATCGTCGCCGGCAGCCATGCCGCCGACTTGACAGAACTCGACAACAGCGTAGCGCAGTGGGTGTATCAACATGCCCAGCCGGCCGGGCTTGGCACGCCCACGTTGCCCTCGAATGCCGTGCTGTATTTGCCGCTACAAGCGCCGATGCGCACCCGCGGCGTGTTAGCCATTGCCCCGCTCGATCCCGAGCAAATTTTTCAACCGGAACAGCAGCAATTGCTCGATACCTTCGCCGGTCAGATCGCGCTGGCGCTGGAACGTGTCCATTATGTCGAGGTAGCGCAGGACGCCCTGCTCAACATCGAAGCCGAACGGCTACGCAATTCTCTGCTATCGGCCATTTCGCATGATTTGCGCACGCCACTGACCGCCATCGTCGGCTTGGCCAGCACCTTGCACGAGCAAAGCGAGCTGGCACCGGCCACGCGTGCCGAACTGAGCCGGGCGATTCACGAAGAAGCGCTGCGGATGAGCGGCTTGGTCGCCAATTTGCTCGATATGGCACGCTTACAATCAGGTAAAATTCAATTGAACAGCCAGTGGCAACCACTCGAAGAAGTGGTCGGCAGCGCACTGCGGGCCTGCCGCCATAGCCTCACCGGCTGGCCGGTAGAGACGCAGATTCCAGCCGATTTGCCACTGCTATACTTCGACGCAGTATTATTGGAACGGGTCTTGTGCAATCTGCTCGAAAATGCGGCCAAATACGGGGCCGGCAGCATCAGCGTCAGCGCCGCCAAACATGCCGCCGAAGTCTGGGTCAGTGTCACTGACCATGGCCCGGGGTTGCCGGTGGGGGTGCCTATTTTTGAAAAATTCACGCGCGGTACTATGGAATCAGCCAGCCCCGGCGTCGGCTTGGGCTTGGCGATTTGCGCGGGCATCATCAGCGCGCATGGCGGTAAAATATGGGCGGAAGATTTACCGGGCACGGATGGCCACTCAGGTGGTGCCCGCTTCTATTTTTCACTGCCACTCGGGAATGCTCCTGAAATAGAAACCGAATAGCCATGAGCGAAAGTAAAATTCACATTGTCTTGATCGAGGATGAAAAACAGATACGCCGTTTTCTCAGCGCCGCGCTGGAAGCCGAAGGCATGCAAGTGTATGAAAGTGAAACCGGCAAGCAAGGTTTGATCACTTGCGCCACGCGCAAACCGGATTTACTCATCGTCGATCTCGGCCTGCCCGATATGGATGGCATCGCCGTCATCCGCGATGTGCGCAGTTGGAGTGACGTGCCCATCATCGTCCTCTCGGCGCGCACCCTGGAACAAGAAAAAGTGGCGGCGCTCGATGCCGGTGCCGATGATTACCTGAGCAAACCGTTCGGCGCGGCAGAATTGATTGCGCGTATCCGCGCCCATATGCGTAGACGTCAGCCGCTCAATGCGCTGGCCGATGCGAATTTTATCTTCGGCGATATCGTTATCGATTTTTCCCTGCGCAGCGTCACACGGGCCGGGCTGGCCGTGCATCTGAGCCCGCTCGAATACCGGCTGCTGTGTGTTTTGGCACGCAACGCCGGCAAAGTCCTGACGCACCGTCAATTACTCAAGGAGGTATGGGGGCCGAACCACTCTGAGAGCAGCCACTATCTGCGTATTTATATGGCCAATCTGCGCCAAAAACTCGAGCAGCAACCGGCTCAGCCCAAGTACTTTCTGACCGAAACCGGGGTCGGTTATCGCCTGATCACGCAATAAGCGCCGCGCCTGCACTCACCAAGCTAACTCACTGTCATCGTAAGCATAAAAGCGCCCCGATTGCGCCGCCGTTTTAGCATCGATGACGGCCAGCATTTCCGCCGCCGCCACCAGCGCCGGACGCGCACCGGCACCGCCGCGAAACGGTTGCGACAGCGCCGAGCTGACGGTACCGGGATGCAGTGCCAGCAGCACCGCGTTGGGTGCGGTGCGACGCAATTCTATCGCAGCAGTTTTGATCAGCATATTGAGCGCCGCTTTCGAGGCGCGATAACTGTACCAGCCACCGAGACGATTGTCGCTGATGCTGCCAACCTTGGCCGACAGCAGCGCCATCACGCCGCGCTGCGGATCGAGCAAAGGGCTGAAATGCCGCATCAGCAGCGCCGGCCCGAAGGTATTGGCTTCGAAAGTAGCACGCAGTTGCGCATAACTGAGTTCGGCCAGTTTTTTCTCGGGCATGAATTGCTCGGTATGCAGCAGGCCGCTGGCATTGATGATCAGATGGAACGGGCCGCGCGTGCTGACGGCTGCGGCTGCCGCCGCGATGCCGGCTTCATCAGCGAAGTCCAGCGCTGGCTCGGAATGTCGGTGCAGCGCCGTCAGCTCGGCACCGGCTTGGCTGAGTAACTCGACGAAAGCACTACCGATAGCCCCGCTGGAACCGATCACCAGTGCGCGCAGTGGCGTAGGGAAGGAAGTAAGCATCATAGCCATCCGCGCCGCCATTGCGTTTCATCGAGCAGCGATTGCCATGGCACGATGCGCCGTGCGCCGCTGTACACCGCTTCGATTTCTAGCTGTTCGATGGGCGCGTCTGGGGTGTTTGGTGCGTCCGGCGTGATCAGGCGCGTGACCAGAAAATGCTTTTGTTTGGCGACGATGTCGAGTGCAGTCCATTTCGACTGCAGCATTTTTTTCACTTGCGTGGCGTGCATGAATTGTCCTTCTTTAACAACTTAATGGATCGTCGCAAGCGACGATGGAAAAGACTCTGGAAGGGGTTTGCATCCCCTCCCATCGCGTCGCTCCTTCGTCGCTCACCGGCCTGAAGGCCGGGGTTTCAAACCCTAGTCAGATTTTTGATCAATGTGGCAAGGAAGTGTTGATGCATGATAACAGGCATGTGTCGATTGTAAGGGATGCGCGATTTTTGCGTATGACAGGGCGTGTTTTGCAGACAAGCTGGCATACCTACTTGGGAGTATCAGCTACGATATCGCTCAAACTTTCACAGGAGTGCACACATCAATTGGCCTGCGCATATGCTTTCCCTGTCGCCGTCAGCGCACCCTGCTGATCAAACAAAGCCGAACTACCGACTTTGGCATCATGCCAGGCAAATGCCTGCACACAGGCTTGCTGATTCATCCACGACACCGTCGTGCGGATGAATTGATTGACTTCTGCCTGGCTGAATTTATCGGGATGGAGACGACCGTTAGCCGCCGTAGAGGGCGCGAATTCCGTCACCCATACCGGTTTGCCATAAGTGTCGCAGACGGCTTGAATATCCTTGATAAATTTCTTGGCGTCGATGCCTTTATACCAATGCACGGTCACAAAATCGACTTTGGGATAAGCCTTCATGAAGGCCGGCAGCCACGTACCACTGACGGGATTACCGGCCATCGCCGGGCTGCCGAGCCTTGCGGCTTTTTGACTCAACTGCGGCCAATATTGCAGCGCCTCGGGCACGGACAAGGCCGCTTGTTTGGCATTATCCGGCTCATTAAAGCCGAGCACCGTATCGGTATGGATGGGCTGATTCAGGCTGCGTGGAGAAAAAATCATCGGTACAAATTTGACCGGAGTCGTGATGGCCGTTTGCGCGCTCCAGTTATAAAACCAACTAAGCTGCAGCGCTTCTAATTGCGCCGCACCGAGACCGCTTTTCTCTGCCAGCCCGAGGCCTTTTTTATTACCACCATGTTCGGGCTGCACCGGATCTTCATACGCTTGGCACAGTGTCGCCGCAGTCAACAATGCGGCGATCAAGAGAAAGTGTTGGTTTGCTCGTGGCATATTTGTTTCCAGACAGACGCTTACAACTGCTCAAGATTGACACGCCAATACTCGGCTTGCGCGGTGATTTGTTGACGCATGTCAGGATCCATTTTACGCAATTGTGGGTACACCATGCCAATGCGCGGATTGCTCGCCAATTTATCTTCATTGCGACTGAAAAAATCCCAGTACAAGGCATTGTAGGGACAAGCGCGTTCACCGATACGCTGCTTCTTATCGTAATGGCAGCCTTTACAATAGTCGCTCATTTTATCGATGTAGGCGGCGGCACTGACATAGGGCTTGGTCGCCAGCATGCCGCCATCGGCAAATTGGCTCATGCCCAGAGTATTGGGCAATTCCACCCATTCGAAGGCATCGATGTAAATACCGAGATACCAGCGGTGTAAGGCGGCCGGGTCCAAGCCGGCTAACAAGGCGAAGTTACCAATCACCATTAAGCGTTGAATGTGGTGCGCATGGGCTTGTTGCAGCGATTGTTGCAGCACGCTCGCCACGCAGCGCATCTTGGTCGCACCGCTCCAAAACCAACTCGGCAGCGGCCGCTGGTGCTGAAAAAAATTCTCTTCTTCATAGCCGGGCATGCGCGCCCAATACACGCAACGTATGTATTCGCGCCAGCCGAGGATCTGGCGAATATAGCCTTCGGCCGCCGCCAGCGGGGCGTGGCCGGCGCGTGTCGCGGCCTCGACCCTTTGCACCACTTCGTAAGGGGCGAGCATCTTGGTATTGAGGGCAAACGACAACAGCGAATGAAACATACGCCAGGCATGCACACTCATGGCATCTTGAAATTGCCCGAAATAGGGCAAGCCATGCTCGATGAAAGCATCAAGCTGCTGCAGCGCTTCGCTACGATTCAATACCCAGCCGAATTGTTCGGCATTCGGCGCACCGAAACTGGCCACGCCGGCGGCTGTGATGGTTTGCCATAATTGGCTATGATCATGCCGTGGCCGGCGGTCGACCGGCTCAGCCGGCACACCTTTCCAGCTACCACGGTTGTCGGCATCAAAATTCCACTGGCCGCCGAGCGGCTGCTCGTCATCATCGAGTAAGACCCGGTATTGTTTGCGCAAACTGCGGTAAAAATGCTCCTGCAACCATTTCTTACGTCCGGCAAACAATTGCGTGCCGCTATCACGCTCGGTATAGAAGTGTTCGCTGCCGACCATGCTCACGCTGACACCGTCCGGACGATACGCCGCCAGATGCTGATCTAGCCGATATTCATCAGGAGCTTGGTAATCGATATGGTTGGCCGCATACTGCGCCAGCAGCAGATCAAGATTGCCAGCAAAACTATGACGGTTAGCCACGTCATCGATGGCCAGATAGTGAACGCGATGGCCAGCAGCTTGCAACTGACGCGCAAAATCACGCATGGCGGCGAAGATGGCCAGAATTTTTTGTGCATGATGCAGCACATAATCGGTTTCGGAGCGACATTCCATGAGCACATACAAAATCGTCTCATCGCATTGTCGAAACCAACTATGCTGCGGCGACAACTGATCACCGAGGATCAGGCGCAGGCGACTGGTGGTGGCGGTCATCGTCAGCTCCTAGGCTTGATAGCGCAACAAACTCGCTTCAACTTGTGCCGCCAGCACGTCTTGTGAGGCAATCGACATGCCCAATTCATTGAGCAAACCATCTTGCAAGCCGTAGACCCAACCGTGCACAGTCAAGGGCTGCTCACGTAACCAGGCATCTTGCACTACTGTGGTTTGACAGACATTGACGACTTGTTCGATCACATTGAGTTCACATAAACGCTCACTGCGTTCACGCATGGAGAGCGTTTCACCGAGATACCGTTCATGCTTTTGATGCACGTCTTGCACATGGCGCAGCCAATTATCGGCCAGGCCGACGCGTCGTCCGGTCATGGCAGCATGCACGCCGGAGCAGCCATAATGACCACAAATAATGATATGTTTCACGCCGAGCACGTCGACGGCAAATTGTAAAACCGACAGGCAATTAAGATCGGAATGTACGACGACATTGGCGATATTGCGATGAACGAATAATTCTCCGGGCAATAAGCCGAGCAATTCATTGGCCGGCACTCGGCTGTCAGAGCAGCCTATCCACAAGTATTCAGGATTTTGTTGGGCGGCGAGTTTTTTGAAAAAATCAGCATCTTTACTGCGTATCGCCTGAGCCCACAGTCGATTATTTTCGAATAGTTGCGCTGGACTTAATTCTTTACGCATTTGGTCTGTCATCATCTGGCCCTGTATTTGAAACAGGCGTGATTTTAACCTTTCTGGCCGCGCTGCGCCCGGACTTGGCGCAAACTATATCAGTCCGGTCGCTGTCGGGCAGATTAACGGAAGGTGCTGCGTCCTTCGCTCTCGGCCAGCATGGCTTTCTTGAGACCGCTGTCGACCGGGCTTTCACCGAGCCAGATGCGCAGCAAGGCGTTGTAAAATGCGATATCGGGGTACGGTTCGCCCATTTTTTTGCCATTCAAAGAAACGATGGTGCCCACGCCAGGAATCCAATCATTGGTCATGATATCGCCTTTTTTCAGTTCCGGTACCGAAGCAAACAGCTCGCCGAAACGCAGAAATTGCGACGTCAGTTTTGATTTTTCGACTTTATCAGTATTTTTACGAATGCCATCCATGAAACCACGGCCAAAATCTTCATTGCTCAGGTCGCGCAACATGACGATGGTGACACGTCGAGGCCCGGCTGCGGCCAGCACTTCAGGAACCGTGGTTTTTTTCTCGGTCAAATACAGGCCGGCCACATAGACTTTGAATATCGCCTTGTAGCGGATGCCGGCACCATTGAGTTTCAATTCGGTATTGGCCACATGCACCGTGTCATCGAGCTTGATGCCGGCGACTTCGGTGGCAGTTGACAAGGTAGCGCTGACAGCAAGCAACAGCGCCAGGATACAGCGAGGGTAAGCGTGGTAGTTCATTACATGTCTCCGGATAGGATGTGGCAGCGCTGCTGACCGGTATGCTCCGGTGTACGCCGTCCTGTTATATGGTCCACTCGACAGTTTGTCAGGGTGGTCGGTTAGCTTACCTTATCCCTCATTGTTTGCTGTGCTCATTTCCCGAGCACTTCTTCTAAAAAAAAACCTGCCAGATCAAGATCTGGCAGGTTTTTTCCCGTGCGCCTTGTGTGGCGCAGGTTTTACTCAAAGAACTTTTTGACTTTATCCATCCAGGTTTTACTCTGTGGATTATGCTTGGCACCGCCTTCTACCGTCAGCAACTCAAACTCGCGCAATAAATCTTTCTGTTTATCCGTCAGCTTCACAGGCGTTTCGATCACGACGTGGCAGAACAAGTCGCCGGCATAACCGGAACGTACCCCTTTGACGCCCTTGCTACGCAAACGGAAAGTTTTACCCGACTGGGTACCCTCCGGCACGGTAAACGAAGCTTTGCCACTTAAAGTGGGAACTTCGATATCGCCGCCCAGCGCTGCCTTGACAAAGGAAATCGGAATTTCGCAATGCAGATCGTCGCCTTCGCGTTGGAACACCGGATGCTGCTTGATGTGAATTTCCACATACAAGTCGCCCGGCGGGCCACCGTTAACACCGGGCTCACCGTTACCGGAAGAGCGAATGCGCATGCTGTCATCAATCCCGGCCGGGATTTTGACTTCCAGAGTTTTGTTGCGTTTGATACGACCGACACCGGCACAAGTAGGACATGGTTCCGGAATCATCTTGCCAGTGCCATGGCACTTAGGACAAGTTTGCTGAATACTGAACATCCCTTGCTGCATGCGTACCTGGCCATGTCCGGCGCAGGTGGTGCAAGTGACCGGCGAGGTACCCGGCTTGGCACCGGAGCCGTGGCAGGTGTCGCAACCATCCCAGCTCGGTACCCGGATAGTCGTGTCGAAACCATTGGCAGCCTGTTCCAAGCTGATTTCCAAGTTGTAACGCAAATCGGCACCGCGATATACCTGCGGACCGGCGCTGCGACGGCCACCGCCGCCGCCACCGAAGATATCGCCGAAGATATCGCCGAAGGCATCGGCGAAACCGCCACCATTGCCACCGCCACCACCGCCACCCATATTCGGATCGACACCGGCGTGACCGTAACGGTCATAAGCATCACGCTTCTGGCTGTCGGACAGCATCTCGTAGGCTTCTTTGCCTTCTTTGAATTTTTCTTCCGCGGCCTTGTTATCCGGATTGCGGTCCGGATGGTATTTCATCGCCAGCTTGCGATAAGCCTTTTTGATTTCTTCTTCTGAGGCGTTTTTACCGACTCCGAGAATTTCATAAAAATCACGCTTCGCCATCTCTTGTTAACCTCTTTAATAAGCGCCGACTTAAGCGCAAACGCCGGGCCGGCACCGCTTGCGCGAGCCACCCGGCGAGTGATGACAAGAGCGCAACAGAGTATGACTCCAGCGCGCCCCGTCAGACTAGGGATTACTTGTTGTCTTTCACTTCTTTGAAATCAGCATCAACCACATCGTCGTCAGCTGCTTTGCTCTCAGCACCCGGCGCGGCACCCGCTGCACCACCGGCCGCACCGGCCGCAGCCTGTTGCGCTTGCATATCAGCATAGACTTTTTCGCCGAGTTTTTGCGAAGCGGTCGACAAAGCGCCGAGTTTGGTATCGATTTCGGTCTTATCGCCCGATTTCAAGACATCTTCAAGTTCTTTGATCGCTGTTTCGATTTTCTCTTTCTCGCCAGCTTCGAGTTTTTCGCCGTGTTCGGCCAACGCTTTTTTAGTCGAATGAATCAGTGCATCGCCCTGATTGCGCGACTCAGCCAATTCCTTGACCTTTTTATCTTCTTCGGCGTTCAACTCGGCATCCTTGACCATTTTCTGAATTTCTTCTTCAGTCAGGCCGGAATTGGCTTTGATCGTGATTTTGTTTTCTTTGCCAGTAGCTTTGTCTTTGGCACCGACATGCAAAATACCGTTGGCATCAATATCAAAGGTTACTTCAATTTGCGGTGTACCGCGTGCCGATGGTGGAATGCCTTCGAGATTGAATTCACCGAGGCCTTTGTTACCGGCGGCGATTTCGCGTTCACCTTGGAAGACTTTGATCGTCACGGCCGGCTGATTGTCGTCCGCAGTCGAAAAGACTTGGCTGAACTTGGTCGGGATCGTGGTGTTTTTCTGGATCATCTTGGTCATCACGCCACCCAAGGTTTCGATACCGAGTGACAGTGGAGTAACGTCGAGCAACAACAGATCTTTGCGATCACCGGACAAGACCGAACCCTGAATCGCCGCGCCTACCGCCACTGCTTCATCTGGGTTGACGTCTTTGCGCGGTTCTTTGCCGAAGAATTCCTTGACCAGTTCCTGCACCTTAGGCATACGTGTCATACCGCCGACGAGGATGATGTCATCGATGTCGGAAGTTTTGACGCCGGCGTCTTTGATCGCCATGCGGCATGGTTCGATGGTTTTCTTGATCAGTTCTTCCACCAAGGCTTCGAGCTTGGCGCGAGTAATTTTCAGATTCAGATGAACCGGTGCGCCATTGGCCATGGCGATGTACGGCTCATTGATCTCAGTTTGCTGCGCGCTCGACAATTCGATCTTGGCGCGTTCTGCCGACGCTTTGATGCGTTGCAAAGCGATAGGATCTTTCGACAAATCGAGACCATTGATGGTCTTGAATTCGCTGATGATGAAATCGATGATGCGCTGATCGAAATCTTCACCACCTAAGAAGGTGTCGCCATTGGTCGACAAGACTTCGAACTGCATTTCACCGTCAACGTCGGCGATTTCGATGATGGAGACGTCGAAAGTACCGCCGCCCAAGTCATACACGGCAATTTTACGGTCGCCTTTTTCTTTTTTGTCCAAGCCAAACGCCAGCGCTGCCGCAGTCGGCTCATTGATGATGCGCTTGACATCGAGACCAGCGATACGACCGGCATCTTTAGTCGCTTGACGTTGTGCATCGTTGAAGTAAGCCGGTACCGTGATGACGGCTTCAGTCACTTCTTCACCGAGATAATCTTCGGCCGTTTTTTTCATCTTACGCAGCACTTCTGCCGAAATCTGTGGCGGTGCCAAGCGTTTATCGCGTACCGAAACCCAAGCATCGCCATTGTCGGCTTTGGAAATCGTGTACGGCATCAGTGCAATGTCTTTCTGCACTTCTTTTTCTTCAAACTTACGGCCGATCAGACGTTTCACCGCAAACAGCGTGTTCTTAGGATTCGTCACTGCCTGGCGCTTGGCCGAAGCACCGACCAAGATTTCGCCATCTTCTTGGTACGCAATGATAGACGGCGTAGTGCGCGCGCCTTCGGCGTTCTCGATGACTTTCGGCTGGCCGCCTTCCATAATGGCGACGCAGGAGTTGGTTGTACCCAAATCAATACCAATCATTTTTCCCATGATTTTCCCTCAGAATTTAGATTTTATTTATATGACAATATTGGTGAATCACTTGGCTGGTCCGATCTGTTCATCGGCACCGTCAAAGACTCGTCTGTTTCGGATATTTGGCAAAAAACCCGCTTTTCAAGGAGATTTTGCGGCTTTTTTACACTTTTCATGCCTGTCCTTTGATATAGGACAATCGGCTGCAAGCTCCCGTCCCGACCGACGCTTGCAACTTGCTTTACTTCGCTTGCGCTACCGTGACCAAAGCCGGACGCAGCAAGCGGTCAGCAATGTTGTAACCTTTTTGCAATACTGTTACCACCGTATTGGCATCTTGTTCCGCCGGCACCATGGAAATGGCTTGATGCTTCATCGGATCGAGTTTTTCACCTGCTTGCGGATTGATTTCGAGCAAGCGGTTCTTTTCGAAGGCTGAACTGAGTTGCTTGAGCGTCATTTCCACGCCTTCTTTGAGCGAATCAATCGAAGGAGTTTCCACTTTCAGTGCCATTTCCAGGCTATCTTTCACCGGCACCATGGCTTCGGCAAAACCTTCGATGGCAAATTTGTGCGCTTTAGAAATATCTTCTTGCGCCCGGCGACGGATATTTTCGCCGTCAGCCTTGGCGCGCATGAAGGCGTCTTGCATCTCAGCGAGTTTCATTTCAAGGCTGGCGATGAGCTTGGCCTGCTCAGTAGCCAAATTACTCACTTCTTCGCTCGCCGCTTCTGCCGCAACGCTGTCGATCAGCGGCTCGGCCGCTGCGTTGGCATGTTGGTCGACTGCTTGATTTTCCTGATCTTGCATCCTTACTCTCCATTCAATGACATATTTTCTAGCATTTGGGGCGATCAGCGCCTTTTTCAAGAGAAAAAGTGCGTCTTTACTGGATTTTTTTACACGATAGAGTACGTGTCAAGCAAATCACAGGCTGCACACTGCGCAACCGACCCCACCCATTTGTGCTGCTGCGATTTTATGCCATGACAAGCATGAGGCACAGGCTATTTTTAAAAAGCGTGCAAGGGCAGCCGGAAAAAGCTTTTCCAAAGCAAAAAAATTGTATTTTCAACATAATCAAGCACAGCGTTCTGCTTCAGTGGGCTTGAATTCAGGTAAAATTGCAGGCTAACTACATTCAATGCATTATTAATCCTTATTACAGGAGTCTGGAATGATTTTCGTCACTGGCGGTGCCGGGTTTATCGGTGCCAATTTTGTCCTGAGCTGGCTGGCTCAATCTGATGAAGCAGTTCTTAACTACGACAAATTGACGTATGCCGGCAATTTGAATAATCTCACCAGCCTGCGCGACGATGCGCGCCACCTGTTCGTGCAGGGCGATATTTGTGACGGTGCCAAGCTGTCAGCCTTGTTTGCCGAACATCGCCCGCGCGCGATTCTACATTTTGCCGCTGAAAGCCATGTCGACCGTTCGATACTCGGCCCAGCCGAATTTGTCACCACCAATGTCAACGGCACCTTTGCCCTGCTCGAAGCCAGCCGCGCCTACTGGAACGGCTTACCCGAACCGGAACGCAGCGCCTTCCGCTTTTTGCATGTGTCGACCGATGAAGTTTATGGCACCTTGTCGGCCGAAGACCCGCCGTTCTCGGAAACCACCGCGTATGCGCCGAATAGCCCGTACTCAGCCTCGAAAGCGGCGTCCGATCATTTGGTACGCGCCTACCACCACACCTACGGTCTGCCGGTTCTGACGACGAATTGTTCGAACAATTACGGTGCCTACCATTTCCCGGAAAAACTGATCCCGCTGATCATCACCAATGCGTGCGCCGGTAAAGATTTGCCAGTCTACGGCGATGGTTTGCAAGTACGTGACTGGCTGTATGTGACCGACCACTGCGCCGCTATCCGCCGCGTACTCGAAGCCGGTCGCCTCGGTGAAACCTATAACGTCGGCGGTTGGAACGAACAAACCAATCTGAGCGTGGTGCATACCATCTGCGATTTACTCGATGAATTGCAAGCCAAAGCAGTCGGCAGCTATCGCGATCAGATCAAACACATCGGCGACCGCCCCGGGCATGACCGCCGCTATGCGATCGATGCACGCAAAATTGAACGCGAACTCGGCTGGAAGCCGGCCGAAACCTTCACTACCGGCCTGCGCAAGACCGTCGCCTGGTACCTCGCTAATGATGAATGGGTCAGCCAAGTGCAATCAGGCGAGTACACCAAGTGGGTCGATATGCAATACAACAATAAGGAAGCGCTATGAGTCTGCACCAATCGCAACGCAAGGGAATTATTTTAGCTGGCGGCTCCGGCACCCGTTTGTATCCGGTCACTCAGGCGGTATCGAAACAATTACTACCGGTGTACGACAAGCCGATGATTTACTATCCGCTGACTTCGTTGATGTTAGCCGGCATCCGCGATATTCTGATCATTTCGACACCACAAGACACGCCGCGCTTTGCCGAATTGCTTGGCGACGGTTCGCAATGGGGCATTTCGATACAGTACGCGGTGCAACCCTCACCCGATGGTTTGGCGCAAGCTTTCATCATCGGTAAGGAATTCGTCGGCAATTCACCGTCGGCACTGATTCTTGGCGATAATATTTACTACGGTCATGACTTCGATGCGCAACTGCGCAGCGCCGACAACAGTACTGAAGGGGCGACCGTGTTTGCCTACCACGTGCAAGATCCGGAACGCTACGGCGTGGTCGATTTCGATGCCAACCGCCAAGCCATCAGCATAGAAGAGAAGCCACTCAAGCCAAAATCGAATTATGCCGTCACCGGCTTGTATTTTTACGACACGCAAGTATGCGACATCGCGGCTGCGATCCAACCATCGGCGCGCGGTGAGCTGGAAATTACCGATGTCAACAATGTCTACCTGCAACAGGGACAATTGACGGTCGAGTTGATGGGGCGTGGCATGGCCTGGCTTGATACCGGCACCCATGAATCGCTGCTCGAAGCCGGCCAATTTGTCTCAACCATAGAGAAACGTCAAGGGCTCAAGGTAGCCTGCCCGGAAGAAATCGCATTCCGGCGCAATTACATCAGCGCCGCCCAGCTTGAAACACTGGCGCAGCCACTGAAGAAAAATGAATACGGCCGTTATTTGCTGCAGTTGTTGGATAAAAAGGCTTTTTAAAACATGAAAATAACCCCTACCTCGCTGCCCGGCGTACTGATCCTCGAACCACGCGTGTTCGGCGATGAACGCGGTTTTTTTTACGAGAGCTTCAACGCCAAGAAATTCGCCGAATTGACCGGCGTCGACCTGCCCTTCGTGCAGGATAACCATTCGCTGTCGGCAAAAAATATTTTGCGCGGCCTGCATTATCAAATCAAGCAACCGCAGGGTAAGCTGGTGCGCGTGATTGCCGGTGCCGTCTATGATGTCGCCGTCGATCTGCGTCGCAGCTCGCCGCATTTCGGCCAATGGACCGGAGTCGAGCTGTCGGCCGAGAACCAGCGTCAGTTGTGGGTGCCGCCCGGGTTTGCGCACGGCTTCGTGGTCACCAGCGAAAGCGCGCAATTTCTCTACAAGACCACCGACTACTGGGCGCCGGAACATGAACGTTGCTTGCAATGGAATGATGCGGCACTGGCCATCGACTGGCCGATCAGCGGCACGCCGCAGTTATCGGCCAAAGATCAAGCCGGTGTCGCGCTCGACCAAGCCGAGGTGTTTGCATGAAAATCCTGCTGACCGGTACCAACGGCCAGCTCGGTCGCACCCTGTTGGGCTTGCTCGCGCCGCAGCATGAAGTGCTGGCACCGCTGCGCGCCGAGCTCGACTTGGCCGATCCGGCTGCCATCGCCGCCTATGTCAGCGCTGCCGCACCTGACTTGATCATCAATCCTGCCGCGTATACCGCGGTCGACCAGGCCGAGCAAGATGTCGCCGGCGCGATGGCGATCAATGCCACCGCTCCTGGGGTATTGGCGCAGCAGGCGCGCCAACTTGGCATAGGATTGATTCACTACTCGACCGATTATGTGTTCGACGGTAGCTTACGCGATAGCGCAGGCGCTTTACTGCCGTACCCGGAAAACGCGGCGACCAATCCGCTCAATGTGTACGGCCGCAGTAAGTTGGCCGGTGAGGAAGCGATTATCGCCAGCGGTTGCCGGCATCTGATTTTCCGCACCAGTTGGGTGTATTCACGCTACGGTAAAAACTTTTTACTGACCATGCTGCGTCTGGCGGCTGAACGCGATGCCCTGCGCGTAGTCAACGACCAATGGGGTGCGCCAAGCTCCGCCATGACGATTGCCGCCACCACCGCCAGCATCATCGCCATGCTGCCATCGGGCGAGGCCGCGCAAGCTTGGTGGGATAGTCACGGCGGTCGTTACAACCTGACCACCACGGGGCATACCAGTTGGTACGGCTTCACGGCAGAAATTCTGGCCCAAGCCGAGGCCGCCGGTTTGCTCAGTAAAGCAGCGCCGAGTCTGACTGGCATTCCAGCCTCGGAGTATCCGGTACCGGCCGTCCGACCGGTCAATTCCTGTCTCGATACCCGTGCCCTGTGCGCGCGTTTTGGTCTTACCCTACCATCTTGGCAACAAGCTTTGGCGCAGTGTTTGACTGATTAAGACAAACACTGCGTCAGTCCGCGCCTGCTCCGCCCCGGCCGGCCGTTCGCTGCACTGCGCGAGCGGCCTTGCCAAATTTCACTACGACACACGCGTATCAGCTTACAATACTGAAATTACTGTACCAACAAGACCTGATCCGCTCTGGCGGACCGTCGTGTCAACCGGCTTCGTTCTCATGTCATCTGTTCTTACTCGCTGTTGTGCTCATTGTTGTGCTGCTTGGCTGGCCCTATGATTCATGTTGCCATCATCAGTCACGGCCATGAAGATTTGCTGATCGCCAGCGCACTCGGCGGCCTGCGCGAGCGCGCCGATGATTTTCATTTATCGATCAAAGATAATCAACCATCGGCCAAGCTCAAGGCGTATTGCTTGGAACATGGGATTTCCTATACCGACAGCACGCCCGGCCTAGGCTTTGGCGAAAATAATAACTTTCTGTTCCGGCAAATCCAAAACAGTGTCGGCTTCCAGCCGCACGACAGTTTCGTCGTCATGAACCCCGACATTGCCATCAGCCCGACGACGCTGCGCGCCTTGATCGCTGCGATGCGTCGTGACGGCACGCCGATCGCGACGCTGAACTTATGTAAAGATCATGCCTTTCTGACTGCGGACGCGAATGTCCGGCACTTTCCCGATTTTCTCTCACCAGTCCGGATGGCGTGGGTGCGTTCGCTCACTCAAGCCTATGACAAAGCCGATCTGCCGCACGACTGCGAAGTCGACTGGGCCTCGGGGGCTTTCCTCGCCTTTGATGCCGCATATTACGAAAAATTGCAGGGCTTCGACGAACGCTATTTCATGTATTTTGAAGATGTTGACCTCTGTTACCGCTCGTATCTGTTGCGCGGCAAACGGGTGCGCTATTATCCGCAACTCAAGGCCGTGCATTTCGCCGCCCACAAGAATCGCAGCATACTCTCGCCGCATGCCAACTGGTTTATCCGCAGTTTTCTCAAATTTATCTCGCGCAAATACTTTGTCTATGCGCGGCGTCCGGCCCGTGTCGCCTGAGTCGGAAGGACCGCATCGATGCCAACAACGATACTGATCACCGGTGCCAGCGGCTTTCTTGGCTCGGCGGCGGCGCGCTATTTTCTCGCGCGCGGCCAGCGCTTGGTTTGTCCTAGCCGGCAGCCGCTGACGTGGCAAGCCGCGGGCATGGACAATCCTATCATGCCGGAACTGGCCGCCGACAATGACTGGTCGCCGTCGCTGGACGGCGTCGCGGCCGTCATTCATTGCGCCGCGCGGGTGCATGTGATGCAGGAAACTGCGAGCGATCCGCTGGCACAGTTCCGCGCAGTCAATGTCGCCGCCACCCTGAGCTTGGCACGCCAAGCCGCTGCGGCCGGAGTCCGGCATTTCATTTTCATCAGCTCGGTCAAGGTCAATGGCGAAGTCACGGCAGCCGGTAGCGCGTTTCGCGAAACTGATACACCACAGGCTAGTGACCCTTACGGCGTCTCCAAGTGCGAAGCCGAAACGGCGCTGCTGGCACTGGCTGCCAGCAGCAGCATGGCCATCACCATCATCCGCCCGCCGCTGATTTATGGACCCGGCGTCAAAGCCAATTTCCTCAGCATGCTGCGCTGGCTCAAGCGTGGCTTGCCACTGCCGCTGGCGAGCACCAATAACCGTCGCAGTTTCGTCTATATTGAGAATCTGCTCAGTTTGATCGATACCTGCCTGTTTCATCCACGCGCGCGCGGCGAAGTGTTTTTGGTTTCCGATGGCGGCGATGTCTCCACCGCCGACTTGTTGCGCGCCTGTGGCCACAGCTTGCGGCGACCGGCACGCCTGTGGCCCTGTCCGCCGGCCCTGCTGCTGTGGCTGGCACAAGCCGCAGGGCGGCGCGGCGCGGCCGAACGCCTGTGCTGGTCATTGCAAGTCGATATCAGTAAAGCGCAGACTTTGCTGGGCTGGACGCCGCCGTTTTCCCTGCAACAAGGTCTGCAAGTGACCGTTGAAAAGACTGCTGAATTATGCTGAAACGACTGTTCGATTTACTCCTCGCCAGCGTCGCCGCGCTGCTGCTGCTGCTGCCGGTATTACTGACTGCGCTGTGCGTGAAACTGACTTCACGTGGCCCGGCCATTTACTGGTCGGACCGGGTCGGCATAGCCAATCGGGTGTTCCGCATGCCAAAGTTTCGCAGCATGCGCATCGATACGCCGGCCGTGGCAACCCATTTGTTGAGCAATCCGCAGCAGTATCTGACCCCGATCGGGGCCTTTTTGCGCAAGTCCAGCCTCGACGAGCTGCCGCAATTGTGGAGCATACTCAGCGGTGACATGAGCTTCGTCGGCCCACGCCCGGCCTTGTTCAACCAACATGATTTGATCGCCCTGCGCACCGAAAAAAATGTTCATACGATTCCACCCGGACTGACCGGCTGGGCTCAGGTGAATGGGCGTGACGAATTGGCGATTCCGGACAAAGTAGCGCTCGACGTCTATTACCTGCAACACCGCTCGCTGTTGCTTGATCTGCGTATCTTGCTGATGACCTTTTTCAAGGTCTTGCGGCGCGACGGCATTACCCATTGAGGCCGGCACCAATGCTGCATTCCCTGTTACATCTCAAGCGTTGGCAAAAACAAGCGTTGGCGGCCGCCCTCGATGCGCTGTGTCTGCCGCTGTGCTTTATCGTCGCGATTTGGCTGCGTTACGAAACCTTCACCGCGGCCTTGTTCACCCATTACTTCTGGCTGATCGTCTCGATTCCGCTGGTGTCGATTCCGATTTACCTGCGCATCGGTTTGTACCGCGCGGTGGTACGTTTCATCGACCAGAAAATCATCAGCGTACTGTTTTTAGGTGCCAGCACTTCGGTACTGCTGCTCGCTTTCATCAGCGTGATGCTGCATATCATGCCGATTTCACGCGCCATCTTTGCATTTTTCTGGGCCGGCTCGATCTTGTATCTCGGTGCCAGCCGCTTTCTCGCGCGCGCCTGGCTGCAACGCGCCGACATGCCTGACAATGCCATCGCGGTTTGTATTTACGGTGCCGGCAAAGCCGGTGCGCAGTTAGCCGGGGCCCTGCGTGCCAGCGGTGAATATGCCTGCGTCGCTTTCGTCGATGATAACAAACACATACAGGGTTCCACCATCGCCGGCATCAAGGTGTACAGCCCGAGCGAGATCGATGCCTTGTTACCGCGCTTTGACATCCGCCAAATCTTATTAGCCTTGCCATCGATTTCAAAAATTCGCCAAAAACAAATTCTCGATCAACTCGAACATTTGAAAATCAAAATCAAGGTTACGCCATCGATACAAAGCTTGGTCAATGGTGAATTGCGGGTGCAAGATGTGCGCGATGTAGAAATCGAAGACTTACTCGGGCGCGATCAAGTCGACCCCGATGAACGCCTGCTGGCACTATGCATACGCAATAAGCATGTGATGGTGACGGGTGCCGGCGGTTCCATCGGTTCTGAATTGTGTCGCCAAATTTTACGCCAGCGCCCGAAGCGCTTAGTGCTGCTGGAAATGTCAGAATACGCGCTGTATGCAATCGAGCAGGAATTACAAAGCCTGCGCAGCCAGCTCGCCCTCGATGTCGAAATTCTGCCGTTTTTAGGTAGTGTCTTGGCAGCAGCCAAGCTGGATAAAATTTTTGCCGCCTGCGCCGTCGACACCCTGTATCACGCTGCCGCCTACAAGCATGTGCCGCTGGTCGAGCATAATCCGGCCGAAGGCATACGGAATAATGTGTTTGGAACGCTGGCCACGGCCGAAGCGGCGATGCGCGCCGGCGTTAAGAATTTCGTGCTCATTTCCACCGACAAAGCGGTTCGCCCAACCAATGTCATGGGCACCACCAAACGCCTGGCCGAACTGATCCTGCAAGCCTGCGCGCGCCGTCAGCATAGCACGCGTTTTTGCATGGTACGCTTCGGTAACGTGCTCGGCTCTTCGGGCTCGGTGGTACCCTTATTCCGTAAACAAATCATGGCCGGCGGCCCGATCACCTTGACTCATCCGGAAATCACACGCTATTTCATGACTATCCCGGAAGCCGCACAGTTGGTACTGCAAGCCGGCGCCATGGGCGAAGGCGGCGATGTCTTCGTGCTCGATATGGGTGAACCGGTACGTATCATCGACCTGGCGCGCCGCATGGTGCACTTGAGCGGACTCGAAGTCAAAACCGACAGCAACCCCAAAGGCACCATAGAAATTGAGCACGTCGGCTTGCGGCCCGGTGAAAAGCTGTACGAAGAACTGCTGATCGGCGACAATGTCGAAGGCACTTCACATCCGCTCATCATGCGCGCGCGTGAAAGCGAGATCGCTTGGGAAGCCTTATCCGCATGGCTGCAGCAATTGCAACAAGCCTGCGATGCCTTCGATTACCAACACATGCGCCAGTTACTGATGCAGATCGTGACAGAGTACCAACCGCAATGCGGGATTGAAGATTTGATCTGGCAAGCCACGGCAGGCAAGGTCGCTGCCGATAATGTTGTACAGCTCCCCGTTTCCATTTAATTACTTATTCTCTGAAGGTCATCATGTCCCTACTATCACCGAGTATTTTCAAAGCCTACGATATCCGTGGCATCATCGGCAAAACCCTCGATGCCGCCGTGGCCCGCCAAATCGGTCTGGCCTTCGGCAGCGCCGCCCGCGCCAAGGGTGAAACCACGGTAGTCATCGGGCGTGACGGCCGTTTATCCGGCCCGGAATTACTCGCCGCGTTGGCGGCCGGTTTGCAAGCAAGCGGTGTCGATGTCATCGATCTGGGCATGGTCGCCACACCGATGGTGTATTTCGCCACCAATGTGCTCGAAGCACGCTCGGGCATCATGGTCACCGGCAGCCACAATCCACCTGATTACAATGGCTTCAAAATGGTCTTGGCTGGCGAAGCGATCTACGGCGACACCATCACGGCGCTCTACCACACCATCGTCGCCGGCAGCTTCGCAGTCGGCAGCGGCAGCTACCGCACCCACGATATCCGTGCCGCCTATCTGGCGCGTATCATCGATGATGTCAAACTCAGCCGCCCGGTTAAAATCGCTATCGATTGCGGTAATGGTGTGGCCGGTGCCTTTGCCACCGACCTGTACCGTGGTATGGGTTGCGAAGTCACCGAACTGTTCTGCGAGGTCGATGGCAGCTTCCCGAATCACCACCCTGACCCGGCACATCCGGAAAATCTGCAAGATTTAATACGCTGCTTGCAAAGCAGTGATGCCGAAATCGGCTTGGCCTTCGATGGCGACGGCGACCGTCTCGGCTTGGTGACCAAAGATGGTCAAATCATTTACCCAGATCGCCAATTGATGTTGTTTGCTGAAGATGTACTCAAGCGTCACCCGGGCGAACAAATTCTGTACGACGTCAAATGTACCCGCCATATCGCCCCTTGGGTGAAAGCGCGCGGTGGTGTGCCCTTGATGTGGAAAACCGGTCACTCGCTGGTGAAAGCGAAATTGCGTGAAACCGGTGCCCCGCTCGGTGGCGAAATGAGTGGTCATATCTTCTTCAAAGACCGCTGGTATGGTTTCGATGATGGCCTCTACGCTGGTGCACGTTTGTTAGAAATCGTCAGCCGTCTGGCCGACATGAGCGCCACCCTCAACGCCTTGCCACAGTCGAATTCGACACCGGAATTGCAATTACAATTGGCTGAAGGCGAAAACTTCGCACTCATCGCCGCCATGCAAGCCAATGCGAACTTTCCTGGCGCCGATGAAATCATCACCATAGACGGCTTGCGCGTCGAATATCCTGATGGTTTCGGCCTGGCCCGTTCGTCCAATACCACACCGGTGGTGGTGATGCGTTTCGAAGCAGAAACGCCGGCGGCATTGGCGCGCATTCAGGACGCCTTGAAACAAGCTATTCTGGCCGTTAAGCCAGATGCCAAAATGCCATTCTGAGTGAGCGCCTGCACGTGAAAATTTTGCTCATCCGCGTGTCGTCCATGGGCGACGTCTTGCATAATCTGCCAGTCGTCGATGATTTATTACGCCATTTCCCAACGGCCAGCATCGATTGGGTGGTCGAAGAAGCCTATGTCAACCTGGTGCGCCTGCATCCCGGTGTCGCACGCATCATTCCCTTTGCGTTGCGGCGCTGGCGCAAGAGCTTGCGCAGTGCCGGCACCCGTGCGGAAATCCAGCAGTTCTATCGCGAGCTGCGACGCGAGTGCTATGATTTGATCCTCGATACCCAAGGCTTGCTGAAAACCGGTCTCATCATGGGACTGGCACGCTGCACCGCGGGCGGGCGCAAAATCGGCTTGGCCAACGGTACCACCGGCTCCGGTTACGAAGGTATCTCGCGAATTTTTCACGATCACAGCGTGCCGGTAGCACGCCAGACCCATGCTGTGCTGCGCGGCCGGCTGGTCGCAGCGGCCGCTGGTGGCTATACGGTCGACAGCCCGGCCAGCTTCGGCCTTACGCGACCAGCCGGGCAGCCGGACTGGTTACCGAGCACGCCATATGCCGTATTTTTTCATGGCAGCGCCGGGGCCGCCAAAAAATGGGCACGTGAAAATTGGCTGCTCATCGGTGGCCACTTGGCCGAACTCGGCTTACCGGTCTTGCTACCGTGGGGGACTGCTGAGGAACACGCCGAAGCCAAGGCCATGGCCGCCGCCTTACCCAACGCGCGCGTGCTGCCAGCCCTGAGTATGGCCGAAGCGATTATCTTGGCGCAAGCCGCTGCCATCGCCATCGGCGTCGACACCGGCTTGACCCATATTGCCGCCGCCTATGAAACCCCGACCATAGAGTTGTATTGCGCCTCACCGAAATGGAAAACCGCCGGCAACTGGTCGAACAAAATCATCAACCTCGGCGACGCCGGCACCCCACCGTCGCCGACTGCAGTATTGCAGGCGCTGCAGTCGCTGCTGGCGGCGTATCCGCCGGCTACCCCGTCTTCCTTGTAAAGTATCCATGCCCGTCATCGCCACTCCTGCCAGCCCGAAAATCTGCGTCGTCATCGTCAATTGGAATGGCGGCGACATGCTGCGCCGTAGTGTCGCCGCCTTGCTGCGGCAAACTTTTGCGCCGCATGAAATTCTGGTCATCGACAATGCCAGCAGCGATGGCTCAGGGGCTGCCGTAGCCCTGGAGTTTCCGACTGTACGCGTGATCAACGCCGGCAGTAATCTCGGCTTCGCCGCCGGCAATAACTTAGCGGTACGGCTGGCTGACCCGGCCTGCGATTGGATCGCCTTGCTGAACCCCGATGCCTTCGCCGAACCGGATTGGCTGGCCAAATTGGCCGAAGCCGCCGTCGCCCATCCCGAGTTCGCCATTTTCGGCAGCCGCCTGATGGATGCCAATACCGGCACTCTGCTCGATGGCGTCGGTGACGCCTACCACATCAGTGGTTTGGTCTGGCGCGAAGCCCATGGCCAAGCTTTACAGCCGGAGCACTTGCAAGACCGCGAAATTTTTTCCACCTGTGCCGCCGCCGGCCTGTACCGTCGTGATGTGTTCGAGCAGATCGGTGGTTTCGATGAAGATTACTTCTGTTATGTTGAAGATATTGATCTCGGTTTCCGCTACCAATTACTCGGCCAGCGCTGCCTGTACGTGCATGATTCGGTCGCCTTCCATCTCGGCTCGGCCATCACCGGCAAGCGCAGTGATTTCTCGGTCTACCATGGCCATCGCAATCTGGTCTGGACCTTCATCAAGAATATGCCGGGCGCTTTGTTTTGGCTGCTGTTGCCACTGCACTTGTTACTCAATCTGCTGACGATAGGGTATTTCATCGTCCATGGTCAGGCTGCCGTGATTCTGCGCGCCAAACGCGATGCCTTGCGCGGGCTACCGAAGATGTGGGCCAAACGTCGCTTGATCCAACAACAACGGCGCGTCGGCTTGGCACCCATCTGGCGCTTATTGAATAAGAAAATGATGCGCGACCGGACTTAGGGTATAGTCCTGCTTCTTTCAGAAGCTGTCGCAAAAGGGCTGTTAGTCGGTATCATTACCCCAAACGGGCGGTCTGGGGGCAATAACGCGGTCTACTGTGTTTTATCCGTCAGGCTTTTGCGCTACCCTGTTTTAGCCACCGCCCTTCTGTTTGACTGCGGCAGGAACGGACTTAATCCGCTGCGATTAAATCTGCTCGTCCTGATTGGTATCGTGTTGGTGAATTTAAAAAAAAAGATAAGTCATGCGTCTACTCTATTCTCTGGCTTGGGGTCTGTCTCTGCCATTTGCCCTGCTCCGCTTATGGCTGCGCGGACGTCAGGAACCCGGTTATCGTCGGCATATCGGCGAGCGCTTCGGTGCTGCTGGCGGTGTCGGCGATCATCCGGCCTGCCTGTGGGTGCATGCCGTCTCGGCCGGCGAAACGCGCGCTGCCGAACCGCTGATCCGCGCTCTGCTATCGGCCTATCCGCAGCATCAGCTACTGCTCACACATATGACGGCGACCGGCCGGGCCACCGGTGCAAGCTTGTTTGCCGATGTGGCCCCGCGCTTGCGCCAGGTGTATTTGCCGTATGACATCAATTGGATGATGCGGCGTTTCCTGCGCCATCATCGCCCGCAACTATGTATCTTGATGGAAACTGAGGTCTGGCCGAATCTGATTGCACAATGTGGCAAACAGGCGATACCGGTGTGCCTGGTCAATGCCCGTTTATCAGAAAAATCACTGGGCAAGGCGCGCCGTTTAGCCGCCTTGATGGTGCCGGCCGCGCATGCTCTGGCCATCGTCGGTGCGCAATCACAGCCCGATGCCGAACGCTTGCTGGCACTCGGCATGACGCGCATGTCCATCACTGGCAATATGAAATTTGACGTTACCCCACCGCCCTTGATGGCGCAACATGGCGCGGCCTTGCGCGAGCGCTTGGGTCGACGTCAGATTTTTCTGTGCGCCAGCACTCGCGACGGCGAAGAAAGCCTGATACTCGACGCCTGGATGCGCCTGACTACCAGCGCGCCCGAAAAGCCACTGCTCATCATCACACCACGCCACCCGCAACGTTTCGATGAGGTGGCGCAATTGCTGATGCAACGCGGCCTGCGCACTGTCCGTCGTTCGCAACTGGAAAGCGACAGCAGCCCCATGAGCGACATTGATGTCTTGCTCGGCGACAGCATGGGCGAAATGTATATGTACTACGCAGCGGCCGATTTGGCCTTTGTCGGCGGCAGTCTGGTCGCGCTCGGCGGCCACAATTTGATTGAAGCCTTTGCCATGGGCAAGCCGGCCTTAACCGGTCCGCACACCTTCAATTTCTCGGAAATTACCGATCAAGCCATCGCCGCCGGTGCCGCCGTACGGGTGGCCGATGCCGATGCCATGCTGGCACAGGCTCTGGCCCTGCTGGCCAAGACCGAACCACGCCACAGCATGGGACAAGCGGCCCATGCCTTCTTTCTTCACCACCAAGGCGCGACGGCCAGAACCATGGCACTGTTACAAACCTTTATTAAATAAACATCCTGGCAGCACCGCTGGAAGCCGTGATCAAAAATTGATAACAGTCAATCTTGTCAGCGATTCAAGTACCGCTGAGAGGGGCGTCCGACACGACTTGCTCGCGCTGGAATACAATACACGCTGCTCCCGAATCAACCCCCAAGGAATCACACACATGGCCCCACAGGAAATCTCCCTCGACGTCTTGCTCGAAAAATATGCTAAAGGCACAGAAGCCAGCATCCACGATGTGCAAGTCCGTGTTGCCAAAGCCTTGGCCAGCGTGGAGCAGGAAGAAGCACGCGAATTTTACGAAGAACAATTTTTATGGGCGCAGCAAAGCGGCTTCGTCCCGGCCGGGCGCATCAATTCTGCCGCCGGCATGGATTTGCACGCCACCCTGATCAATTGTTTCGTGCAACCGGTCGGCGATTCGGTTTCCAGCCCGACTGACGGCAAGCCCGGCATTTATGCTGCCTTGGCCGATGCCGCTGAAACCATGCGGCGCGGCGGTGGCGTCGGCTATGATTTTTCCAGCATTCGTCCGAAAGACGCCTTGGTGCGCGGTACCCGCTCACGCGCCTCTGGTCCGGTCTCGTTCATGCAAGTCTTCAATGCCTCCTGTTCCACCGTCGAATCAGCCGGTGCCCGCCGCGGTGCCCAGATGGGCGTATTGCGTGGCGATCACCCCGACATCCTCGAATTCATCCGTTCCAAAGACCAAGGCGGCCTGAGTAACTTCAATATCTCCATCGGTGTCACCGACGAATTCATGCAAGCCGTTGCCAGCGATGCTGATTACGCGCTGGTGCACAAGGCCGAACCGAGTGAAAGTAAGAAAGCAGCCGGCGCTTATCGCCGCGACGATGGCATCTGGGTGTATGAAAGCATACGCGCACGCGATTTGTGGGATGTTGTCATGAAGTCGACTTACGACCACGCCGAACCGGGCATCCTGTTCCTCTCGCGCATGAATGCGGAAAACAATCTGTACTACTGCGAAACCATCGAAGCCACCAATCCCTGCGCCGAACAACCCTTGCCCGATTACGGTTGCTGCTGCTTGGGTTCAGTCAACCTGACCCGCTTCGTGCGCGCCCCCTTCGAAGCGGCCGCCAGTTTCGACTTCCCCGCCTTCGTCGAAGTCGTCACGGTCGCCACGCGCATGCTCGACAATGTACTCAACGCCACGGCCTGGCCACTCGATCGCCAAGAAGCCGAAGCCATGGCCAAACGCCGCGTCGGCCTTGGCTTCCTCGGCCTCGGCAGCGCCTTGGTAATGCTCGGGATTCGCTATGACAGCGACGACGGCCGCGAATTTGCACGCCAAGTATCGGAAGCGATGCGCGACGCCGCGTATTTGGCTTCGGCTGATCTGGCCAGTGAAAAAGGCGCATTTCCCTTATTTAACAGCAAAAACTATTTGGCCGGCAGTTTCGCCCAACGCTTACCGAAAGCGGTACGCGCAGCGATCAAGAAAAACGGCTTGCGCAATTCGCATCTGCTCTCGATCGCGCCGACCGGTACCATCACCCTGGCCTTTGCTGACAATGCCTCCAATGGCATCGAGCCGGCATTTTCCTGGGTGTACAACCGTAAAAAACGCATGGCCGTCGGCGATGCGCGCATTTACGAAGTGGCCGATCACGCTTGGCGTTTGTATCGTCACATGGGCAACGATGTCAGCGATGACAGTAAATTGCCGCAGCAATTTGTTACGGCCCTCAATATGTCGGCCAGCGATCACATGAAGATGCTGCAAGTAGTGCAACCCTACATCGACTCGGCGATTTCCAAAACCGTCAATGTACCGGCCGATTATCCGTACGCCGACTTCCAAAATCTGTACATGGAAGCCTGGCAAGCCGGCCTCAAAGGTTTAGCCACGTATCGCCCTAACAGCATACTCGGCAGCGTGTTATCGGTGGCAGGTGCCGCACCGGAAGCGAGCGCCGCCGTCGAAAACAAAGTCATTGCCGACGAAGATTTATTGCGCAGACAATTCGATGGCCGACCATTCGGCGACCTCGAATCGGTCACCTCAAAAGTACAGTACATGACTTACGAAGGCAGAAAAACCGTCTACCTGACGGTCAGCTTCATTCATGTGCAAGGCATGGTCGGCGGCGAACGCGTAACGATAGAGCGACCGTTCGAATTCTTCATGCCGGCCGGGCAGAAAAACGATGGCCAACAATGGATTACTGCCAGCATGCGTTTGCTGTCGATGGCCGCGCGTTCCGGTGGTTCAATTTCCAAAGCCTTGGCCGACATGCGCGAAGTGGTGTGGGACAAAGGCACGGTACGCTGCGGCACCTTGACCAAGGACGATGGCAGCCAAGCGCCGCTGTTCCATGAATCGGAAGTCGCGGCGATCGGTTATTCCTTGCAACGCATCTTGATGAAACGCGGTTATCTCGATGCCGCCGGCAATCAGATTCCGGTGCATGTACTGGCCGAACGCTTCCGCTCGCGCATGCAGCAATACGGCCTCGACGACCTCGCATACGAGGGCGACAATGCCCCGATCAGCTATGTCGCCACCGGTAAAAAATGCCCGGACTGCGGCGCTTACGCCTTGCAAAAAATCGATGGCTGCAGCCGTTGCGTGTCTTGCGGGTATGTTGGTGCTTGTGGCTGATTGTAGGGTATAGGGGAGCGCGGGTTTGATGTGGGGGGACCCATAAGTTGCGACTAATCTGATATTTTCAGTTTGCGAGCAAAAACAGCTTCTTTTTGATTTAAACAAAGAGGGCCAGTGAAAATCACTGGCCCTTCTTTTTTTGGCTGTTCGTCAAATTCCGTGGGATTTTTAATTAAGTTTTTGTTTTTTTGTGCGAATACCCAACGCTCGCATTCGAAGGAGCGACGCGATGGCAGGGGATGCAAACCCCTTCCAGAGTCTTTTCCATCGTCGCTTGCGACGATCCATTAAGTTGTTCAAAATTCTTGACGAGGCACCGAAGTAAAAATAAACTATTTACGGTGAATTTTTCACTATTCACTATTCACTTTTCTTTTTTGATAGCCAAAAATGGAGGGTGATGATGCATGAACTTACGGTAGCTGAAATCGATGACGTTAGTGGTGGTGTGGACGCAAACTTGTTTTTCGCGGGGTTTGCTGCAGCCGTTATAGGAACTGGTCTCGCGGCAGCTGGAATGGGTACGCCCATTACAATCGCCGGCGCAGTTCTCGCTGTTGAAGGTGCTGCAGCGATGAGCGTTGCCTTAGCCATGTAATTAGTATAATAAGTGTGGTCTAAGAGTTATCTGCAGATGCCGAAGGAATGTGAAAACATTTTTCATAAGCATAGGCAGGTAGCTCTTCTAATTTAAACTGATAGAAATTTAAATATATGGCTTTTTTTTTCGGATGGAAATAAGGAATATTTTTCTTTGAGTTTATGTCCAAACAATAATAAAAAATGTTACGTTAACAAAATGAATAAAAAGCAAGAGATGATATCTGAAAATTTTATTCCTCCATTGTTCATCATTTCATCAGCAATTTTCATAACAATAGTTGTTATTTGTATCATGGAGTTTTTAAATATAACCGCTAAACCTGTTATACGCGACAATCAAGAGTCCGCACTTTTTGCATTGGTCCTCACAGCAACACTTATCGCTTTTTTTGAATTTTTTATTTTCCTATGGATAAGAAATGGTCAAAAAAATATTACAAAAGAATTTGAAATAAAGAACCATGGCTCACCTTTAGTAATCAATAGAAAAAAATCGTACATGACTTATTTCATATTTCTATTTTGTATGCTGTCACCATCTATTGGTATTTTTGCACTACCTGGAGGAGGATCAAGTTTTGCAGCTGAAATTCCTACGTACGGACCATTTTTATTAATTTTCTTATTTCAAACACTAATTTTCTTAATTATTCTTACTATTTTTTTAATTTTACGTATAAAATTTTTATTATTTCTCAAAGATGATGCTATAAATTAGATAATTGAAGACGAAAAAAAATTTTTAAACCCCGATTGAAAAGGCGGCATCTAGAAAGCGCTTTAGCAAGCGCTCAGCAATTATTTGATAAATTTATTATTATTGCAGCGTTAAAAGCACTACCAATCTTCGAAGCTCTTCAATCCTGATCGAGAACTGTCAGCTAGGGAAGCGCAGATTTAATCGCAGTGGAATTGGCCGTTGCCAATGAGGATGCAATGCAAGGCGCCTCAGTAGCGGCGGACAAACCGCTTGGATTAAATCTGCGCTTCGCTAGGCGTTTCGACCTTGCTCGTTCACTCCCTCACAGCGCTGTCAACCAAGCCATTCTGCGCAATCAATTCCAGGTCCAGCTTCAATTGCGCGCCGCGATCACCAAGCAAGCCTTGAATATTGCGATCGTGCTCCTGCACCGCTTTGCTCAATTCACGCAAGATGGCGCTGCCAGCTTTGGTCAGCGTCACGCCCCACGCGCGGGCGTCAATTTCATCATCATGTCGCTCTACCCAACCGCGCTCAGAAAGCCAGGCAACCAGCCTGAGTGCGCCGCTTCGATGCAATCCTAATGCTTGCGCAAGTTGCGCTTGACGGATGTTTTTATTTTCCGCAATCAAAACAAGTGCGGCAAAACGTTGCGGGCTGACTTCGTAATCGGCCGTTGCTCGGTAGAAATCCATGAACAAGGTGTTTTGTGCCCGCCGCAAAGCAAATCCCAGCAAGTGATCGAGAAGGCCATATTCAAGATTCGGAATTCTTAGTAGTGGCCGTTCCTGGCTGGCACCAGAATCCTGGTTTTCAGGGTCTTTTTTTTTCGTCATCACTTGTGGAATTTTTTAAAAATATGCGTGCTTAAGCGGCTTAACTCTATGCTTTATTGAAACATCATAGCTGATTTCCCCCTCTGTCAGCTTAATTTTTCGGCCTCTCGAGCAGTTTCATCCGGTGCCAAAACTCTGTAAAAATATTGTTGCATAGCGCAACAATATAGCTTAGGATAAATCAACATCATCAAAACAATAATGGAGACTGGTATGACGCAACAAAGAAAAATTTTGATTTCCGGCGGTGGTATCGGCGGTCTGTGCACTGCTCTGGCGCTGCATGCGAAGGGGCATCAGGTCACTTTATGTGAGGCGACCGAAGTACTGAAACCTCTCGGTGTCGGCATCAATATCTTGCCGCATGCGGTAGCCGTGTTAGACGAACTGGGTGTGCTGGAAGCACTCAAAGCCATGGCGCTTGAGACCTCGGCCTTGATCTTCGCCAATCGCCATGGTCAGACGATTTATCAGGATTTGCGCGGCATCCCTGCCGGCTATTCCCACCCTCAACTGAGCATTCATCGCGGCCAACTGCAAATGCACTTGTGGCACGAGGCAGTGAAACGCATCGGCCAGCAGCACCTTCATCTCGGACAAAAGATTCGCTCAGTCACGCAAAGCGCCGAGCAGATTACGGCGATCGCTGTGTTAGCCAATGGCGACGAGGTCGAACACAGCGCAGACTTACTGATTGCAGCAGACGGGATTCATTCTGCCATCCGCAAACAGTTTTATCCCGACGAAGGGGCACCGAAGTGGAATGGCATGATGATGTGGCGCGGAACTAGCCGGGTCCAACCATTTTTGGATGGACGTTCGATGGTGCAAGCCGGGCATCGCCGCGCCAAGTTCGTGGTGTACCCAATTGAAGAGCCGCGTGCCGATGGTACGCAATTGATCAATTGGATTTGCGATCGGCGTCTACGCGAAGATGGCTTCGGTGGGGCTTTGACCGCGCCGTCACGTGAAGATTGGAATAAACCAGCCGACATCAGTGATCTGCTTCCTACATTTGGACACTGGAAATTTGAGTGGCTGGATATTCCTGCAGTATTGCATGGGGCGACGCAGGTGCTCGAATGGCCTATGGTTGACCGCGACCCCTTACCACGCTGGCGTCACGGTCGCGTGACTTTACTCGGTGACGCCGCCCACCCTATGTACCCGATTGGTTCTAACGGTGCCACTCAGGCGATCTTGGATGCCAAGTGTCTGGCAGATTATCTTGCTACCGAGTCGTCTGTTGAAGCCGCGCTCGATGAGTACGAACGCTATCGACTTCCTACCTGCGCTGAGATTGTTCGATTGAATCGCCAAGAAGGCTTGGATGCCATTCTCGATCTGGTGGAAGAACGTGCACCGGATGGTTTCAGTAAATTAGAAGACGTCATCGATCCGGCTGAAATTAAAGAGATTGTTACGGCCTACAAAAAGGCGGCAGGTCACCGCGTCGCTTAAGAGGCTGTCGCAAAAGGGTATTGAGTCGGTGTCATTATCCCAACTGGTGGCCACGTCATTCCTGCGCGCTTTTAGCAGGAACCCAGCGGCGTTCGTGGTTAACTGAAAATGCCAGATATGATCGTGTTTTCAGCGCTGAAAACGACACTGGGTTCCCGCCAAAAGCATGCGGGAATGACGAGGTTGCAGCATGCGGGAATGACGAGGTATGCGGTGTTTCAGATGTAAAAGATTCCATCAGGCTTTTGCGACAGCCTCTTAAGACATAGGCTTAAGGAGGTGCAGAGGTACTTCCAGCGGTTGGTCCGCCGCCACTGAGGCGCACTTGCGTCGCCTTAAAAAAAATTAAAAGGTTTTTCTTTTGAGAGTACGAGCTTGCCGCGTGCATCTCACATCTTGTGGAGGTCATCAAACATGAATGAAGTATTTGTCGTTGCCGAGATACGGATTACTAATCCAAAAAGTTATGCGGATTACTTGCCCTTATCAACTGCCAGTGTAGAAAAATTTGGTGGGGAATTTCTGGTCCGGGGTGGCCGCCGGATCCAGAAAGAAGGGGCAGACGAACTGCATGGTACGCAGTGGCGAACTGTGATTGTGCGTTTTCCAAATGCTGAGAGTGCGAGCAAATGGTATGACTCGCAGGACTATATCGCCGCCAGAACGATACGCATGGCGAACTCGGATGGTCGACTGTTTTTCGTAGAAGGGATGTAACAGCATTTTTGTAATTAAATGGATCGATTCGAATCCAATACAAGCTCACAAATAGCATTCATAATAATCAGGAGACAAACATGTTAAGTACTGTAGAAACTGAAGGACAGGGGAATCTCAAGGCAAGTTCACCGGTTCAACTACTCATCAATGCCCAGCCGTTTTCACGCTACCAGAAGCTGATTTTTGCTATCTGTTTCGCGATTGTATTGTTCGATGGTTTTGATACGGCGGTCGCCGGATTTTTAGCCGTTTCGCTGCAAAATGAATGGCATATTTCCAAACAAGCGCTGGCACCAGTCCTGACTGCGGCGCTGCTTGGTTTGTCGATAGGCTCGCTGCTTGCCGGACCGGTCGCGGACAAATACGGACGAAAGATCGTCATTGGTATGTCAGTCAGCTTTTTTGGCATTACCTGCATGGCATCAGCCTTGGTCAGTAATTTAGACCAACTGGTGGTTTTGCGCTTACTGACAGGGCTGGGCTTAGGTGCAGCCTTACCCAATGTAGTTACCTTGATGAGCGAATATTGCCCCGACAAGAGCCGCTCATTTATAACCAATGCACTGTTTTGTGGCTTTCCATTGGGAGCAGCACTGGGAGGATTCATCTCTGCTTGGATGATCCCCCATTGGGGCTGGCGCAGCGTGTTAGTGGCTGGGGGTTTGTTCCCCTTGTTGTTATCGATACTGATCTTTAGCGTCTTGCCAGAATCGGTAAAATTTTTGGCGGCAGCCGGAAAGTCAGCCAAAAAAATCGCCCGTATTTTGAGTAAAATAAGCGCCAAAGAAGTGCAGGAATCTGATTTCCTCATGGCTGACAAAACGCCGCACTCCGTCACCGCCGGCTTGGCTTTGATGATTTCTCGACCTTACATCGTCGGTACGCTCATGCTGTGGTTGACGTATTTCATGGGACTGATGATTTTTTATTCGCTCATCAATTGGTTACCCATACTGCTCAAAGATACCGGCATACAAGCGGCCGACGCGTCGTTGATTTCCGCCCTGTTCCCCTTAGGTGGAGTCGGTGCCATCTTGTTTGGCTGGCTCATGGATAGATTCAACCCCAACATCGTTGTGGCAACTGGCTATGCCTTAACAGCGGTTCTTTTATATTTGATTGGCCATGTTTCTGACAGTAATATCTATCTGATGTTATGCGTATTTGCAGGCGGCATCATGATGAATATGTCGCAGGTTTCACTTGCCGCTTTAGCCGCAGCCTTCTATCCAACCGAGGCGCGCGTCACCGGCATTTCGTGGATGCTGGGAATTGGTCGGTTTGGCGGTGTTGCCGGATCATTTTTAATTGCCGAGCTAATGCGGCGCAATGTAGACTTTACCGGGATTTTGTCTTCATTATCTTTAGCTGGACTGCTTGCTGCCATTGCATTGATGATCAAGCATTTTTCCAGCAGGCCAAAAATCTGATTGCTATGGCTGCTTGATATCCGCCCCATCCTGAAGAGCTTGTCGCAAAAGAGTTTTCAGTCAGCATGACGTGACTTGCGGTGTGTCAGATGTAAAAAAATGAGCGCCCGACTTTTGCGACACCCTCTGAACGCCGCGGTTTTACGCACACATCTGATCAACCGGCACCGCTGTTGGTGCCAATTTGAAGGCGCTCACTACCTCGCTCAACTTAGATGCTTGACTCTGCATCGATGCGGCGGCTGCCGCTGCCTGCTCCACAAGTGCCGCATTCTGTTGCGTTACTTGATCCATCTGCGTAATCGCCACATTGACTTGCTCGATTCCCAGGCTTTGCTCCGTACTGGCCACAGTAATCTCGCTGATGATATCCCTGACGCGAGCGACGCTGGTAACAACTTCATTCATCGTCACCCCTGCCTCATTGACTAATTGAGAGCCAAGCGAGACTTTCTCCACCGAGTCGCTGATGAGTATCTTGATATCCTTCGCCGCGGCTGCCGAGCGCTGTGCAAGCGTACGTACCTCGCTCGCCACCACGGCAAAACCACGTCCCTGCTCGCCGGCGCGTGCCGCCTCTACGGCCGCGTTTAAGGCCAGTATATTGGTTTGAAATGCGATACCGTCAATCACACTGATAATATCGACGATCTGGGACGACGATGCGCTGATTGATTCCATCGTGTCCACTACCCGCTCCACCACGATACCTCCCTTAGCTGATCACCTTGGGATGCTCAGTGATGAAGATGGTCCAATCCTGGTCGAAGTTGGCTACCAGATGACGCTCTTCGCCACCGGATATCAGTTTCTCATAAGAGGAACGATCAGCATTGCTGGCGGCCTGAATCTGATCCATTCGCTTCTCATAAGCAGCCATGGCTGTTTCATCATCAGACAACAGATGCGCCAACTCCCAGCGGCGCATCTCGGCCAGATCAGTCCTAAGACTCATGGCAATTCGTACACTCGGCATCCACTCATGCGCCAAATCGGCAGTCGACTGATTGATGCGACCCATAGCGAAGATAGCGCTGATTCCCATCATCAACATCAGCAGTAATACGACGCCAAAAGATGCCAGCAGTTTGGCCGATATTTTCAGATTATAGAACCATTGCATCATTTATCTCCCACGGTTTAGTCGCTCGTTGCGCGTATGTAGTCAGGGAAGCGCACAATCAGTTTTTATAAATACCGCAGCTGACAATGAGATCCTCATACTTTTCCAGATAGGTTGATTTTTTGTGGATCTCCTTGGTCAAGGGGTCGGGCCAGCGATAGTCTTGCCAGCCTTGCCCCTTACTACGGGCGATCTCGAAGCGCTCTTTACCCATGTATTTTCCATCCGCATCCTTGACGTCATTGAGATTTTTACCGGCAATTTTTGGGTTATTCCCGTTCGCACGGGTCACGCCATCCATACCGCTGATGAAAATATACAGGTCGCGGTCCTTGTAACGACTGCTACCAGTCTGTACTTCCTGTATGACTTTTTCCTTGCCGTCTTTCTTCATATCGGCAATGACTTTCTTAACCAAAGCGACCGCTTCTTCCGCCGTGCCTCGGTCGCTCGCAGCGGCGGCCATGCCTGCCGCACTGACAAACAAGGCCAGGATGAACAATTTAAAAAGCTTTTTCATTTACATCTCCCAAAAAATTAGTCCAAGGTAAGCCCTTGAAAATTGCTCAGAAAGCATGGCGCAGGCCGATTGCTTGGCTACCTGCGGAAGCGGCATTGCTACGCTTATCAAGTGAATACACAATATATACGTCGGTGCGTTTGGAAAATTTGTGATCGTAGCCGAACGACGATGTGGTACGGCTCAGGTCGGCGACGCCTGGGGTTGCAATATGTGATTGTGCGGTTTCCGCCAATATCGATCCGACTGCCGAGATAGGTAGGGAAATGCCGGCATCCACGGTGCGGGTCGAACGACCTTTATCAATATCAGTATGCGACAGGTTGCCAGATAATTTGAGCAGACCAAAATCATAGCTGACACCTGCCAGCACGGCCTTCTGCTGTGCCGCTAATGGCGTGAGCACATTCACCCGCAAACGTTGGGCAGACACGGCTGCGAAGAATTTGCCGTCGGTATAGCTGCCATGCAGGCCGAGATTGGCCACGCCGTTGCTGCCGGCTACTTCACCGAAGCCATACTGTACGGTGCCACTGAATCCAGATAACTTGGGTGCGCTGTACTGGAGCACATTGTTCCACACGGTGTCGCCAAGAACATTGCTGCCGTAGGTAGCAACAAAGGTCTGCAACACCAAGGGCGAAAACACCACCGAAGTACCAAACGGGCTGAGCTGGGACATCGCTGAATAGGCCGGGTTAGTCTGGCGCCCCATGGTTACCCGACCGAAATCTCCTTCCATACCTACCCAGGCATTACGTGAAAACAGCGGGTCCGTCGCGCTGCGACCCTGCTCCCCAGTATCAGTACGAAAAAAACTCTCTAACGAGAAAATCGCGCTTACATTACCACCCAAATCCTCTTTACCGCGAAAGCCCAAATACGAGGTCGTCAAGCCGCCACCATTGAGTTGCGGAACAGCCGCCGTATCACCACTCCGCTTCATACTGCCGGCATACGCACCCACCAAGCCATAAATTTCGACCTGAGATTGCGCATGGGCGGTCATTGTGAGCGCACTTGCCAGAATAGAAAAGACGACTCTGGGATTAAATTTTATTTTCATTTTTGTCTCCTAAGGATTGGTATTTCCACTTCAAACAAGACCTGTCGGCCTCGTCATTCTTTTTATACAAACAGAGCAGATTTACTGCAAGCCGCTGGTCCGAAACAAGGCGCACTTAGCCGAGAGCCGGCTTAAGGATAGGCTCAAAAATCTGTCTTTGAATAGAACGGCTTGTTGCTGTGTTACATACGCTACCGTCTACGGTGAGATCTCTTCCAGCGAGCGATTGCTGGTTTCTATCATCCGCCAAGCTGCGACTAAGCCAACCACGGTCGTCGCCGCAAACATCAAGAAAACGGTGGCAATGCCATCGCGTGCCAACACCACACCAACCATAGCGGGTGCTGCGGCAGACGCAGCCCGCAACCACGAGGTGGCCAGCCCCGTGCCTATCGCACGCATTCTGGTCGGATAGATTTCCGGCGTGTACAAATAGAGCATGACCGTGGTCGTGCCCATCACCGCGTAAGCGCTGGAGGCCAATATCATCACGTTGATCACGTTGTCCGTACCAAGCACCACCAAGCCGAGCAGCAGCAGACCAGCGACACAGAAGCTGCCGATCGCCCAGCGACGTCGTCCAATACGATCGATTGTCAGCGCGCAGCACACCACGGCGCAGGTACTCAGCACATTCGACAGCGATGCCATGTGGAGTGCTTCCTGCAGCGGTAAGTGATAGACCGTCTTGTACAGGGTGGGCAGCCAATTATTGATACCGTTGGCGATGAAGTAGGCACTGGCCCACAAGACCCACACGACCAAGGTGCGGGTGCGGTAAATCGGCGAGAACAATTCCTTCCATGAACGTTTCTTTTGATTTTGCAGACTCTGCGCGATCTCAGAGACGCGCTGCGCAACCGCCGCGCGCTCGGTAGACTCGATGTGTCGTCCAGGTGAAACCGCTTCGATATCAACGATGATGCGTTCGGCCTCGGCATAGCGACTGCGGCCGATCAGCCAGCGTGGCGACTCTGGCAAGCGGAAAATCAAATAAGTAATGATCAAACCCGGCAAACCACCGACAAGAAACATGCATTCCCAGCCATAGCGAGGAACAACATAAGAACCAATCTGGGCTGCCCCTAACAGGCCGATAGGAAAGATCAGTTCGTACAGCATGAAGAAGCGGCCACGCCCCTTTGTTTGTGATAGCTCATTGATGTAGGTCGCGGCCACCGGTACCTCGCCGCCGACACCGATACCTTGTATGAAGCGCGCCAGAAACAGCATGTGCAGACTGCCTGTAAAAGCACAGGCGATGCTCATCACCGACATCAGTCCGATCGTGATGCCAGCGCTGCGAATTCGACCTATACGCTCGGCCAGCCAGCCAAAGAACAGCGCACCGATCACTTGTCCCAAATATCCGGCCGCGATCAGTAGCCCGACCTGAGCTGGGCTAATGTGCCAGAGACCGATCAATACCGGCAGGACAAATGCGAGCGACAGTGCGTCAAAAGCGTCGAAGAAGGTTGCAGTACCCATAACCACCCTGGCTTTGCTGTGCCAGCGGCAAAGGTGCACATTCTCCAGTCTGAATAATAAATCCGCTGCGCGCATAAGCCGAGCATCCGCGCGGATATTGTCAAGCTGCATGGCATCAAGTGATGCCAACTGTTCTGCCGCAGCATTCGGTGCTGCCGCGTGTGGTGCCATACTCATGGGGTCTCCAGTATTTTTAATTTTCTAAGCCGTCTACGCGGCTGTAATATACTAACGGGCAAAAATCGCCAGGGTGTCGTCTATTTCCTCTTGTTCAATACCTCGCGTGATGAACACCAGCCGCGTTCGTCGGTCCTGGCTCGGCCAAGCATCCAATATCCGCGCTGGATGAAAGATGTGTTGGACGCCATGGATCACGACGGGTCGCTCCGGATGTTCGCGCACCTGTACCAAGCCCTTGACACGCAACAGATCGGGACCGCGCATGGCCGTGATTAACGCCAGCCACGACTGAAAACCCTGCCACGAAACGGCCTCGTCAAGAACTACCGCATACGAACGGATGCCATCGTCGTGATGTGTATGTTCGTGGACATGGGAATCAGAATCGGAGTGCCCGTGGACCGGTACTATGCCAAGAACCTGATGCTGAGCGACGTGAGCATCAACTTCGCTGTGCTTCTGAAGCGGAGTGTCACCGAACAGAATTTTCACAGGAATATTCCCATGCGTGACGAGGTTCAAGGGCGCAGCGTGATTCAGCCGCCGCAGGCGCTGTTCTACTATTTGTAACTCTGCCGGCGTGAGCAAATCACTCTTGGTTAATACCAATTGATCCGCCAGTGCCACCTGATTTACCGCGAGCACGTGCTGATCAAGGGTAGACATGGCATTGACCGCATCAACCGTGGTGATCAAACGGTCGAAATGAAAATATTGAGCCAATGTCGAGTCGGCCATGAGCGTGTGCAGGATCGGCGTCGGGTCTGCCAAACCAGTGGTTTCCAACAGCACCCGATCAATGCCCATCGCGCTGCCGGCGGTGCGCAATCGCTGCATCGCCTCGAGTAAATCTCCGCGCACTGTGCAACACACGCAGCCATTGGCGAGCAATACCAATTCCTCATGGGCCTGCTCCAGCAATTCATGATCGAGACCGACTTCGCCGAACTCGTTAATAATCACCGCCGTACGAGCATAAGCCGGATCGCGCAGTATATGAGACAGCAAGGTCGTCTTGCCACTGCCAAGAAATCCGCTTAAAACAGTCACTGGCAAGCTTGCTGGTCTGCTCTGCGCATAAAGTGGCCCCCTAAGTCCAGACAATTATTCAAAGAGTTTAAGATAGTGCCTGTTTCTGCCACAGCTGCGCGGCGCTGCCCCGTTATTCGCACTACATCACTACCGTGCTTTTCTTTTCTATCATTTTTGAATCAGGCAGTTCAGTACCAAATTTGTTTACGATCTTGGCACCGCCGCCCACGCCTGATCGATACACGGTTTCCGGCGTTTGATAACCCAATGATTGATGTTTACGTTCAGCGTTGTAGAACATAAAATAGTTCGCCAAGCCGATCACCAACTCCGGCATACTTTCATGCTTTTTCAAATACACTTCTTCATATTTCACACTGCGCCATAGACGCTCAACAAAAATATTATCCAACGCCCGACCGCGACCGTCCATACTGATTTTGATGCCGTTTCTAAGCAGCAGCCCAGTAAAGGCCTGGCTGGTAAACTGCGCACCCTGATCGGTATTAAAAATCTCCGGCGTTCCATACCATTTTATGGCTTCTTCCAAGCAGTCCACGCAAAACCCCGCATCCATCGTGTTCGACAACCGCCAAGACAGCACCTTCCGGCTATACCAGTCAACGATCGCCACCAGATACACAAAACCCCGCGGCAGCCTGATGAATGTGATGTCTGTACTCCAGACCATATTTGGTCGAGTGACATCGATACCTCTCAGTAAGTACGGGTAAATCTTGTTCTGCGGATGCGCTTTACTGGTGTTGGGGCCTGGGGCCATACCTGCCAATCCCAGTTGCTGCATCAGCCTCTGTACGCGCTTGCGGTTCACTGCATGGCCACAGTCTCGCAAGTAATGCGTCATGCGTCGCGTGCCGTAAAATGGATGTCTGGTGTATTCCTCGTCAAGCAATTGCAACAGCAAACTATCAAACGGATTGATCTCTTCTTGCAAGCGCTTTTTCTTGTCGTACACGACCGAGCGCGTGACTGAAACGAGACGGCATTGTGTGGCGATTGAAAGGGCAGAGAGCGGCTCTACCCACTGCAATCGTTCCGTTACAGGCTGATCCCTGACTTTTTTTTAAGCCAATCGAGTTCCATATTCAGTTGCCCAATTTTGGCATAGAGACGGTCTGGGTCGTTCTGTGTGCTGGCCGGTTTCGGACCGCGCTTACCTTCAAACAGACTGCCTGCATTTTCCAGTAATTCTTTCTTCCACTGGCTAACCTGCGTCGGATGCACCCCGAACTCTTGGGCGATCTGATTGATCGTCTTTTCGCCTTTGATTGCCTCAACTGCTACCTTGGCTTTTTGTGCGCCGCTAAATATTTTTCTCTTATTTTCACTCATGGTCTGCCTCGTCTCTTTTCGACAGACACTAGTTTAAACTGTTGTCCGGATATGTGGATCCACTATAGCATTCCCGTGTTCCATATCATCTTCCTTCTAGCCGTGTAGTTTCGCAAACGAGCGCAAGGTCTTTCCCAGTCTGGACAGGATAAACTCCGCCACGTCGGGATCTAGGCACATGGTCACGCCAGTATCCATCAGCGCAGCTAACAGAATGCCGAGATGCCAGGCAGCGCCGTCCGCATCGACGCCATGGCGGCGTAAAAAAGTGCTGACGTCGCTGCGCTGAGCGCGTTGAGCCTGCGCCAACAGGTAATCGGCGATATCCTGCTCGAAATCCTGCAGCCGCAGGGTAACACCACCGATGCCACAGGCGCAGCCCGTCGCCAAGGCGACGTGCTGGCTAGACAAGCGTTGCCAGATATCGAGCAATTCCTGCGCAATGCAGGCTACTCCGGTGCTCATGGCAAGTTCCATGATCTCAGACCGTGGCAGACGGTTCGAGCGCGCGCAGACGCTCTGTGGCTGCGGCATCCACCTGACCATCCGCGGTCAGCGCTACCCGATATGCCTGTTCGGCTTGCAGCGTGCTGACGTAGCCTTCGCGGACATCGTGAGCCACCAACTCCGGGTCACGCTCAGCAGCGGCGCCAAAGCCACCACCACCGCCAGAGAGCATCTTGTAAGCATCGCCACGGGCAAGGCGGACATTGAAAATCTTGGCGTTGGGCAGCTCTTCATCCCATACGCCGTTGCGCCGAATTCCTATGCCGTTGCCGGCCGCTTCACTGCCTCCATCTAGCCCCCATGGCTTGCAGTGAACCCGATCGATACGGGTGGTGACGGCAAACGGTGACAAGGCTTGTACGACCATTTCTGCACCCAAGCCACCGCGCTGACGCCCTGGACCGGCACTGTCCTGACGCAAGCGATAACTTTCCACCAGCACCGGATATTTCGATTCCAATTGTTCGGTAGGACTGTTATGGGTATCGCCATCGTTAATGCAGACCGTTGCAGAGACTCCATCCTCGCGCGCCTTTGCACCCCAGCCACCGCCAAGCGGGCCGATACCGACAATAAATAACCGGCCATCCTCGGGCGAAATCCCGTGAATGTTGGGGAACACCAAGTCGGCATGGTGACCAGCAATGGCACGTGCAGGAATCGCTGATGCCAAGGCCTTGAAAATCGTATCGATGACCGTCATCGGGAAGGTCATCCAGACCCGCATCGGGAACGGCCGCTCGGCACTGATCACGGTTCCCATCGGCATAATCACCTTCAAGGAGCGGAAGCTGCCGTCATTCACCGGATAATCGGTCGGCGTAGTCAGGCATTTGTAGGCAACCTGTGCGCAAGCGATACCAGTACTGAAACCTGAATTGTAGAAACCACGTACCTGCTTGGCCACATCGGTGAAGTCGACCGTCATTTCATCACCCTGAACGATCACCTTGACCCGGATAGGAATGCGCTTACCGACTTCGAGACCATCATCATCCATAAACGATTCGGCCTCATACACGCCATCCGGAATGGTCCGCGTGTTCGCCCTAGCCAGTGCCTCTGAATGGTCCATGATCTGCTGTACCGAAGCCGTTACCGCCGACCAACCATAACGCTGCACCAGATCCAAATAGCGCCGCTCACCGGTCGTGATGGCGGTAATTTGTGCGCGCAGATCGCCCATGGCGCGTTCCGACAGGCGTACGTTCATGGCGATGATATCGAGTAAATCTTGATTGACGATACCTTCCTTACGATATTTGACGATAGGAATCTGGATCCCCTCGGAATAGATATCCGTAGTGATCTGACCCAAGGTACCGCCGACATCCAACCAGTGCGCCATACAGCAGGTAAAGCCGATCAGTTGGCTGTCGTGGTAGACCGGCATGGTGAAGGTGAAATGGTTCAAATGGCTGCCGGTGATGTACGCGTCATTGGTGACGAGGATATCGCCGGGCTTAATATTTTCCAATCCAAAATGACGTATCTTAGCCTTGACCGTCTCACTCATGCCACGGATGAACATTGGCAAGCCGAGGCCGATCGAGATCGAATCACCGTTGACCGTAAATAAGCCGACGGTAAAGTCGAGTGCTTCGTAGATAATCAGATTGTAGGCGGTGCGAGTCAGGTTAGACTTCATTTCTTCCGTCACGGCGATCAGACCGTTGCGGATAATTTCGACGGTTACAGCGTCGACTGCTGGTGTGGCTTTCATTATAATTCGCTCCCGATAGTTATTTGCAAGTTGCCGCACACGTCGACTATGGCATGATCACCCGGTTGTATCACCGTGGTTGAAGCGTGCTCCTCGATCAACGCCGGCCCATCGATGCGGTTCCCGCTACGCAGCAAATGACGTTTGTAGACATTGGTAGCGACAAAGGCCTGCGCCGAGCGGAAGTAGACTGGCTTACAGGTGCGCAGCGCCTCGTCCGGCGGCGTGATACCACCCTCTTCAACGGTATGGCGCGGCGGCTTGCGCATGACACCTAACACCGTCACTCGCAGACTGACCAGATCGGCCGGCTCAGCCGGCGCGGAGATACCATAACGAACTGCATGTACCGCATCAAAGCGCTGTTTAATGGCATCGCGATCTTGCCGCGCAAAATAGGCGGTCTCCAATTCAACCGCCACCGCGTGTTCTTGGCCAACGTAACGCATATCAGCGGCGCGTTCGATCACGATGGCTTCCGGCGTAACGGCAGACTGCGCTAAGGCGGCACGCCCCTCGGCTTCCATTTCCGCGTAGATCGCTTCGATATCCTCGAAAGAGACGTCGTCGAGCTTGCGAAATACCGAGCGGACATAGTCGTAACGCAGATCAGAAAACAGCATACCGTAGGCCGAGAAGTAGCCCGGCGCGTAAGGAATGAGTACCTTACGAATCCCCAGTTCACGCGCAATGGCCGAAGCATGCAAGGGACCCGCACCGCCATAGACCACCATGGTGAAACGTCCGGCGTCGAGTCCGCGCTCGGTGGTGACGGCCTTGACCGCATGCGACATGGCCGTAACAGCGATGCGCAAGATACCGTCGGCGGCCTTGATCGGATCGAGCTCGAGCGGCTTGCCTATGCGTTCGTTCATGGCATGCGTGGCAGCCGCTTTATCGAGCAGCATTTCGCCACCAAGAAAATTATTTTCATCCAAGCGGCCGAGCAAGAGGTTGGCATCGGTGACAGTCGGCTCGGTACCGCCGCGGCGATAGCACGCTGGGCCAGGTATTGATCCGGCACTCTGCGGCCCGACACGCAGCGCATTACCCACTTCCAACCGGGCAATACTACCGCCGCCGGTGCCGACTTCGAAGATGTCTATCATCGGTATCTGAATCGGCAAGGCCTTTTCATAACCGCCGATCAGCGCGCTGCTGCTGGTCAGTGGCTTGCCCTCGCTGATCACGCCAGCCTTGGCGGTAGTGCCGCCCATATCAAAGGCAATGGCATCACCCAAACCAAGTTGCGCGCAGATGGCTTGGGCACCGATCACTCCGGCCGCCGGCCCCGATTCAAGCATGCGTACACATTCGCGGCGCGCATGGTCGAGCGGGAACAATCCGCCGGTCGATTGCACGGCATAAAAATCGCCTGGGAATCCTTGCTGAGTCAAGTGCGACTCCAATTCACCGAGATAAGCCGACACCCGCGGTCCGACATAGGCATTGGCGGCAACGGTAGAGACGCGCTCGAACTCACGGTACTCTTGCGACAATTCGTGCGAAGCGGTGACGAACACGCCAGGCATTTCTTCACGCACGATTTCGCGCACGCGAATTTCGTGTGCCGGATTACGATACGAATGCAGCAGCAGAATCGCGACCGCCTCAACCCCTTGCTCCTTGAGTTCGCGTGCCAGAGCGCGTACTCGGTCTTCATCGAGGGCCTGGTAGATGCTGCCGTCGGCCAGCAGGCGCTCGGGTACTTCATAGCGCAACGAGCGAGGTATCAGCGGCTCGTGCTTGGAGAAAAACAGATTGTAAGCGTCGGGGCGATTGACCCGACCGATCTCATAGATATCACGGAAGCCTTGGGTGATCAGCAGCGCAGTTTTAGCACCGTTGCGCTCCAGCAGAGTATTGATCACGATCGTCGATCCATGCAGAAACAGGCCGCCATTTTCGACATGGGCACCGGCACTGTCCAAGGTATTCTGAATACCATCGACCAGTTGACCATGGGTAGACAGTGCCTTACCAAACGACAGTTCACCGGTTTGTTCATTGAGTATCGCCAAGTCGGTAAAGGTACCGCCGATATCCACCGCGATCCGCAGATGACCGGTACTGCGCTGACTCGATTTGTTAGGGTTCATCATATTTTTGACTCCAATTGATTTTTTTAAATGGCCTCAACGACATTGCGCAATTTGCCGATTTCTGTAATTTCCACTTCGACGACATCACCCTGCTTCAAATACAGCGGCGGTTCACGACGATCACCAACGCCACCCGGTGTACCCGTGGCGATGATGTCGCCTGGACTCAATGTAGTGAAACGGGACAGGTAGGCGATGATGACTGGCAAGGAGAAGATCAAATCGGACAGCGGCGCTTGCTGGACCACTTCGCCATTGAGCCGCGTAGTCAGCTCAACACGGGTGATATCGGCGATGTCGTCCGCCGTCACCAGCGCGGGTCCAAACGCACCGGTGTGAGCAAAGTTTTTTCCCGGTGTCCATTGGTGAGTGTGGCGCTGCCAGTCGCGCACCGTGCCATCGTTGAAGCAAGCGTAACCGGCGATGTGGCTGAGCGCATCGGCTTCGGCGATGTCGCTGCCACCTTTACCAATCACCAGCGCCAGCTCCCCTTCGTAATCGAACATATGCGACTTGGAGAAAGGAAAACACAAGGGCGCACCGTCGGCGATGAGGGTATCGGCAAAGCGTAGAAAAATTGCCGGATAAGGCGCGTCCGGACGCTTGGTCTCGGCGACATGTGACTTGTAATTGAGTCCGACGCAAAAGATTTTACGCGGGTTACTCAGCGGTGGCAGCAGTTGGACATCTGATAACGACAAGGTCGCCGCTTTACCAGCAACAGCGGCCGCAACGTCCGGTAAGGCTTGTGCATCGAGTACCGCGCGGATGTCCGGATACCGGGCCAGCAGGCTGGCATCGAGTTCGATAATTTGTTGGCCGGACAAGACGCCATAGACGGCTTGCCCATTGTATTCATATGCGACTAACTTCATTGCATGTCTCCTTGGTTTTCGAAGGGGGGCTGGCTTAACCAGCATTTCAGCAAAGTGTAGGCCATGCCATGATATGCGAGAAGACAGGTATCAGACATTTCAGCTATACTAAATATTACATAACTGGAGAGTGCATGAACTACTCAGCATGGAAGTTGTTTGTCGATGTCAGTGAACTGGGCAGTCTGACCAAAGCGGCGTTTGCCTATGGCACGACACAGCCTCACATCAGTCGGCAGATCAGCGAACTGGAACGTGAGTGCGGTGGGCGCTTATTCCAACGGACTGGGCGTGGCATGGTGTTGACGGAATTGGGGCGGCGTATCGCGCCACGCGTGCGCGTCTGGATCACGCAGACTGAACAACTGGAAAACGATATCCGTGCCACGGCCGGTACGCCGGTGGGTACGGTACGTATCGGCGTCTTGCCATCCACCTCGCATCCCTTGGCAAGCACGCTCTATCATGAATTAAAAAAACGCTATCCGCTGGTTCAGCTCATCGTACGCGAAGGCCAGGGGGCGCAGCTGGAAACCTGGCTGGAAAGTGGCGAAGTGGATCTGGCAATCCTATACCGCCACAACCCCGTCCCCAGCAATGGCGACATTTATTTGACCAAGACACCGACATTTCTAGTCGGGCCACATGGCGATCCGCTGACGCGTGCAGAAACGGTCCGTTTCGATACACTCGATCACCTGCCGCTGATACTATTCTGCCGCCCAAACTCATGGCGCGACCGCTTAGATCAATTGGCAGCAGACCGTGGCATCACGCTCAACGTCGCTGCCGAAGCCGATTCACTGGGTTTCCAAACCCAGCTCGTTGGCGGCGGCGGCATGTATGCCTTACTTGGCCCCTTCGCCATCTCAGGTGCCGACAAGGCACTGCGACTGCAGGCATCTCGGTTGGAAGAGCCAGAATTAAGCCGCTACATTGCCTTGGCAATGTCGCGCCATGTACAACTGACGCTGGCCTGCCGCGCCGTGATCGAATTAATTGAAGAAGTTGAACATCCTGAACTCCATCAACTGCCTGTTATCAACAGCTGAGCAAGATGGCTTCAGGCACCAGGGACTGGTTGGAACCCGGAAGAAATGGGGCGAATATCATCGTCACCCTCTTCCCCCAAAAAACCACCCGACTGACGCGACCACATACTGGCATACAGACCGCCGCGCGCCAGCAGGGTTTGGTGATCACCTTGTTCAAGGATTTCACCACGATCGATGACAAGCAATCTATCCATCGCCGCAATGGTACTGAGCCTATGCGCAATCGCCAGCACGGTCTTGCCCTCCATTAATTGCGCCAAGCTGGTTTGTATGCTTGCCTCCACCTCCGAATCGAGCGCACTGGTGGCTTCGTCGAGCACTAAAATCGGCGCGTTCTTGAGCATCACGCGGGCAATCGCGATGCGCTGCCGTTGCCCACCCGATAGCTTCACGCCGCGTTCACCGACATGGGCGTCATACCCACGGCGGCCCTCGCCGTCGACCAAACTGAGTATAAAGTCATGCGCCGCTGCGCGTTTGGCGGCGGCGATCATGTCGGCCTCGCTGGCATCCGGTCGGCCATAGATGATATTGTCGCGCACCGAGCGATGCAGCAAAGAGCTGTCTTGCGTCACCAGACCGATTTGTGCACGCAAACTGTCTTGCGTGATGTGCGCGATATTCTGACCATCAATCAGCACACGGCCCGATTCAATATCGTAAGTACGCAGCAGGATATTGACGATGGAAGACTTGCCTGCCCCCGAACGTCCGACCAATCCGATTTTTTCACCGGCACGGATATGCAGCGACAATTGATCAATCACGCGCCGCGTACCGCCGTAAGAAAAACAGACCTGCTCAAAGCGCAGCTCGCCGCGCGTCACGCGCAAGGGTGCGGCGTCCTCTTGGTCACGCAAAAGATTGGGCCGCGCTAAGGTGTTGATGCCGTCCTGTACGGTCCCGACATGTTCGAACAGCGCCGCCATTTCCCACAACATCCAATGCGAAAAACTATTGACGCGAATAGCCATCGCGGTTGCCGCTGCGACCGCCCCCACGCCCAACTGATCTTGCGTCCACAAGTGCATCGCCAACCCGGCCACAGCAAGTATCAACAGCATATTGAGCGTATGCAGCAGCACATCGGAGGCGGTAATCAAACGACTTTGGCCGTAAGCCGTTTGCAAATATTCTTGCATCGCCACCTTGGCATAATTCGCCTCGCGGCGCGAATGAGAAAACAACTTGATCGTCGTCATATTCGCATACGCATCGGTGATGCGGCCGGTCAGCATTGAGTGCGCATCAGATTGCTCTTGTGAGACTTTGGTCATACGCGGTACGAAGAAACTCAGCGCCAAAATATACAAACTGATATACACCAAGAACGGCAGCAGCAGCCAAGTATTGAGCGCGCCGGCCAATACCACCATGGTGACGAAGGTGACGCTGACAAAGACCAGCGCATCGGCCATCACAAACGCAATATCGCGTACCGCCATCGCGGTTTGCATGACCTTAGCCGATACCCGTCCGGCAAATTCATTGGCATAGAAACTACTGCTTTGACCCAACATCAAGCGATGAAACAGCCAACGTAAGCGCATCGGCATATTGCTGCCTATGGTTTGCCAGCGCAGCAGTGCACCGAGGCCGACCAAGAGCGGGCTGGCCAACATGATCCCAGCCAGAACAAGTAGCTGCCCGCGCGCATCAATCCAAAGGCGCTCGGGCGAGATGTTCGCCAACTGGTCAACGATGCTGCCCAGCATATTGAACAATAAAGCGTCAAATGCCCCGCTGGCAGCACTGCACAGCGCCATCGCGGCGATATAGCGGCGCACACCGTCAGTGCAATGCCAAAGAAATGCCAATAGTCTTTGGGGCGGACGCACCGGCTCCGCATCGGGATAGGGATGAGCTAATTTTTCAAACACACCAAACATAGATTCTCCAATCGCGCTGCTACCTGCGCGTCCTTAAGCACCCACGCGCCAGCGAAGGCAGAGTGGGCCGGTGGAATGTTTTACATGTAACAGGGGAAGCGCAGAAATTGCCTTGGAGCAAGTAGTTTCGTCGCGACGACCAGCTTAGTCATCTGAATTGGAAATTAGTTCTGAGGGGACACAGAAAAATTTTTTGATGTGGGAATGCGCGGACTCCAGCAAGCTGGCCGCGCCCCACAAATTTAAGGCAGGCTGTTTTTATAAATCTGCCCATCCTTCATGATCACAAGAAAATTCTTGCCGGGATCGGCCACAAGCTGAAGATGGGCGAGCGGATCTCCATCAACCAGCAACAAATCGGCCAAGGCCCCCTCCTGCACCACGCCAAGTTTGCCGGCATACGGGCTGCGCGCGCCCGACAGGGCCAGCAAGGCGGCATTGTCGGCCGTTGCCATTTTCAAGGCTTCCGCCGGCGTATACCAGCGCAGCATATCGACTAATTGTTGACCTTGTTTGGCTGCGGCTTGGGCGCTGAACAGTATGTCGGTGCCCCAGGCAGTTTTGATTTGATACTTCTTGGCCAGCGCATAAGCATGTTCGGTGCCGCCGACCATTTCGAGTTCTTTCTTACGGTTAGACGAGCCTTCGGCATGGCTGGAATGGCCGTCGTCCAAGAACGGCTGCAAGCTCCACCAAATGCCTTTTTTCGCCATCAACTGGGCCGTCGCCTCATCGAGCAATTGCCCATGATCGATGCATTGAACGCCGGCTTCGATCGCTTGGCGCACCGCACGCGGCGTGTAGGCATGCACGGTCACATACGTGCCCCAGTTAGCAGCCGCTTCGACTGCCGCACGCAACTCTTCCACCGTATATTGGGTCACGTCGAGCGGATCCATGCTCGACGAAACGCCGCCACCGGCCATCAATTTCAGTTGCGTCGCCCCAAGTGCCAACAACTCGCGGCTGCGCATGCGCACGGTGTCGGCATTGTCGGCAATGACCGTGGCACCGACTCGCTCGGCATATGAGGAAGCACCGGCTTGGATAGGAAATTCATTGGGAAAACGAAAATCGCCATGACCGCCGGTTTGCGACAGGAAGGCACCGCTGGGCCAAATCCGCGGACCGGGTACCAAGCCACTGTCTATACCCCGTTTCAAACCGAATACCGGTCCGCCCAAGTCGCGCACGCTGGTAAAGCCGCGCTGCAACATGTCGGCGGCGGCCTTGACTGCCGCCACATTGATGTAACCGATATCGGCCGTCAGCAAGACCATCTGCGGCACAGTTGCAAACATCAGATGGGTGTGGGCATCGATCAAGCCCGGCATCAGGGTGCGCCCTTTGCCTTGGATGATGCGGGTCGCCGAACCGGCCGCCGCTTGCAGCGGTGTGCGCGAAATTTTGACGATGTACTTGCCATCTACCAAGACATCCGATGGTGCCGACAAGCTCGTGCCGGTGCCATCAAAAATACGTACTTGCTGGAACAGCACGGCCTCGGCCTGGGAATTTTGCGTAAAAGCAAGCATCAGGCAGGCGGCCTGCATGATGCGTACTGTGGATGTTTTCAAGATGGATGGCATGTCTGCTGCTCCTTGTGGCTGGTGGGCTATGCATCCAATCAAGGATAGCAGTAAGCGATGAATGCGCAAGCTGCGCGCACATTGCTTCGTCTGAGCCTGGGGGTCTGCAATAGTTCCATCGAGGCGCAGCACTGCATATCGAGCAGCGCGGCCAGGCGATGGTGAAATGTCATTAAAAGTTCATATTTGCAAGTTTATTTTCTGCCATGCTGACGAACTGTGATTTTTAGCCCAAAACGATTTGGCGCTGCGATTGCACCGTTGTCTGTCGACATCCAACCTTGCTACAGGATTATTCCATGTCTAATTCGAAAAACGCATCAATGCATTTTTCTCTCAGTGCGATCGCCGCAGCGGCCGCTTTGCTGTCTGCTTGTTCCGGCAGCTCCACCGTCAGCGCTCCGACTGTCATCCTTAAGGGCGTGGTCACAGCCAGCGCCTTGATCGCCGGTTCAGCTACCGACCCGACCATCAAGGCCGGTTACCATCAAGCGGCACTGGTCTGCGTCGACGCCAATAACAATGGCAAATGCGACAGCAGCGAAAATCCGGTCAGCACCGATGCCAACGGTAATTTCTCAATTACTCTGCCAGCCAATGCTGCGCTGATCGCCGACCTCGGTACCAGTGCAACTAACAGCGCCAGCGGCGCTAAATTAGCCAGCCGCAATGTGTTCCGTGTCTCGATCGATCAAGTCGCCGAACAAGCTGGCACCGGCATCGTGATCAGCTCGCTGTCGTCGGAAGTGACACGCATGAGTGAAGCCAATGGCAGCACCTATGCAGTCGAAAAACAAAATCTCGCGACCCGTCTCGGCGTGGCAGTAACAGCCGTTCTGAGCGACGTCAACAGCGCTACCGGCACGACCCAAGCCGCCTTGCTGAGCGAAGCCAACACTTTGAGCAATCGCTTCGCCTACGCCATCACCAAGCTCGACCGCGGTGATTTGTTTCCCGATGCGCTGGCGGTACCGGGTGGCGATCCGCGCCTGAAAGGTTTGGGCAATGTCACGGCCATCACAGCCAATACGGCCGATACGCGCGCACCGATCACTTTCTTACAATCGCAGCAAGCCGCGTTCAACGTCGAAGGCGTGCCACGTTACGATCATATTTTCATTGTCATGCTGGAAAATAAAGCGACTTCATCGATTTTGAATTCGCCATTCGCACCGAAAATCAACGGCTATTTGCAAGCTGGCAATCAATTGACCAGCTACTATGCAACCGGCTACCCAAGTGAGCCGAACTACACCGCACTCGGTGGCGCCGATGATTTCGGTATCGCCGATGACAGCCAATGGAATTGCGACGCCACCGGTGCCAATGCGGTACAAGACACGCCGGTACCGGACAATACCCAGCCTGGCTTAGCCAGCTCGCCGTTTGCCTCGACTTGTACCCAAGTAGCGGCGGTCAATCACAATATTGTCGGCAAAGCGAATTTGTTCAATGCTCTCAGCAAGGTCGGCTTGAGCTGGAGAACCTATAACGAGTCGACCAATCCGGGCCAAGATTTACGTACCGACAGCGTGGCTGACGCCGCCGTGATCGCCACCGATCATGTCTATGCACCGGGCACTCTGGGCGGCAATACCAGCACCATCGGTAACGCCGCATTAACACTGTCCATGCCGGCCGGCCTGTACAAAACCAAGCATCATCCAGGCATGGCGTATCAAAATGTGCGCAGTGCCCCGGAATGGAAATACAGTAACCGCACCATGGGTGGCGGTCAGTGGGATGCTGTTTTGAAAAACGGCAGTGCCTATGCGATTCCGGCCAATTACAATGCCGATCAATTCGGTACAGATTTGCTATCTGGTAATGTCGGCAGCATCAACTTCATCATGCCCGATCAGTGCGACGACATGCATGGCATCACCATCAAAGGCACGCTCAATGGCGTGGTCACCTCGGCCAGTGATTGCTCCAGTGTTGCCAACAACGTCGCCGTTGCCACCGGCGGCGCGATCATCACCCGCGGCGATAATTTCATCGATGGTTTGGTGAAGAAAATCCAAGCTTCACCGTTGTGGACTAACCCGCAAAAACGCGTCGCCATCGTCTTGATGTTCGATGAAGGTAATGCCACCACTGGTCTCAATTCCTGCTGCGGCTGGAATGTCGCCAACAGTACCGTCGCTAATCCGCTCAAGCAAAATGCTGATGGCAGTTGGTCGGTCGACAGCAGCATCAACAACTACAGCAAGGGGAATCGTGGCCACGGTCAAAGTGTGTTCGGCATACTCAACAACCAAGCCAAAGCACCGAAGGGAATTGCCGACAGCGATGCCTACAGCCACTTCTCCTTCGTGCGCACCTTGCAAGACATGTTCGGCCTGGCCGATCCGGTCAATGATGCGAGCTATATGAATCGTTCCAAGTACACGGAAAAATTCATCTCGGCTAACATCCTCAATTTGCCGGAATATACAGGCAGCGCCGATACCCACTTTGACTCGGTTCGTCCGATCAATCACGCCTTCGTGATTCCGGCGACCTATGTACAAAAGCAAACCGCTGACGTCACGACACCGGCACAAACCGGTGCCGACGTCAACCAAACCAGTGTCTGGGCTTTGAAATAAGCCCTCCCCGCCTTACCCCTGCCGGCGTGCTGCATTGCACGCGCCGGCAGCTTGATTTGATCGACTATGCATAACTCTTTCTGCCTCCCCGTCCGCCACGTGTTCGTCAGTTTGTTAACTCTGGCGCTGTGTGCCTGCGGCGGCCCGAACAAAGTCGGCGACACCGTCGCTACCAGCAACAACGTCAGTGCCAGCGTGAGCAAGCTCAGTGCCGCAGCCTTGGTCGGACAAAAAATATTTTTTGACCAGAACCTCTCGGGTTCCGGCAAGATGTCGTGCGCCACCTGCCACGATCCGAATTTCGCGTATGGTCCGCCGAATAAGTTGGCGGTGCAATTAGGCGGTATCGCGCTCGATCAGCCCGGCAGCCGCGCTGCGCCATCCTTGCGTTATAAAGACGTGACACCGGCCTATGCCGATCTGCTCGACAATCCCGATGGCATCAGCGCGCCCGGACCGGGCGGCGGGTTTACCCAAGACGGCCGGGTCGACAGTTTGGCGGCACAAGCCGCCATTCCCTTGCTCAATGCGGCCGAAATGGCCAATGCCAGTGGCGACGCCGTGGTCGCCAAATTGAAAACTGCCAGCTATGCTGCACTGTTTACCGCCGCCTTCGGGACCGATGCCTTCGCCGACAGCAAGGCCGCCTTTAACAATGCCACATTGGCTTTGCAAGCATTTCAATTGGAAGACAGCAGCTTTCATCCATACAGCAGCAAATTCGATTTACATGCATCGAATAAGCTCGGCGGCACCTTCAGCGCTGCCGAGGCACGCGGATTGAAAATTTTTTCCGACCCGAACACCGGCAATTGCGCTTCCTGTCATTATCAAGGTGCCGGACGCGAAGGCAGCTCCGGTCTGTTCACCGATTTTTCCTATGCAGCCATCGGCGTGCCGCGCAACCGTGCCAACGCAGTCAATCTGGACCCGAGCTTCATCGATGAAGGCATTTGCGGCCCGTTCCGGCGCGACCATTTGCCCGCCACGGCCAACAGCGCCAATGCTTATTGCGGCATGTTTAAAACACCGACGCTGCGTAATGTCAGCACACGCCAAGTGTTTTTCCATAACGGCGTACTGACTTCTTTGCTGCAGGTACTGCAGTTTTATAATACCCGCGATACCAATCCTGAGATCTGGTACCCGACCATCGGCGGCACGGCCTTGAAAACCCCGAGCGCCAACTTTCCGAACTACGGTTTGATCACCACCCAGTACAGCGGTGGCACTGTCAGTAAATACGATGATTTACCGGCTCGGTATCGCGCGAATATCGATACCCAGTTGCCACTGGACGGACGTAAAGCCGGCAGCAAGCCGCCGATGTCAGACCAAGACCTGGCCGACTTGGCCTGCTTTCTCGGCACGCTGAACGATGGCTATCAAGCCGGCAGTCCGACCAACAACGCAGCCTGCCAATAAGCGCGCCACATTGCGTCATTTTAAAATATTGAAGACCATTATGTTCAACATGAAAAAACTGCTTCCTACCCTATGCGTCACCGCGGCACTGAGTGTGCTGTCGGCCTGCAGCGGCCAAACCGAACTCAATCGCGAAAATCTGCAAGTCGGCATGCAAGCCTATCTGGCGCAACGCGGCGATCTGTGTCTGGCAAAAAATACCTGGCCCATCGATGTCACGCAAAAGGAAATCGATCTCGGTGCGCGGAATGCCCTGCAAATGCCTGTACTCGAACGCCTAGGCTTGGTAAAATCTTCGGTGGCCAAAGTGATCAGCAGCGACGAAGACCGCAGTGCCGAAATGCTGGTACACCGCTATGAGTTGAGCGCACGTGGACGCGAATTTTATCTGAGCAAACCGATGCGCAGCATGAAATCCGATGGCAGCAGCAAAACTGCCAACGGCGATTTATGCGCAGCGAAACTAACGCTCGATCGCGTTGTTGACTGGCAAGCCGTCAGCAGCAGCGGCAGTGAGAAAATGGTCGTGGTCAATTACACTTATCGCGTCAGCGCCGCCGACTGGGTCAAGGATGCGGAGATTCAAAAGGTATTCCCGATGCTGGCACGCGTCATCAACGGTGCCGGCAGCATGCAATTACAAGAAAGTTTCAAACTCACGCCCACAGCTTGGGTGGCGGTCGATTTATAAGCGGAGTCTGGCCTAAGTATGCATACCGTCGTCAATTTTTCACCCGAACTGGGCAGCTGGATCACGGCCCATCTCGATAGTGGCCACACGCCGACTCAGCTGATCGAAGTCATGCAAGCGCAACAGATGGAAGCCGCTGCCGCGCAAGCTATCATGGCCGCCTTTGTCAAGGCGCGTCGTAACGGCCATGCTCTGCCCTTGCAGCAGGTGCCGCTGCATGTCGGCGTCGATACCGACGCGCTCGTGCATTTGCCAGCTACGCATGTAATCAACACGCATGACCGCCGGATCACGGTCACGGCCCGCGCCGCCAGGCCGGCGCTGGCCTTACTGAGCAATGTACTGAGCGCGGCCGAATGCGCCGAACTGATCGCCTTGGCGCGGCCGCGTTTGCATGCCTCGACCATCGTCGACCGCCACAGCGGTGCCGACATCATCAGCCCTACCCGCAGCAGTCAGGGCATGTTCTTTCGGCTCAAGGAAAATCCCTTCATCGCCGGGCTGGATCGACGCCTGGCCGAGATCATGAATTTACCACTGGAAAATGGCGAAGGGATACAAATTTTGTATTACCCGAACGGTGCCGGCAGCGCCCCGCATTATGATTTTCTGCTGCCGGAAACAGATGCCGTGCGCGCTTCGCTGGCGCGCAGCGGGCAACGCTGCAGCACGCTGGTGTGCTATCTGAATGAAGTCGAGGCTGGCGGCGAAACGGTGTTTCCCGAAACCGACTGGCGTATCGCGCCGATACCTGGCAATGCCCTATACTTCGAATATGTCGCTGCCGACGGCACGCTCGATTACCGCTCGCTGCATGCGAGCAGCCCGGTACAAGCCGGCGAAAAATGGGTGGCGACCAAGTGGATGCGCGAAAAAGCCTTTGTTTCAGCCTGAGCACAGCGTAAAAATTCTCACCCCGGCGGGGTGAAAAACTGGTGATAATGGCGACCTATGAATCCACCTCGCTACTGACCTATGTTACGCTTAAATCGTCTTTGCTTGCCGCTACTCAGCGTCACCCTGTTGCTGTCCTCGTCGGCGCATGCCGCCAGCGCAGCCGAACCGAGTGCGGCACTGCACAGCGAAGATACGGCCGCGATTCGCCGCCACCACATCAATAAGCTCACGGAACGCCTGAGCACCGATGAAGAAACGCTCAAGCAAAGCTGCCGCTTTGAATCCGAAATTTCGCTGGCACCGCCGCCCAAACAAATTGCCCTGACTTTCGATGATGGGCCCGAACCGCTACAAACCGAATTTATTTTAACGATACTCAAGAAGTACCAGATTCCCGCCACATTTTTCATGATCGGTGAAAAAGTCCGTGCCCACCCTGAGCTGCTGAAGCTGGTACAAGATTCCGGCTATGGCGTGATCGGCCAGCATTCATGGAGTCATCCGAATTTTCATGATATTTCTACTGACCAGCAGAGTGAAGAAATTCTGAAAAATTATGCCGAAACCAAGGCTTTCAATACCGCCCAATTGTTTCGCTACCCGTATGGAAATTCTACCTGCGCCGCGAATCAGTTACTGAAATCGATCAATCAGCACATCATCGGCTGGCACGTCGATTCCTGCGACTGGGCCTTCGAGCGTAAGGGTTCGGTCGACCTGAAGGAAGCACTGAGCTGCGGCGTCTCAGCACAAAACCGCAGCAATTATCAAGAGCATGTGATATCGGCCGTGCATGCGCATAATGGTGGTATCGTATTGATGCATGAAATTCATCCATCCACGCTCAAACAAATCGATGACATCATTCGCCGTCTGCTCGAGGAAGGCTATGTTTTCAAGAGCCTGGCCGAACCCAGCTTCGAGAAGTACTTCCGCTGACCCCAACCCTAACTCTGATTGAGGCTACCCCATGATCGATATCTGCGCCGTCATACTGGACTTCAACCGCAAGCGTGAAGCGGAACGTCTGGCGATGAAGTATCACAATATGACTACTTCGCCGTTTGTTTTTTTGCGTGCCACCTGCCATCTGTTTTACGCCCGTCTGGCCGCCGCGGCCAAGCTGGCACCGGTGCCGCTGACTTGGTGCATGGGCGACCTGCACTTGGAAAATTTCGGCAGCTATAAAGCCGATAACCGCTTGGCCTATTTTGATCTCAATGATTTCGATGAAGCCGTGCTGGCACCGCTGAATTGGGAATTGCTGCGGCTATTAACCAGCATACAGGTGGCGGCCGACAGCATGGCCGTCAGCGCACCCGAAGCGCGCGAGTTAGCGGAAGAATTTTTGCTGCATTATCGGCAGATTCTCAGTCAGGGCAAAGCCTATTGGATCGAGCGCGAAACCGCGCAAGGCTTGGTGCGCAATTTGCTCAGCGAATTAAAATTCCGCCAACGCAGCGATTTTCTCGACCGCCGCAGTTATTTTGAAAACGGCCAACGACGGCTGCGCATCGATGGTAAAAAAGCGCTGGCTGTAAGTGCTAAGCAAGCTGCCAAAGTGACGCGTTTTCTAAAAGCATTCGCACTGACCCAAAGCGATAAGAAATTCTTCAAACCGCTCGACATCGCGCGTCGGGTGGCCGGCAACGGCAGCCTCGGCGTCGAGCGCTACATCATTCTGGTACATGGTAAAGGCGGCACCAACGGCAATTACCTGCTCGACCTGAAACAGGCATTACCCTCCTCGTTAATTCCATTTTTAGACACCCCACAACCGCAGTGGAAATCCGAAGCCGAGCGCGTGGTGACGATACAAAAACGCATGCAAGCGATGTCGATGGCGTTTTTGCAGGATGTGCAAATCGACGGCCAATCGTATTTGCTGCGCGCTTTGCAACCAGCCGAAGACCGCATCAATCTCGATAGTTCGGCCAGTTCTTATGCCGATTTAAAACAAGCCATAGGCGTGATGGGCATAGTAGTCGCTTCGGCGCAGTTACGCAGTGCCGGCCGTTCCGGCTCGGCCAATGCCGATGCCTTGATCGCGCATGCTGCCGACCAGAGTTGGAGCAAACCACTGCTCAAACGCAGCCGCGAGTGCGCCAAACAAGTACAAGAAGATTGGAAAACCTATTGCAAGGCGTATCAGCGAGGCGATTTCAGCTTGCCAAGCTGAACAAGGGGAGCGCCGTCAGCGGCACTCCCTACTGCTTATCAGTGCTGCAGCATGGCGTTGATCTCATCGAGATCGGCTTCTTTGAGAATGCCGGCCGCGGCTTTCAAGCGCAAGCCGCTCATCACGGTATCGTAACGTGCCTTGGCCAAGGTTTGGCGGGTGGTATATAACTGTTGCTGGGCATTGAGCACATCGATATTGATGCGCACGCCGACCTGATAACCGAGCTTGTTCGAGTCGAGTGCCGATTGGCTGGAAATTTCTGCCGCCTCGTAGGCCTTCACCTGAGCCAAGCCGCTGGTGACACCAACATAGGCTTGGCGCGCGCCGAGTGCCGCAACGCGCCGCGCCGTTTCAAAATCATTACGCGCTTTATCGGTCAGGGCTATCGCTTCGTTAACTCTGCTGCTGACGGCAAACCCGGCAAACAGCGGGATATTCCACTGCACGCCGATGGCGCTCGGATTGCTCACACCGGTGCTGGAGACGCCAGACGCACCGCCGGAAGAATTGCGCCCAGTGCTGGCGACCAGATCAACGGTAGGATAATGGCCGGCGCGATTGCGCTCGATTTCACGCTTGGCAATTTCGACACTCACTTGCGAGGCGACCACCGAGAAATTCTGTGCTTCGGCCGAACTCACCCAATCTTCGATCCGTTGCGGCTGCGGCGGCGCTAACTGTATGCCAGGTTTCAACATGGCCAATTCACCGCTTTCCTTGCCGATGATTTGCTGCAGTGCCGAGCGTTTAACTTGCAAATCGCTTTGTCCGGCAAATTCCTGCGCCACGATCAAATCATAGCGCGCTTGGGCTTCGTGGGTATCGGTGATGGTCGAAGTACCGACATCAAAATTGCGCTTGGCCGAGGCCAACTGTTCGGAAATCGCCAGCTTTTGCGCTTGTAAGGTGAGCAAGTTGTCTTGCGCCGTCAAAACATCAAAATATGCTTGCGACACGCGCACGATCAAGTCTTGACGTGCTTGTGCAAACACAGCATCACTGGCGACGACCGATAACTTACCCTGTTCGTATTGCTGCCAGTTAGCCCAACGAAACAGTGGCTGCGTCAATGCCAGCGTCACGGTGTTGACGGAATTGCGCGCTACGCCATTGCCATAGCCGGGCAAGTCGAGTTCATTGCGAGTCCGTGAAATCGTGTCAGTGCCACTCAATCCTATGCTGGGCAGCAAACCGGCGCGCCCCTGTACGCTCTTTTCCATTCCCGCCACTTGCGCCGCACGTGCGCTGGCATACTGGGCATCATTGGCAAGCGCATCTTGGTAAGTCTGCAACAAATCGGCAGCATGGGCAGGAAAAGCAAAAAACGCAGCGGCAAGCAAGCTGGCGAGAACAGGATTACGCATTGAACGCTCCGAAGGATGGTATGAGTTAATAAGTCGGCATCTGAGGATCGACCTGAGTAGCCCAAGCATGGACACCACCACTCAGATTGATCACCTGGGAAAACCCCTGACGTTCGAGAAAATTTGCCACTTGCATGCTGCGTGCGCCATGGTGGCACACACAGACAATCGGGCGATCGGCATCGAGCTCATTGAAACGCGCGGGCACATCGTGCATCGGTATAAGCAGCACGCCGCCTATGTGACAGGTCTCGTGTTCCCAAGGTTCCCGCACATCGAGCAGTAACGGTGCCGGCTTGGCCGAGTCGGTCAGCCAGAGTGCGAGTTCAGCCGCAGAGATAGTTTGCATATGCGATAACTCCTGCAAGGTTCAGAACGAGAAAGCTGCGGCTGGCACCGATCCCGACAGCGCAGGCAAGACGGTATCGAACACAATACGGGTAGCAAACTCGGTGGCGCTGACACGGGTAGTTAATTGCGCATGCATCATTGGCAAGACGCCGGTCACGGCCAACAAACGACCGCCGACCTGTAACTGCTCACGCAGATGCGCCGGTACGGCATCGATGGCACCGGCTATCGCGATGACATCATATTTGCCGCTTTGTTGGGTCGACAAGCCATCGGCGAGTATGACACTGACATTGCGCACGCCATCGGCATGCAGATTATGCTCAGCCAATTCTTTCAGGGCCGGTACGGCTTCGAGTACCGTCACATGCTGGGTCAAATGGGCCAGCAAGGCAGCCAAGTAACCGGATGCAGCACCGATGAGCAGTACTTTGTCGGTCTTGACCACGTCGAGTTCTTCGACGAAACGCGCTTCCATCTTCGGGCTCATCGCCACCGCCGTACCAGGCAGGGGTAATTCAGTATCGAAGAAAGCCAGGCTTTTCTGATCCTGCGGGAAATAATTTTCACGTTTCACAACAATCAGCATGTCCAGAATAGCCTTGTCCAACACGTTCCACGGACGGATTTGCTGTTCTATCATGTTGAAGCGGGCTTTTTCGATATTCATGTCTTCACTCGATTGCAAAAATTATGGGAACCCGCATTTTAACAAATGCCGGTGCCACGATTAAGAAATACCGCGCTGTTTTTAGCACTGACGATCAATTCGCAGCGGTAGAGGCGGTCGGCTTGATCAACAAGCCATGCAAAGCCATCTCTATGTAGTGCTCGAGGTAGGTGCCGAGTTGTGCTGCCGGCACTTGACACATTCCACTCGAATGTTTCCACATCATCATCATGATCATCGGCGCGACCAGCAAACGCGTGTCAATTTCCAAATTGACAGTCCGAATTTCGCTGCGTGCCATGCCGCGTGCGAGTATGCTGGCGACCAGCTTTTCACCGCGACTGACCACTTCGTCCTGATAAAAGTTAGCCAGTTCCGGGAAGTTTCCTTCTTCGGCCATCATCAGCTTCGGCAGGCCGGAAAGCTTGGTGGCCCCGATATCAGTCCACCAACTCATTGCCACCAGCCGAAATAAGGCTTCCGTGCTGCCGGTAAATTCGTCTATGATGCCTTCGGCCCGGCCTATGCTCGGTACGATACTTTCACGAACCACGGCCTTGAACAAATCTTCTTTACTCGAAAAATACAAATACAGCGTGCCCTTGGAAACACCGGCAGCGCGTGCGACATCATCGAGTCGGGTCGCTGCAAAGCCGCGTTCGACAAACAAATCGAGGGCCGCTGCCAACAATTCCTGAGGCCGCGCTTGTTTGCGGCGCTCCCATTTGGGTTTGAATGGACATGACATAATAACAATAACCTGATTAACCAAATAGCTTTCCGGCTCGTGCCGGTGAGAATAACTTACTCTAGAGTCAGTAATATAATCCGCTACTCAGGCAGCGTCAAGCGCCCATTGCTATGCATGATCGCGAAAACAGCGCGGCAAAGCCAGAATGATGTGATGAATTGCTGAAACAAGCAGCTGAAATGACAGCATGGCCGATCAAGCGGAAACGCTATGTCGCAGATAACAGAATATTGACGAAAGAAACGCCATGAATTGTCGCGACCACTGCGGTGCCTGTTGCATCGCCCCATCAATCACCAGTCCCATCCCCGGGATGCCCAATGGAAAGCCGGCCGGCATCCGCTGCATACAGTTGGGCGACGATATGCGCTGCCGCATTTTTGGCCGGCCGGAGCGGCCGGCATTTTGTGCCGGATTGCAGCCAGCCGCCGATATGTGCGGTAACAACCGAGAACAGGCGCTACGCTGGTTGGACGAGTTGGAATTTGCCACCAGGCCGGATAAGCTGGCCCCCCGGCTGCGGTGAGCTGATCCATCAAACGCTAGGAGCCTGAGCAACGAGGGCGAACGATATTGGCAAGCGTGTCGGCAAGCACTGGAGCAAATATTTGAAGCGGACCGCGCGATCACTTTTCAGTCACTTATCCGCAGAACCGGCACCGGTCGATTTCATGCTCGAGCGCTTTAAATTAGCGGCCGCCAGTGGACCACGCTGAAATATCAGCTCAAGCGCAGCGCGCCTGTCACTTATAGCTTGATACGCATACTGTCACCATTCAGAAACTGCATGGTGACACCATCCTCATGCGGCATGATGCGCGTCAGATGTTGTTCGAAGCAATTGGCATAGACTTTTTTACCATCGGCACGAAAAATACCAAACCAACGCTTACCGCTGGCCACCATCTTCGAGGCGGAATTGGCCGCTACCAGCAGGTATTCGGCATCGCGTATGCGTAAGCTGGCCGAAAGCAGTTCCCCGCGTGAAAATACCGCCGGCAAGTGCGCCGAGATGATGCGTTGACCATGGCGTTCGACTTCCATCAATACGCCCTTGGCAGCTTGAAACGGCACCACGGTAAATTGATACATGCCCATGCGCGTCGGTACACGCGCGGCGATTTTGGCGCTTTCTTCAAAATCGGCGAAATATTCGTGTTGCGCAGGCAATGCGCGGCTGGCGATAGTCGGTACGGTGCTCATGGTGTTTCTCCTCCGGTAAGCAAAACGAGCTGGCGACTGGACGCAGATACGAGCAGAATCAGCACTGATACAGTATTGCGAGAATAAACAAAGTTCTCAATTGAAAACTAAAAGGTACTGAAAAACAGTACCTTTCGTCCATCCACGCAGGAGAATTGCTGGCTTAGACCAAATAGTACATAATCCGCCGCCGAACGCTGCTTGCCGTTCCGGCAAAAAGCCAAGCCCGCAACGAGCCCGCATGGTAAGCTTCGTGCCGTTCGAAACCACCTCCACTTTCTCATTTAACGGCATACCATGGACTTATTACTGGCAATTAAAACGATCATTATGGGCATCGTCGAAGGCTTGACGGAATTTCTGCCTATCTCCTCAACCGGGCATTTGATTTTGACCGGCAGCTTGCTCAACTTCACTGGCGAAACACAGAAAGTATTTGAAATCGTGATACAGGCCGGTGCGATTTTCGCCGTGTGCTGGGAATACCGCGCCAAGATCGCCAGTGTGCTCGGTGGTTTGGGCAGCGATCCCAAAGCGCGCAAATTCATGCTCAATCTGATTGTCGCGTTCTTGCCGGCGGCCGTGCTCGGTGTGCTGTTTTCCAGGAGTATTAAAGCGGTCTTGTTTGCGCCGGTTCCCGTGGCTTTGGCCTTCATCATCGGTGGTTTGATCATACTGTGGGTGGAACGCAAGCATCAGCAGGTCGATGTCAGCGATGACAGTCATGCGCGCATCAAGAGCGTCGATGATATGAGCATGCTCGATGCCCTCAAAATCGGTCTGGCCCAATCGTTGGCTTTGATTCCAGGAACCAGCCGTTCCGGTGCCACGATTATCGGCGGCATGTTGTTCGGTTTATCGCGCAAGGCAGCCACCGAGTTTTCCTTCTTTTTGGCCATTCCTACTCTGCTCGGCGCGACTGTGTATTCGCTGTATAAAGCGCGTAATGAATTGTCGATGGCCGATTTGCCGATGTTCAGTTTAGGTACCGTCGCCGCCTTCATTTCCGCATTTTTCTGTGTGCGTTGGCTGCTGCGCTATATCAGCTCGCATAATTTTAATGTTTTCGCATGGTATCGCATCGCATTCGGGATTATGATATTAGTGACTGCTTACACTGGTACCATCGCTTGGGTTGATTAATTCTGTGTCACTGAATCGCATGAACGAAACCGCGCCCGATACCGTTGCCGAAGCCTTGCACTTGTTGCAAACGGTATTCGGTTATCCGGCCTTCCGCTTGCAGCAAGGCCAAATTGTCGAACACGTCGTCCATGGTGGCGACGCGCTCGTGCTCATGCCTACTGGCGGCGGCAAATCGCTGTGCTACCAAATTCCTGCCTTGGTACGCAAGGGCGTCGGCATCGTGGTCTCGCCGCTGATCGCTCTCATGCAAGACCAAGTCGATGCACTCGATGAAGTCGGCGTGCGCGCCGCCTTCCTCAATTCCACGCAAAGTTTTGAGCAAATTCTCGCGGTCGAAAAGAAAATGCGCGAAGGCGAACTCGATCTGGTCTATATTGCGCCGGAACGTTTGCTGACGCAGCGTTGCATGGAACTGCTGCAAGTCATCGACATCGCCTTGTTTGCGATCGATGAAGCACATTGCGTATCGCAATGGGGTCATGATTTCCGGCCAGAATACATCCGCCTGTCGGCCTTGCACGAGCGCTTTCCACATGTGCCGCGGATTGCCCTCACTGCAACAGCTGATCAGCAAACGCGCGATGAAATCATTCATCGGCTGCAGCTCGAAAATGCCCTGCAATTCGTGTCGTCCTTCGACCGTCCCAATATTCGCTATCAAATCGTCGAAAAAGCCAACGGGCGCAAACAATTACTCGATTTCATCGAAGCCCAACACAATGGCGACGCCGGCATTGTGTATTGCCTGTCGCGTAAAAAAGTCGAAGAAACGGCCGAATTTCTCAATGAACACGGCATCACGGCACTGCCTTATCACGCCGGCATGGAGATGCAATTACGCAGCCGCAATCAAGCGCGTTTCTTGCGCGAAGAAGGCATCGTCATGTGCGCCACGATTGCCTTTGGCATGGGGATAGACAAGCCCGACGTGCGCTTCGTGGCCCATCTCGATTTACCGAAAAGCGTGGAAGGCTACTATCAGGAAACCGGTCGTGCCGGTCGCGATGGTGCGGCTGCCAATGCCTGGATGGCTTACGGTTTGCAAGATGTGGTGCAACAACGCCGCATGATCGATGAATCAGAAGCCGACGAAACGCATAAGCGTGTACTGGGCGTAAAACTCGATGCCATGCTGGCCTTGTGCGAAACGCTCAATTGTCGGCGTGTGCAATTGCTCGATTACTTTGGCCAAGCCTCGCAAGCTTGCGGCAATTGCGATACCTGCATCACGCCGCCGACCTCGTTCGATGGCAGTGTGGCAGCGCAAAAAATTCTCTCTACCGTGTATCGGGTCGACCAGCGCTTTGCCGCCGGTCATGTGATCGATATTTTGCGCGGCATCGATACCGAACGGGTGCAGCAATGGCGCCACGCGCAACTCTCCACCTTCGGCATCGGTTCCGATAAAAGTGAAGCCGAGTGGCGCGCCCTGTTGCGGCAATTGATCGCGCTCGGTTTGCTGGCGGTCGATTATGAAAATTACAGTTCGCTCAAACTGACCGAGCAGTCACGCGCCGTGTTGCGCGGCGAATTGAAAGTACAACTGCGCCAGTATAAAAAAGCCGAGAAGGCTGTCAAGCATAAACGGCAGTCGGCTAAAGATTTTTCCGAGAGTGAATTATCTAATGATGAACAGGTCTTGTTCGATAAATTACGCTGGTGGCGCGTCGAAACGGCGCGCACCCACAATGTGCCGGCCTATGTGATTTTTCCCGATGCGACGCTGCGTGAAATCGCCCGACAGGCACCGCCCTCGCTGGCCGATCTGCGCGCGATTTCCGGCGTCGGTGATAAGAAGCTCGAGAGCTATGGTGCCGAAATTCTGAGCTTGATCGCCCAGTTGCTCGGGCGTTAAGATCATGGAAGCTCATCTTAGCGCTGCCGCCTTGAGCACCGTGCCAGCGGACAGCAAACAACAACGCCGCCTGCAAATGGCCGATATTGCCAGGCTCGCTGGCGTCTCGACCTCGACCGTGTCGCGCGCCTTGAGTGGCAGCCCGCTGGTAAATGAAGAAACGCGTGTGCGCGTGGCTGAACTGGCACGCTCGCTCAACTATGCAATCAATATCGGTGCACAAAATTTACGTCTCAAGCAAAGCCGCACCGTGGCCGTGGTGGTACCGTATGAAAGCGAACAGCGCCAACATTTGTCTGATCCGTTTTTTCTCAGCATGCTGGGCAGTTTGGCTGATGCGCTGACTGAACGCGGTTTCGATATGCTGCTTACGCGCGTCGATGCCGAACGGCTCGACAGCGTGGCGCAAATTTACGATACCGGCCGCGCACTCGGCATCATCCTCATCGGCCAGTGGCGCCATCACGATCAATTGAATCAATTGGCGGCACGCCATGTACCCGTGGTGGTCTGGGGGGCGCAATTGCCGCAGCAATTGTATGTCACGGTAGGCAGCGATAATGTCAGCGGCGGCGCTTTGGCGACTCGCCATTTAATCGACAGCGGCCGCCGACGCATCGCTTTTTTCGGTGATATCCGTTTGCCCGAAGTGGCGCAACGCTATGCCGGTTATTGTCAGGCACTCAGTGCCGCCGGCCTCACTACCGAGCCGCAATTGCTGATTGCCGCCTCGTTTACCGCCGATGCCGGCCGCCTTGCAGTAGAGCAACTGTGCGGCAGCGGCGTGGCCTTCGATGCTCTGTTCGCTTGCAGTGATTTGCTGGCAATGACGGCCATCAATTCGCTCCGCGACAAACACTTCCGTGTGCCAGATGATGTCGCGGTGGTTGGTTTTGACGATATCGAATTAGCGCGCTACTTTCACCCACCACTGACAACGGTGCGACAAACCATCGCCGTTGCCGGTACCGCCTTGGTCAGCGCCGTGCTGGCCTTGGCCGAGCAACGCGGCAGTGCGCCGTGCTTGCTGGCTACCGAGCTGGTGATACGCGACAGTAGCCGAGCCTGCGCTTAGGACCATATCACGCGGACAGGTGAAAACCATGGCTACAATCGATTGCAATTCACTCTTAATCAACTCTGTTTGATACCATTTTCAGCACAAAATAATGCTGCATCACAGCAATTCCTTGTTGCCGCGAGCATTTGTTGCATAATTCAAACAGTATTTTCGACCCCCTCCGCCCTCTCAGTGTAGTCTACCAACTCGAGCTTTCAGTAAATTTAACCGGATCAAGCGCGAACGCAGGAGATTTGCTGCATCGCATTATTGCAATCGATTGCAATAACTTTTCCTCTGCCTGATAATCTGTCTCACCTGCAATGTACAGGCCGCGATCAAACTGACTCAAACACACAAATTACAATCGGTTGCATATAAAACTGAACACGGAGACTCTCATGCCCACATCGACACCCCAATTAACCCGTATCGCCAGCTTGGTATCGCTGGCAGTATTCCAAATGAGTTCGGCCTTGGCTCAACAAGCTGCGGTCCCGGTCGAGAACGACAAAAATTCGCTCAACCTCAATTCTGTCATCGTCACCGGTACCGCCATCCGTACCTCGAAGATGAAAGCCAGCGTTTCGATCAGCTCGCTCGATGCCGACCAAATCGCCCAGGCGGCGCCAACTAATGCGGCTGAAATTCTGCGCTCGGTACCAGGCGTGCGCGCTGAATCCTCGGGTGGTGAAGGCAATGCCAACCTGACGGTGCGCGGCGTACCCATCTCGGCCGGCGGCGCACGGTATGTACAATTTCAAGAAGATGGTTTGCCACTGCTGCAATTCGGCGATATCGCCTTTGCCACGCCCGATATGTTCTTGCGTGCTGATGGCGGCCTCAGTCATTTGGAATTCGTACGCGGCGGGACGGCTTCGACCATGGCGACCAATGCGCCAGGCGGCATCGTCAACTTCATCACTAAAACCGGCCAAGAAAACGGCGGCAGCTTGGGCATTACCAAGGGCGTCAATTTCGATGAAACCCGCTATGACTTCGATTATGGCACTGCCATCGCGGCTAAAACACGCATGTTTGTCGGCGGTTTTTATCGCACCGGTGATGGCGCGCGCCCAGCCGGCATGAATGGCGAAGATGGCGGCCAGTTGCGCGCCAATATCACACAAGAACTCGAGAATGGCTATATCCGCCTGAGCGTCAAACATCTCGACGACAAAACACCGATGAATATGCCGCTGCCGGTAAAAACCGTCAATGGCTCGATTTCCGCCTTGCCGGGCATGGACCCGCGCACTGCCAGCTTTTATTCGCCATACTGGACACCTGACCTGGTGCTCGACAAGAACAACAATAAAATCGCCACTAATATCAATGATGGCTTGCATGTGGTGAATAATGCCTTCGGTGCCGAAGCCTCGCTTGATGTTGGCAACGGCTGGAAGTTCGATGACAAATTCCGCAAGTCGACCAATACCGGACGTTTTATTTCGCTGTTCCCCGGCGATAACGGCTCGGTTCAAAGCGGCATGAGCTACGCGACCGGCCCGAATGCCGGCAAAGCCTACACCGGCGCAGCCTTCACCGAAACGGTGTTCAATGTGTCGCTCGATGATCTCGGCAGCACCGTCAACGATGCACGTTTGTCGAAAGTGTTTGAACTGGCCGGTGCCAAATTGGCGACTACGGTCGGCTATTACAGCTCGCTGCAACATGTCGGCTTGACCTGGAACTTCAACCAATACCTGTTGCAAGCCACCGGTGACAAACCGGCCTTGCTCAATTCGGCCGCCACCATTGCCGGCTCACCGGGTTTGTTAGCGCAAGGCACCAGCGTGTTCGGCGGTTGCTGTAACCGTGTCATCGATGCGCAATACAAAACCAATGCGCTCTATACCAATTTGGGCTGGGAAAGCGGCGACTGGAATCTCGATGGCAGCCTGCGTTACGACAAACAGCAAGCCAGCGGGGTTTATAACCAAGCGGTCAAGCAGTTGTACTCAACGGCCAACGCCAAATACATCGATTACGGCGTCAACCATACTTCGTACTCCTTCGGTGCCAATTATCGTTTGAACCGGGATCTGGCGCTGTTCGCCCGCACCAGCGACGGTATCGCTTTCAATGCCGACCGCATCATGTTCGGTAATCCACTCGACGGCAGCGTTCCTATCAGTACCAATATCGTCAAGCAAAATGAAGCTGGTGTGAAATGGAAGCGAGATAATTTCAGCAGTTTCATCACGCTGTTCCAAGCCAAGACTACGGAATCGAATTACGAAGCAACCACGCAGTCTTTCAGCGCCAACAGTTATGATGCCAAGGGTGTGGAAATCGAAGCCAGCTATCGCCTCGGCGACTTCCGTGTCAGCGGCGGCCTGACCTATACCGATGCCAAGATCGTCGCTGCCAGTGATCCGACTACCATCGGTCACGCGCCACGTCGCCAAGCTAAAGTGATTTATCAAATTGCGCCGACCTATACCTTTGGCAATGCTGTCATCGGTGCCAGCGTCATCGGTACCGGCAAATCCTTCGGCGACGATGCCAACACCATCACCTTAGACGCCTTCCGAGTGCTCAATACCTTCATCAATTATCAAGCGACTGAGCGCTTGCAAGTGTCCCTGAGTGCGAACAATCTGCTCAACACCATCGGTTATACCGAAGTTGAGGGCGATGGTCATGCCGCCCGCTCGATCAACGGCCGTACCCTCAGAGCAACTGTAAAGTACGCGTTCTGATTGTCTTTATCTCCTCGTAGTGTTGGCTGCCCTTGCTGGTAAAAGCAAGGGCAGCGTTTTCTTTCACTCCTTAATTTCTTAATTTTCACGACCCACCATGCTTTCTCGCTCGCTCCACGATCGTTGCCTGTCCCAATTACTGACTGCCGTGCCAGCGGCATTGCATGCGTCCGTCAGCGCGCGCTTTCACCAACATGCAGACCATCTGCTGACGCGCTTGCAGGCGCTGTATGGCAGCAGCTTCGCCGACGCAGCGGCCTACCAAACTTGGCTCGACAGCTTTTTGTGCAGCATAGGCGAAACCCTGGCACAGCGGCCAGCGGCATTGCTGGCCCACGATGCACAACGGGTGGCTGAGCCGGACTGGTTTTTACGTGAAAACATGCTCGGCTATTGCGCCTATGTTGATCGCTTCAGCGGTACGCTGTCGGGTTTATCGGCGCGCATTCCGCACTTGCAAGAACTGGGCGTCAACTATTTACACTTACTGCCGTTTTTACAAGCCCGCGCCGGCGAAAACGACGGTGGTTTCGCGGTGGCCGACTTTGATCAAGTCGAAGCAGCCTTAGGCCAGAATGCCGATCTGGAACAGTTGAGCGCGCAATTACGCGCGGCCGGCATCAGTCTGTGTGCCGATTTCATCCTCAATCATGTGGCCGACGACCATCGCTGGGCGCAAGCGGCAAAAGCCGGTGATCCGCACTACCGCGACTTTTTTCATCATTTCCCCGATCGTCAATTGCCCGACGCGTATGAAGCGCAGTTGCCGCAAATTTTTCCGCTGGTCGCTCCCGGTAATTTCAGTTACATCGAGCCTATGCAAGCCTGGGTCTGGACCACTTTTTATCCGTATCAATGGGATTTGAACTATGCCAATCCGGCCGTGTTTGCCGAGATGAGCAGCGCCATGCTGCGCTTGGCCAACCGCGGCGTCGAAGTGTTTCGACTCGATTCCACGGCGTTTTTATGGAAGCGCGCAGGCAGCAATTGCATGAATCAGCCGGAAGCGCATTGGCTGCTGCAAGTCTGGCGCGCACTGACAGCCATCGTCGCGCCGGCGGTATTACTCAAAGCGGAAGCCATCGTGCCGACGGCCGACTTGCCAGCCTACTTAGGCGGCCCGCAACAGCCAGAGTGCCATATCGCTTATCACAGCACCTTGATGGCAGCATCTTGGGCGGCGCTGGCCGAACAAGACACCAGCATGCTGCAGGCGGTGATCGCCACCACGCCGGCACTGCCGCCAAAGACCAGTTGGCTGACCTATGTGCGCTGCCATGACGATATCGGTTGGAATGTATTGCGTCCCGAAGCCAGTTTACTCAATGCCGATGGGGGCGCGCGCTTGGCAGCGATCAGCCGTTTTTATGCCGGTACCGATGGCAGTGGCGCGCGCGGCGCCAGCTTTCAAGCCAGCGATCCACAAGCCGTGCACGGCACGGTCGGGATGGCGGCGGCGCTGTGCAGTCTCAGTCTGACACCGAGCCCGGCGCAGCGCGCTGCCGCACGCGCACGCATGTTGCTGTTGTTTGGCGTGAGTCTGTATTTCGGTGGTCTGCCTTTGCTTTATATGGGCGACGAATTCGCTCAAGATAATGATGCGCAGTATGCCGATATGACGGCGCAAGCCTTGGATAGTCGCTGGCTGCACCGACCGCACTGGGATGAGCAAAGCTACCGCAGCCGCCATGACCGCAGCAGCGACGCCGGTGCGATGTTCACGGCCTTATCGAATTTATTACGCACCCGCCGCCAATTGCCGCAACTGGCAGCACGCCAGCCGCGCCGCTTGCTAAGCTGCGCCAATCCGGCCATCTTGGCCTTGTTGCGCGGTGAAGGCAGCCAAGTACTGCTGTTACTGGCGAATTTTTCTGAACACGCCTGCGTGCTCGATCTGGCTACCCTGCTGCCGCCGCAAGATGCCGCGCAAGCTTGGTTCGATCAGCTCAGCAACACGCAACTGAGCACCCAGATCACGCTGGCAGCTTGGTCGCAGCAGTGGCTGACGCCAGTCCCGGTCTTACCTCACCATCAGGAGTCCATCGCATGACTATCCGCTCCGCTTGGCAACGCGTGACGCACAAACCAATGCTGAGTTTTCGGCAGATACTGAATATGAATATCGGCTTTTTCGGGATTCAGTTCAGCTTTGGTCTGCAACAAAGCAGCATGAGTCCGATTTACAGCTATCTCGGTGCCGATGAAGCCAGCCTGCCCTATCTGTGGCTGGCCGGGCCAGTCACCGGCTTATTGGTGCAACCGCTGATAGGCGCGCTCAGTGACCGCACGGTCAGTCCTTGGGGCCGGCGCACGCCGTATTTCTTGATCGGTGCCATCTTGTGCAGCCTCGGTTTGCTGCTGATGCCTTTCAGTTCCAGCTTGTGGATGGCCGCCAGTATTTTGTGGATACTCGATGCCGCCAACAATGTCACCATGGAACCTTACCGTGCCTTCGTCAGCGACCGCCTCGAACCGAGCCAGCACTCACTCGGCTTTCTGACACAAAGCGCCATGACCGGCTTGGGCCAGACGCTGGCTTACCTGACCCCGTCGCTGCTGGTTTGGTTCGGTATGAGCCGGGATGCAGTCAATGGCAACCAGATTCCCTACATCGTCATCAGCGCCTTCTTAATCGGTGCGGTGTTCTCGCTGTCATCGATACTGTGGAGCCTGAAGACGACCCCGGAACTTGCGCTCGATGCCCAGCAATTGGCAGCAATTCAAAGCCAGCCACGCGGTTGGCGTGCCATCGCTACCGAGCTCATCAGCGCCGTCCTCGAGATGCCGCCAACGATGCGACAACTGGCGCTGGTCAAACTGTTTCAATGGTATGGCATGTTCTGTTACTGGCAATATATCGTGCTCTCGCTCGGGCGTACCCTGTTCGACAGTACGCTGCCGGGCGCTGCCGGTTTGCGCGAAGCCAGCCTGCTCAACGGTAAAATCGGGGCCTTCTATAATTTCGTCGCCTTTGTCGCCGCCTTCGCCTTGGTACCGTTTACCCGCAGATATGGCCCGAAAATCACCCATGCGGTGTGCCTGGTTCTGGCCGGCCTTGCCATGCTCAGCATTCCTTCGCTGCATACGCCATTCTGGCTATGGCTGCCGATGTTAGGCATAGGTTTAGCCTGGGCCAGCATCATGGGTAATCCGTATGTGATGTTGGCCGGCTGTATTCCGGAACAACGCACCGGCGTGTATATGGGGATCTTCAATATGTTCATCGTTATCCCGATGATCATACAAATTTTTACCCTGCCCTTGATTTACCACGCTTGGCTGGGTGGCAATCCGGAAAATGTCATCCGTTTGGCCGGTGCCTTGCTAATCTGCGCGGCCGTGGCAGTGAGTATGGTGAAACTGCTGCCGGCAAAAAAAATCTGAGGCCACTTGTCGGGACGGGTCGCCTATGCTTAAATAGCTGTATGTCCCTGCCCACCCCGCCCACATTGTTGCCACCCGCTTTGCTCGACGCTGCCGCCGAACTGGCGCAACGTCGGCGCGACGGCAGGCGTGGTGAGCGTTTGGCAGAGGAGCAACGACCGCAGAACTGCCGACAAGCTTGGGCGCTGCAACAACGAGTCAGTGGTCTGTTGAATTGGCCGATAGGCGGCTGGAAATGTGCGCTGCCAAACGCCGAGCAAATCGTGGTGGCACCGATCTACCGCCACAGCATCCACCAACACGGCGAGCCCTGCCCGGTTTGGCCGATCGATACCAAGGCGCGCATAGAACCGGAGCTGGCCTTCGTGTTCGCGGCCGCGCTGCCGTGCCGCCCACAGCCTTACAATCCAGCCGAAATCGACGCCGCTATCGGCAGCGTTCATCTGGCCTTGGAACTCATAGGCAGCCGCTACCAATGCCCGGAGCAAGCCAGCTTTGCCGAACATCTGGCCGATGGCTTGTTCAATCAAGGCTTGCTGCTGGGCCCGGCCATACCAATGGAAGCGGCGGATGCGGCGCACCTGCAGATAGAAATCAGCGACGCGGCAACGCCGCGTGTGTGGTCAGGGGTACACCCGGCCGGTCAGCCGCGCGCGCCGTTGTATTGGCTGCTTGAATTTTTGCGCGCCGCCGGCATCGGCCTGCAGCGTGGACAATGCGTGATTACCGGTTCGTATGCCGGCAGCCCCGATGTCGCGCTCGATACGCCCTTGACGATACGCTTTGGCGAACTCGGTAGCTTGGCGGTGCGCTTTACCGACGCCAGCGGTTTTGAGTAATTACTTCTTACGGAACAACAAATCCCACACACCATGCCCGAGGCGCAGCCCGCGGTTTTCGAATTTTGTTACTGGTCGGTAAGCCGGACGCGGCGCATAGCCATCGGCGGTGTTTTCCAGCGTCGCTTCGGCCCCTAATACTGCCAGCATCTGTACGGCGTAGTCTTCCCAATCCGTCGCGCAATGCAAATAGCCACCCGGTGCCAAGCGCGAAACCAGTAACTCCACCAGCGGGCCTTGAATCAGACGGCGCTTGTTATGCCGCGCCTTGTGCCATGGATCAGGGAAAAACACATGAATGCCATGCAGCGAAGCCGGTGCAATCATGTGTGTCAGTACTTCGAAAGCATCGTGTTGAATGATGCGCTGATTCTGCAAGCCCATTTCTTCACTCAGTTTCAGCAGACTGCCGACACCCGGCGTATGCACTTCGACGCCGATGAAATTTTTCTCCGGCATGCCGGCAGAAATTTTGGCGCTGGTCTCGCCCATCCCGAAGCCGATTTCAAACACCGTTGGTGCCGAACGACCGAAGCTCGCATCGAAGTCGAGCACGGTTTTTTCATAGGGAATGCAGTACCGCGGTGCCAGCGTTTCAATCGCGCGTGCCTGTGCATCAGACAGGCGCCCGGCACGAGTGACAAAGCTGCGGATGCGCCGCTCGGTAGGATCATAAAACAGCGCTTTGGCGCGCTCTGCGAGTGTGGAATCGGACATGGAAACTTCTTCTTGAAAGAGAAACGGCGGCAAGCGTGGTGAAAAATTCACAGTCAGGCAGCGCCAAGGTGGTGGGCACAGCAGGCTACACCACCACAAAAGCGGTATTTTACCAGACGAATCGGCAATTTCCGACCACCGCGGTGTAGTCGGTGTCGGCTGTAAAATTAATTCCCATTTGAAATAATTGACAATAAATATATAATTGGCGCTACCCTTTAAGGTCTGCTCCAGCCATGCTGCCACCATTCAAGCGATCCCCCGCCAGCGCACGACCACCAATCATTTGCTTGGCGATCGCCTTCGTGTTGCTGGTTTGTTTGTCGCTCATAGGCATGGATGGCTGGCGCAGTTGGGCCGCGCGCCGCAATCAACTCAGTCAAATGCAAGTCTCGTCGGCGAATATGGCGCGTGCCATTGCCCAACATGCTGACGATACCTTCAAAGAAGCCGACACCGCACTGCTAGGCTTGGTCGAACGGGTGCAGACCGACGGCAGCGCTACGGCAACGCTGGGGCGGCTACGCAAACTGATGCTGTTACGCAGCGACAATTTACCGCAGTTGCACGGTTTGTTCATCTACGACCAAAACGGCCATTGTCTGGTCCATTCCCTCAACACGTCCTTGGGCACGCAAACTAATGAAGACCGCGATTATTTCATCCATCATCGCCAAGTCAATGATGGCGCATCGTATATCGGCGCGCCGCTACACAGCCGTTCCAACGGCGCTTGGACTCTCACTCTGTCACGCCGCATCAATCGCGCCGACGGCAGCTTTGCCGGCGTCGCCTTAGCCACCATCGAGGTCGAGTACTTCACTCGTTACTACCACAGCTTCGAAATCGGTCAAGCCGGTGCCATCATGCTGTTGGCGGAAAATGGCACGCTACTGACGCGCCGCCCTTTGCTCAGCGATTCGATCGGCAAAGACATGCGTCAGACCACGCTGTTTCGCAACGCGGCCAACAAATTTACCGGCAACTTCACGGCCGTCTCGCCCAGCGACGGAGTGAAGCGGCAAATCAGTTTTCGCCACATGGAGCATTTCCCGCTACTGACCTCGGTTGCCCTGTCGGAACAAGAAATTTTGAGCGAGTGGTTGGCCGACACCTATATGCATACGGCCGGCGTGGCGGCGCTGATTTTGCTACTCGGCTCACTCGGCGTTTACCTGGTGCGGCAGATTCAAATGCGCGTCGACGCTGAAGTAGAAATTCTGCAGACGCGCGATGAAATGGCCGTGCTCAATCAAAAGCTCGAACGCTTGTCGCTGCAAGATGCGCTGACCGAATTAGCCAATCGGCGCCACTTCGATATCGCGCTGCAGGAAGAATTCCGGCGCGCGCAGCGCCACGCGATGCCGCTGGCATTGCTGATGATCGACGCCGACCATTTCAAACGTTTCAATGATCGCTATGGCCATACCAGTGGCGACGACTGCCTCAAGCAGCTGAGCCGCGTCATGAAAAACCATCAGAGCCGGCCCGGTGACTTGGCGGCACGGTATGGCGGCGAAGAGTTTTGCATGATTTTTCCCAATACCGATGCGAAGGGTGCCATGCATCTGGCCGAACACATCCTCGCTGCCGTGCGCGCACTACAGATCGAGCACGCTGCGAACCGCGATGGCGGCGGCATCGTCACCGTCAGCATCGGTGTGGCTGCCTGTGTGCCGTCCCGTGAACACGATAAGCCGCGCGAGTTATTGCAAGCCGCCGACCGCGCTTTGTATGCGGCCAAAGATGGCGGACGCGATCGCTGCGTACTGGCGCCGGCCAACCACCCAATCACCCTCCCCAGTTTGCCCCCACCCGGAAAGTCATGATGAAATTGATTTCTACTCTTAGTTTGCTCGCGCTGTTGTGCGCGCATCCCGCCCTGCAGGCCGCAGAAACCTCGGTATGCCAGTCACTGTGTACGGCCGAGCGCAACAGTTGCCGCAAACAAGCCGATAGCAATAGTTCGGCCGATGTATCAGGCTTACTCAAACAGAATGCCCCGAACCCATCACAAGCGAGCGGTCACGACATGAACGCATACCAAAACACTGCGCAGCAACGCAGCAGTGAGGTGCAAAAATTACGCAGCGAAAAATACCAAAGTTGCGACAACATTGCTGCCAGTTGTGCGCGCAATTGCACGGGTAGTAAGCGCGGCGACTGACGGCCCCGCCCCACAGCCAAGCTTACGTCAACGGCGAGTGCAAATTACAGCGCAGCGCTTGCTTAACCGGCGGGCAACCACAGGGTAACCGTGGTGCCGACGTCTTTTTCACTGGCCACCTCAACCCGCCCACCATGCAGTTCGATGATTTCTTTGACGATGCACATTCCCAGCCCAGTGCCGGGGATGTTACCGGAGGGATCGGCGCGGAAAAAGCGTTCGAACAAGCGCCCCATCTGCTCCGGCGTGATGCCGATGCCATGGTCACGCACGCGTAAGCCGACTTCACTCAAGCCCTCACGCACTTCGCACAAGACACTCAGGTCGATACTGCCACCAGCCGGCGAATACTTGTAGGCATTGCTCAGTACATTCATCAGTGACTGTCCGATTTTTTCCGCATCGATACTGAGTTCTGGCAAACCTTCGGGAATCGACACATTGACGCGACGTGGATCATTATTAACTAACAGCGCGGCCACAGCATTTTCCACCACAGGAGCGATCGCTTGACGTGAAAATTTGAAGTCTTTACCGGCACGTGCTTCGATGCGCGCCAGATCTAACAATTCATTGATCAAATTAATCATCACTGCAGCCTGGCGATGTATCGTGCCGAGCAAATCTTTCTGGGTCGCCTCATCGTATTTACGCCGCAGCAGCAATTCGGAAAAACCGAAAATACTCGCCATCGGGGTGCGTAACTCATGTGCCGCCGTCGATAGAAATTCGCTCTTGATACGATCAATTTCTGTCTCGCGCGTGACATCGCGGAAGTACAGTACTTTTTCCAGCGAACCGGCGGCTACCATGCGCACCGAGCGAATTAAAATGCGCGGCTGCGGTGTCACCAATGTCAGCATCTGATCACCGCTCTGCATCTGCGCTTCCTCGCCGGTTTCGCCGTTCAGTGCACTGTCATTCAATGCCGAGACGTAAGCATGAGCAGGATCGCACAGCGAGCGCAGCATATCGTCGAATTCTTGCATGTTCACATTCGACAACTCGGCATTCGAAAATCCCGTCATTTCCAAGAAGGCGGGATTGACATTGGTCAGCTTACCATCAGCATCAAACGCGACCACACCATCAGGACTGAGGGTGCAGATGGCATCGAGACGCATCGAGCGAATCAAGAAATTTTGCTCAGCCAAGACGCGATCCGTCACGTCGTTCTGACTGCTGACATAATGGCTCACCTGGCCCTCGGCATCAAACACCGGAGCGACCGATAAATCGTTCCAAAACAAGGAGCCATCCTTGCGATAATTGCGTAGCAAAACTTTGCATCCGCGTCCTTCCTTAATCGCCTGCGATACTTCGGCGATCTCTAACTGACAGGTATCGTCGGCCTGCAGTAGGCGGCAATTCATACCCAGCATTTCGCTGGCACTATATCCGGTGATACGCTCGAAGGCTGGGTTAGTGTAAATAATCGGCTGACTACTCATAGTCATATCGGCGATGGCGATGCCATTATTGGCCGCCTCGATCGCTTTGAGTCGCAATTGCAGTATGGCTTCGGCCATCTTGTCGTCGCTGATATCTCTGACCATCAGCGAAAAATTGATTTCGTCATTCTGCTGGAACTGGCTCAGCGAGATCGCCAAGGGGAATTGGTCACCGGAAGAGCGGATGCCGAACGCTTCCACGCGCGCGGTACGCAAGGCACTACCGGCGTTACCATAACTGTTGAGTAAGTCTTCGAGTCTTTCCACCTCCATGCCGACGATCAGAGTGGACAAGGGAATCCTGTCTAGCTGCTCGGCAGAGAAGCCGAAAATATGTTCGGCCGCCAAGTTTACCGACCCAACCCGACCATCACCATCGACCCGCAAAATACCATCGGCGGTCGAATCGAGCACGGCACGCAAAGTGTTCTCACTGCGACTCAGCTGTGTCGTCATTTCCTTGGCCATATCGAAGGCGCGGTTGCGCGTGGCGGTGAGATTTTTAACGAAAAAAGTCAGTAAGATGGTCACCGCGATGCCGGCGACCAGCATCATGTGGCTGATCACATTATTCGATAAGGCTTCGAAGCTTGGCAGACTGGAAAAGCGCACGCTCCAGGTGCGTCCGTTGAATTCCATTTGTCGCGTGCTCAAATAATGCGCATTGGCGATATCGATCGAGGTGGTACTGGAAAACAGCAAGGCGCTCGGATCGGTTTGCTTTCCTTCGAATACTTCCACGCCGACGCTGGCATCGACATTAACGAGCACATTGCGCATCATATCGTCGGCCCGAAATGGGCTATACACATAGCCGAGTAAAGAGTCACGCCGTTCCGCCATCGAGCCGCGTGGTAAGCCATTTTTGTAGACCGGAATGAAGAGTAAAAAACCGGCTTGCCCACCTTGCTTACCTTCCTGTACCAGCGCCACCCGTCCGCTCAAGGCCGGCTCGCCAGTGTCCCTGGCTTGCTCCAAGGCCGCCTTGCGGATCGTTTCTGTGGCTAAATCAAAACCGAAGGCACGCAGATTGCGTCCCCAGAATGGCTCCAGATACAGCACCGTCAGATATTGGGCACGCTGGCCAACCGGATGGATGGTGTATTCAGGATAACCTTCGGCGCGCACTTTGGCGGTGTGAGTGATTTTCTCCGCCTCGTCGACCCGCATAATGAAGCCGACGCCTTGCATGCCGGGCGAGGTTTCATCCAGCCGCAAGCTCGACACATAGGTGCGCCATTGTTCGCGCGAGGTAGTATTGTTCATGCTGAACAACGCCGCGCCACCGCGCAGTATTTGTTCATTGCTGTTCATGCGACGTTCCAGCGAGGTCGTGATCAATTCACCGGTGCTGATGAAGCGCGCGCGCTCGACATCTTCATGGCTGCGCAAACTAAGCACCCACACCGCCACCGACATTCCCAGGCCGATCACCAGAATCAAGTAAGCCAGCCACTCTTTGCGTAAAAATTTAGATAGCCCGACCAACAGCCGGTGCATGCGATTAGCTTGCGTATTCTGATTCATGGACGACTCCTGCCGCAATCACGAGGAACGCTGCGCATCAGTGGCCGACAGCGCTGCGAGAATAAATCACATCGACATCAATTCAATCATGCTGCATTTTACAGAAGCTCAATGCTGGGTAAGTCGCTCAACTTGCTCGAGCAAATCATTGAAATTAAAGGGCTTTTCAAAAAATACATCAGCCCCGGCCAGATCAGCTTGGTGTCGCTCATCGGCGCGAAAGAACGCGCTCAGCAGTATCACCGGTATCTGTGCCAGTTGCGGATCAAGCCGAATCGCGCGGCACAAACCCAAGCCATCGATTGGGCCCGGCATACGGATATCGATGATGAAGCAATCAGGCCGTTCGGCGCGCGCCGAGCTCAAGGCCATGCTGGCGTTGCCGGCTTCGCGCACGGTGTACGATTCAACTTCCATCACCATGCGCACCAGTTGCCGGGCCTCCGATTGATCGTCGACCACCAGCACACTGCGACTCATGACAAGCCGCCGGCGGCTTCTATTTCAGAAAAATAGTTTTCCACCGTGTCCATCAATTCCAGCGGGCTGAAGGGCTTGATCATGTAAGAATTGGCCCCCATTTTCAAACCGGTATCGATATCCGATTGCTGGCCTCGGGCGGTCAACATGACAATGCGGGTGGCGGCATAGCGCGGATCTTTTTTCAAGCGCTCACACACTTGCAGACCATCCATACTGCCCGGCATCATTACGTCGAGCAAAATAATATGTGGCATCACCGTTTGCGCCATTTGATAGCCGCTGTCGCCGTTATCGGCTTCGTGTAATTCGTATTCGCCGAAATCGAGCGTCATACGGATGAGCTTGCGGATATCGGCTTGATCTTCCACGATCAAAATGCGTTTGGTTTTCATGTCCATCTCCGAATCATTATTCCCTCACGGGCATGCTTACTGCATTATTTTTCTACTACCGGCGCTTTTTTCGCCGTCTGCATACGCCGCATCAAAGCCACCATATCATGTGCGTAGCGCTGCGCCTGTTGGGCGTCGAGTACTTGGGTATCCTGTACCGGGGCACCGGTTGCCAGCTCCAGATTAAATTCGATGATGTCATCGCCCTCGCCCTCGACCACAGTCATGCGGCCACCGTGCAGATGCAAAATTTGCTGACAAATTGGCAGGCCCAGACCAGGGCCGCCGGGCGCACCGGTTTTCACGGTTTTTTTCTCGCGCACATAGTCTTCGACGCGGTTGAAGGGCACGAACAATTTCTTTTTCAACAAACCGCTATTGGCAAAATGCCCGTGGTTGCGCAAGCTCAGAATCACATGGGTGCCAGTGCAGCGCAACACGATTTCCAAGCGTGATTTGGGTGAAGCATGGCGCGCGGCATTAGCGATCAATTCACGTAAGGCGCGCGTCAGCCAGACACTGCTCCCATACACAGGCGGCAGCTCGGCATCCAAGCCATCCAGAAACACTTCGAGGCCGCGGGCGCTAAGTTGCTGGCTTTCGGCGTTGAGAGCATTGGAAATCATGGCATCAAACATCAGTCGCTCTTGATCGACCAGGGGCGAACTGCCAAACAATTCAGCCAGCATTTCTATGCGTTGCAGACGCTCCGAAATCACCCGGCCGTTTTCAACCAAGCTGTGGGTTTCTTCCGAACTTTCTTCTTCAACAAAGAAATCGAGTTGTTCCGAAAATTGCTTGATAGGACGCGCCAGATCGATGCGAATAAATTCATAGAAATTTTTCAAGGTCATTTCATAGAATTGCTTCTCAGCCAACACTCTGGTCACGATGGCATATTGATTCGCTACCGGCAGGGGCATCAGTTGCGCAATACAGCCGGCTGGGCTACCCATTTGGGTTGGTAAAGGAATAGACAGAGGAGCTTTACCGAAACCGGCGGCCAAATCACGCACACCCTTGACCACCCGCGGATCGGGAAACGGCTGGCCGACTTTGGCCGCGAAGACGATTTGACCTGGTTCGTTGACATAATCAACCACGCCATCGCTATTGGCTATCGCCACGCCATCGCTCAAAGCATCGAAAAATACTTTCATCTGCGCATTCATACCGACCTCGTTTGTGCTGACCACCTTACTCGATGCGCACCATGGCTTGCCACAATCAATGAGAAGTGCGGCAACTCCCTGCAAAAAAAGTGCTGCCCCCTTGATGACAATAATATGCTGTTTCAAAGTATTTGCAACAAGCAATGTTTTAAACAATTGTCAATTAACATTGCTGCAATGCATCATTTTTAATCATACTGAGGGGGTTTTTGATCGCGTTGCGAGGCACTGTGTAGGCCAGCTCGTTCTTGACGCGGAGGGAATTTTATAGTGGATCCACATATCCGGACAACAGTTTAAACTCGTGTTTGTCGAAAAGAGACGAGGCAGACCATGAGTGAAAATAAGAGAAAAATATTTAGCGGCGCACAAAAAGCCAAGCTAGCAGTTGAGGCAATCAAAGGCGAAAAGACGGTCAATCAGATCGCCCAAGAGTTCGGCGTGCATCCGACGCAGGTCAGCCAGTGGAAGAAAGAATTACTGGAAAATGCAGGCAGTCTGTTTGAAGCTAAACGCGCTCCGAAACCAGCCAGCGGCCAGCACACAGAACGACCCAGACCGTCTCTGTGCCAAAATTGGGCAACTGAAACTATCTTAAACTCTTTGAATAATTGTCTGGACTTAGGAGGCCACTGTACGGGTCGCATTGGGAATTATCGTGCCCGTCCCGAATCACGCATTTTTTCAATATTTGTTTCAGCAGCCTTGAATCCGTGGGCGTAGGCTTTTTTGTATAGATCGAATGCAAGCTGATCGTTTTGTGGCACACCTTCACCTTTAAAGTACAAATTTCCTAGTTGATTCTCAGCTTTGGCATTACCTTGTTCGGCCTCATATTTGGCGATAGAAGCGGCATGTTCAAAACGGCCCATAATCTTGGCGTTGAAAAAATCAACTAACCATGCTTCGTCATCCCACGTTGTTCCATTAACGCAAAGTATCTTGGCAACTACCTTGTCATCGCCGCGCCATTGTTTCGCACCGTGATCCAAGTTAATGGTGAAGTGAACGACGGACTCATTGAATAGACCTGTCCAGAAATAATTGTCAGATGGTCCGGTGACGAAGTTGCTTTCATACTGACGAATCACCTCTTTGGCAGTGGGTAAGCGCCAGGCAACACCGTCCTTATTGGCTAGTTGTTCGCAATACTCATAGGCACCCCTCCAGTGAACCTGGGTATCGTTTGATGTCCATTGAAGGCCTACACGGGCCTTCAATGCCGCGTTTGCAACGCCCTTGGAGTCACAGCCTGTCAGGTTGCAAAGTACCAAGGTGATGAGAAGGCCGAGCCCTTCTGATCGGATTCTTTTCAAAATGCTCTCCGGAAAATAGATCAGGAATTTTTTGATTTGATAAAACTCAATTTGTCTGATTCGCTTATTTAGTCGATTTCTCTAAATATATTTCCTAAAGACAATCTTGGCGACGATCCAGTAAATCTTGAGTTCATACAACAGGAATATTTTTATTAACAATAAAAATATATAGTTTGCCAATGTTATGATGCTCCACAGTAAAAATATATTGTGTCGAATACTGGTTTCCCCTTCGGGGATTACGGATAGCCTTCCCTTGCCATGCAGTGATAGATTGCTGTTTTAAAAATTTAATGCAGAAGTCAAATGACGCGATGGCAGCAAAGGGAGGAAGATAAAACGCGAATACTTGAGGCTGAACGACAAGTGTTCTTACAAAATGCGCTCGAACCTATGCGGCTGATGTCTTTAAGAAGTGTCTTGGCTTTCTCAAAAAAAGTATGGATGTATTTGTTTCTGGTCTGGATGACGTTCTTTTGTTCGGTAGCGACGATTCAGATTTCATCGGAAATCAAGAGGCAGGAAGATCATTTCCAGCAAACCTCGCTCAATCTATACGAATTAATCCGGCAACGTCTTTCTCAAAATGAGGCGGTATTAGGCGGGCTGGAAGCACTGCTGCATACTTTTGACCAGCTTCAATTTAATGGTGTTCGTGCCTACGCAAAGGAAATGCTGACGCGCTATCCCCATATTTATACCGTGGGATTGCTATAGTGGATCCACATATCCGGACAACAGTTTAAACTAGTGTCTGTCGAAAAGAGACGAGGCAGACCATGAGTGAAAATAAGAGAAAAATATTTAGCGGCGCACAAAAAGCCAAGGTAGCAGTTGAGGCAATCAAAGGCGAAAAGACGATCAATCAGATCGCCCAAGAGTTCGGGGTGCATCCGACGCAGGTTAGCCAGTGGAAGAAAGAATTACTGGAAAATGCAGGCAGTCTGTTTGAAGGTAAGCGCGGTCCGAAACCGGCCAGCACACAGAACGACCCAGACCGTCTCTATGCCAAAATTGGGCAACTGAATATGGAACTCGATTGGCTTAAAAAAAAGTCAGGGATCAGCCTGTAACGGAACGATTGCAGTGGGTAGAGCCGCTCTCTGCCCTTTCAATCGCCACACAATGCCGTCTCGTTTCAGTCACGCGCTCGGTCGTGTACGACAAGAAAAAGCGCTTGCAAGAAGAGATCAATCCGTTTGATAGTTTGCTGTTGCAATTGCTTGACGAGGAATACACCAGACATCCATTTTACGGCACGCGACGCATGACGCATTACTTGCGAGACTGTGGCCATGCAGTGAACCGCAAGCGCGTACAGAGGCTGATGCAGCAACTGGGATTGGCAGGTATGGCCCCAGGCCCCAACACCAGTAAAGCGCATCCGCAGAACAAGATTTACCCGTACTTACTGAGAGGTATCGATGTCACTCGACCAAATATGGTCTGGAGTACAGACATCACATTCATCAGGCTGCCGCGGGGTTTTGTGTATCTGGTGGCGATCGTTGACTGGTATAGCCGGAAGGTGCTGTCTTGGCGGTTGTCGAACACGATGGATGCGGGGTTTTGCGTGGACTGCTTGGAAGAAGCCATAAAATGGTATGGAACGCCGGAGATTTTTAATACCGATCAGGGTGCGCAGTTTACCAGCCAGGCCTTTACTGGGCTGCTGCTTAGAAACGGCATCAAAATCAGTATGGACGGTCGCGGTCGGGCGTTGGATAATATTTTTGTTGAGCGTCTATGGCGCAGTGTGAAATATGAAGAAGTGTATTTGAAAAAGCATGAAAGTATGCCGGAGTTGGTGATCGGCTTGGCGAACTATTTTATGTTCTACAACGCTGAACGTAAACATCAATCATTGGGTTATCAAACGCCGGAAACCGTGTATCGATCAGGCGTGGGCGGCGGTGCCAAGATCGTAAACAAATTTGGTACTGAACTGCCTGATTCAAAAATGATAGAAAAGAAAAGCACGGTAGTGATGTAGTGCGAATAACGGGGCAGCGCCGCGCAGCTGTGGCAGAAACAGGCACTATCTTAAACTCTTTGAATAATTGTCTGGACTTAGGGGGCCACTTTATGCAACCGCGTATCGAACTGGCGCATTTGCATGAATTTGAAAGGGAGGCTCAGCACTCGATTCGTGCCGATTATCAGATTCGGGACTTTGGTTTAGATGGCGAGCGCAGTTGGCGCAGAGCCGCACCGCGTCCATTTTATTATCCGGTCACCTTTATGGAACCGCCCATTGCATCGGCCTCTCCGGTTTTAGGATTGGATGTCTATGCGGATAAGAAGCTGCAATTGGCGATTGATGAGAGTGTGATGACGCAAAAAATCATTGCATCAGCACCGTTTAATCTGGTCGAAGGTGGGCGCGGATATATTTTATTTAAAGCCTTGTTCAATACGTCGTCACCATCAGCTGATTATTTCACTCGGCAACAGCAGGCGACCCGTTTAGTGTCTCTGCTGATCAGTGCTAAGAATTTACTTCATGCAGATGAATTGCCGCCATCGAATATGACAATGCGGCTTTTTCACAAACAGTATCAGCCTGACGACGTAAGCGGACAGATTTACGCGTTAAATGAAATGAAGAAGTCATCGGTTGAACGGCATCTCTTACCGCTATTCACCTACGAACATGCTATTCCTAGCGAATTCCAACCGTTTTTATTTGAAACACAAAGGCAGATCGGCTGGGAAGTGTTTCGACTCTCCGGCTTGGTGGTTTCTGCCTGTGTGACCTTGTTGCTGACATTGTTAGGTGCGATGGCATTCAATTGGCGGCGCATGCAGCAAGAGGAAACGCGGCTGGCGAATGAATTATTGTATCGGGAACGGGACCGCGCTTTTGTCACGTTACGATCTATTACTGATGCGGTGATGACGCTCAATTCTGATGGTGTTGTCGAATACGTCAATCCTGCGGCAGAAGCCATTCTTCAGAAAAAACTTGCGGACATCCAAGGAAAACAAGTAACTGCGGTAATGGCCTTGAGGTATGAACTTTCCACTTCAAAAATAGTAGACCCATTTTCTCAATGTATTGCTGATCAACGTGTCGTCGATCTTCCAGATAATGCGGTGATACAGGATAACGATGGACAGCGCAAACTGATTGAAGGGAACGTATCGCCCTTGTTTGGCAGTCAGCAGGAGTTTATCGGCGCAGTGGTTGCATTTAGAGATATGGGGCCAATACGCAAGAAAGCGCTTGAGGCCATCGAAGCTAGTGAGAAACGCTTGCGTCAGCACCAAGTAGAATTAGCTCACGTCGCTCGTTTGAATACGATGGGTGAAATGGCAGCAGGGATTGCGCACGAAATCAATCAACCATTGGCAGCTATTCTGAGCTACAACCAAGCCTGCATTCGTATGCTGCAATCTGACGATGCGAATGATGATGAAATTATTCAGGCAATGAAATCCTCTGCGTTGCAATCAAAGAGAGCTGCCGAGATTATTACGCGCCTACGTGCATTCGTCAGTAAGAAATCATCAAAGACAGCCCCTGTCGATTTGAATCAAGTGATACATAACGTCCTATCTCTGAGCGAGCATCATTTGAAAGATTTTCAGGTGATTACTGAAACCGAACTGATGTATGGCTTGCCAGTTGTCACGGCTGATCCGATAGGTATGGAGCAAGTGGTTTTGAATCTGGTCAGGAATGGCATGGAAGCGATGCAGGAGTTTCCAACTGATGCCAGAATCATCCACATACAAACCGCCGTCCAAGAAAGCAGAGTCGTGCTGACGGTTCGAGATGGCGGCGCAGGTATTCCAGCAGAGGTGCTCCCGCATCTGTTTGATCCCTTCCTTACAACCAAAGATAACGGCATGGGATTGGGACTCACTATTAGTTACTCCATTGTCGAATCTTATGGCGGAACACTATCTGCAAAAAACTTACCGCATGGCGGCGCTGAGTTTAGTTTCTCCTTAGCGATTCGTTATCCGAATATTGTTGACCTCGATTTATCTGAAAGAGAATGATGTTAGAACCTGTCGTATTTTTAGTAGATGACGACCTCGCTGTTCGCGACTCGCTCAGCTTATTGATTAAATCAGTCGGCCTAAATGTGATTGCGTATGAACATCCGCAGGCATTCTTAGATGACTACGATGCGAGCCAAGTGGGGTGCTTGATATTAGACATCCGTATGCCAGGTATCAGTGGCTTGACGATACAAGACATACTCAAACAAAAAGGGTATGTGATTCCCATCATTTTTATTACCGGCCATGGTGATATTGCGCAATGTACACGTGCATTCAAGGCTGGTGCAGTTGATTTCTTGACTAAACCAGTAGATGAACAATCGTTGATTGATAGTCTGCAAATGGCGATCAAGTCGAGTATTGAGTTGCATCGTCAATCAAAACTGAATGCCGATGTGTATGAAAAAATCAGCCGCTTGTCAGAGCGCGAAAATCAAGTGTTGCACTTGCTTGTGGAAGGTATGCCGAACAAGGTCATTGCAGACAGGTTAAAGGTCAGTACAAGAACGGTCGAGTCCCATCGTGCCAAGCTCTTTGAAAAACTGGAAGTGAGTTCGCTGGCGGAATGCGTCAGGATTCAGTTGAGTGCGGCCAAATCGATTTGAGCAGAATGTGATTTTAGGATAATAAAATGAATGCAAACTGGAAAAAAAATACGAAACCAGACGTTGTTCTTAAAAGAATCGAAGAATCAAAGAATGTGTCTGTTGACGGAAAGGTTTCATTTTCTGGCTTCGGATTTTTTGATGCAAAGGCAACCCTCGATGGAATGGTTGATTTTAAGGATAAATCACATTCAATTGAAATAGAAGGCGTTATTTGGACAGCTATCAGTAACGTCGCTAAAAAACAGGTACTTGAGAAGCAGAGCGTAATTGAAGAAATTAATCGTTTAATTAAGGAGGAGCGAAAGACAAAGGAAACAGAGTTTCATGTTTTAACAACAATTTCGCTCGGTAAGCCATTTCCGTTAAAAACAATCAATACTGAAGGCTGCAAGATTACTTTCTTAAATAATTTTTTTCCAAAAAGGTATGAATCGAGGAATTCTGTAATTAGAAATAAATTTGATTTTTCTGACGATACACCTGATAGCTATAGCAAAATTATTGTATCGGTAAAGTCAAAATCTATTAAAGGAGCTGCAACCAAGGCTTTGTATGTGATTGATATTCAACGAGCGATATGGTCACTACTTGCAAATTCAAGTACGTCGCTTTTTGGAGATGAATGGAAGCCAATAAATAAGATACGAATGGGGCGTGTTCATACAGTCCACCAAATCAATGGGGCAGTCGCTGATGAACAATTTTGGTATGAACCGAACTTTGCAAAAGTAGATTTGTTTGTAGCGGATGATTTTGCAGGTTTTAAAAAGTTTTACAAACGAATTTTTACCAAGTTAAATCAAATTCCATATTCTTATGAATTACGCGATGCATTGGTTCGATTTGTCCGAGCTTTAGATGAACGAGATCAGAACGTTAGCCTAATAAAGCTGTGGGGTGCACTAGAGTCCATCACATGCCAAGGTGATGCTAAATACGATTTAATAGTACGTCGATGTTCATTTCTGTTTAAAGATTCTGAATATCACCAACAAGTACTAGAGCATTTGCGGGATTTTAGAAACAGAAGCGTTCATGCCGGAGACCAGAATGAGAATGCAAAGTTTAGGTGCTACCAACTAAAGTTCTACTTTGAACAACTTATCTTTTTCCATCTACGAAATACGGGGACTTTTAAAACTTTGAACGAAGCAAATCTTTTCCTTGATTCGCCAAGAGATATGACTGACTTAATCAATAAAAAACGGTTGATCGAACGTGCAATAAAGTTTTTGTTATAAAGACGATTGCGTAACATATTTCTTATAAAAAAAAAGAAGCGCCATTCGTAACAAGTTATCTTATTCACGGTGTTTGTCAAACAACCTGTCGCACAACCCGTCAAGCCGCCTGCTTCATTTCTTCCGTTTGAGCCCGTTCTGGGTTGAGCCAAACGTGATCATGTAAAGTCCAGTTTCTCGTATGTTGAGCCCAGCGTTCGGGACGTCGACGTTTCGCCTCAACATAGACGCTATCCCGATGCTGCAATATTTTCACAGCCGTTCCGTTATGCCGCTGTTCCGGCGTTACAAACTTCAATCCACTGTGCTTATGCACTTGGTTGTACCATCTAACAAACTGGAGCATCCAAGTCTGCGCGGCCTCGACATTGTCGAACGGCTTTGTCGGATAATCGGGCCGATATTTGCAAGTATGGAAGAGCGATTCTGCGAATGGCTTATCATTCGAAACACGCGGACGACTAAAGGACGCGGCGATACCTAAATTCTCCAACGTAGCAAGCATCGTGGCTCCCTTCATCGAGCTGCCGTTATCCGAGTGTAGTACCAATGGACGCCCCGCCAATCCCTCTGCCAAACTGGTCCGACGGATTAACATCGATGCCAATTCAGCAGATTCAGCTTCATGCACTTCATGCCCAACGATCTTCCTGCTAAACACATCTAAGATCATGTACCAGTAATAATATTTACCCTGAATTTGTGCAGGCAACCACGTGATATCCCAAGACCAAACCTGGTTGGGGCCTGTCGCACAATGACTAGTCACGACTCTAGTTGATGGTTGCTTCGCACGTCCACGGTGGTGCTGCATTTTATTCGCTTTCAATATCCGGTAAATCGTCGATTCAGAGGCCAAATAGTCGCCTCGATCTGCCAAGGTAGGAACGATCTGGCTTGGCGGAAGGCTAGCAAACTCAGCCGTATTCAACACCTTCAGAATATGGACAATTTCGTCGGCTTTTATCTTGTTCGCCGGTGCCGCTCGAACGTTGGTAGTACGCCTGTCGGCTACGACGGCGGCATCGCCATCACACACCCATCGTTGGAAGGTACAGACGCAGATATCGAGTTCCCTACAAGCGCAATTGAGGCGAGAACCGGAGGCGACCGCTTCGCGAATCAATTCCACACATAACAGGCGATCTGGGATACTAATCAGTCTTCCGATTTGCCCCCCAGATCGCCTGGGCTTTTTTTCTTAAGACCAGCAAAGCGGCTACTTCAGCTAAGGCTTTCTCCTTGCGATTCAATTCTTTCTCTAAGGCCCGGATACGTTTTTGATCGCCTTTGCTTTGCTCGCGCTGGCTTTTAGCGGCTTCTGCAGCGTTCGCATTCGCGCCTATGCATGCTTGACGCCACTCTTTGATTTGTTCAAGGAACAGGCCTTTACGGCGGCAATACTCAGCCTGTTCCGCCATGCTCATCGTTGCTGTTTCCAGTACGACCGCGAATTTATCTTCTGAGCTCCATTGCGCACTATTTTTTCCATTACCTGGCACGACTATTCCCTGATTTTTAAGCTGACGACGCCAAGTATAAAGCGTTTGTTCGGTGATCCCTGTTTCGCGTGCGAGTGCCGATATCGGCATATTTTCTGGGGGCATCATACGCCGCTGAGCGGCTTCTTTTCGTTCTGGTGAGTACATGCGCATAGTGATTCTGTTCTCCGTCCCCGTTTGGATTTCTGGCGACACTGCCAGTCTTACCAGGTTCTGATGTAAGCCAAAAAAATCAAAGTCTTGAGGGAAAGGGTTCCGCTTCGCTCCACCCTTAACCCCGATCTGTAACGCCGATCAAAGCCATTGAGTAAGAAGCAAAAACACTGACATTCACACAAATTGAAAAATAAATCTGTATATTTTTGTTTTACAAAAGACATGTGACAGGTAGCCTAACACCGGGGGTTCAGATCACGAGGCGGACAGCTGATCGCTTTCGTTACGACTTGATTATGGTTACCTGTTGCTCCTTTGAATGTGACGAAATTAAATTGAGATGTTTCTTTCTGAATAGAAATATATCCTTCAAAACATGGTTTTTTTTTCGTCTTCTTTGCGGATATCCGTACCCGTACGTAAAACCCGAAGGTGTTGCAGGTAATTCCCACTATAGTAATTTTGTTGCATAAAAAGCTAATATCAATCCTAATTTTTTTTGCTAATTTTTTTAATTAAATAACGATTGATTGGGTTGAATATGAGCAAGGTTATTCCAGAAAATATACGAAATAATTTGAAGAAATATCCTGATCACACACATTTGACTTGCTTAGAGTGTGGCTATGTAGGACTTGGAGGGTGTTTGAAAATTTCAAAACCCTTAATATATCGGTTGTCGATATATGGAGCAGGAGTGTTCATTTATTTCGTTGTTTATTTTTATGGCTATGTCACATCCTTTTGGCAAAATCTGGTCTTTGGTGCCTTTGTAGCTTTGTTGGCACGATCCACAAAAATTTTTGTTTGCCCCAATTGTGGTATTCAATTTAAATGACTATTAGGTAATCTAATAGTTAATTCAATATAGGTTTGTGATATCAACTTTGTTTGTCTCATACATCAACTTTGAGACGGGCTTCTATAATTTTCAAGACTATTTTTTAAGATTAAATAAGTGATGAACAAGCAACCTAATGACGATATTTTCTTGCAGGCGGTTAAGTTTTTGAAAGGAGATGGAGTAGAGAGAAGTGTCGATATCGCATCTAAATTGTTTCATGTAGCTGCCGAGGCTGGGCATGATAAAGCCCAGTTCAACCTAGGAGTGATGTATCTAAATGGGATTGGTGTAGTTAAAAATAAGCTACTAGCGATTTATTGGCTAGAGCGTGCCGCATCTTTGGGAAATCTAAAGTGGCCCCCTAAGTCCAGACAATTATTCAAAGAGTTTAAGATAGTGCCTGTTTCTGCCACAGCTGCGCGGCGCTGCCCCGTTATTCGCACTACATCACTACCGTGCTTTTCTTTTCTATCATTTTTGAATCAGGCAGTTCAGTACCAAATTTGTTTACGATCTTGGCACCGCCGCCCACGCCTGATCGATACACGGTTTCCGGCGTTTGATAACCCAATGATTGATGTTTACGTTCAGCGTTGTAGAACATAAAATAGTTCGCCAAGCCGATCACCAACTCCGGCATACTTTCATGCTTTTTCAAATACACTTCTTCATATTTCACACTGCGCCATAGACGCTCAACAAAAATATTATCCAACGCCCGACCGCGACCGTCCATACTGATTTTGATGCCGTTTCTAAGCAGCAGCCCAGTAAAGGCCTGGCTGGTAAACTGCGCACCCTGATCGGTATTAAAAATCTCCGGCGTTCCATACCATTTTATGGCTTCTTCCAAGCAGTCCACGCAAAACCCCGCATCCATCGTGTTCGACAACCGCCAAGACAGCACCTTCCGGCTATACCAGTCAACGATCGCCACCAGATACACAAAACCCCGCGGCAGCCTGATGAATGTGATGTCTGTACTCCAGACCATATTTGGTCGAGTGACATCGATACCTCTCAGTAAGTACGGGTAAATCTTGTTCTGCGGATGCGCTTTACTGGTGTTGGGGCCTGGGGCCATACCTGCCAATCCCAGTTGCTGCATCAGCCTCTGTACGCGCTTGCGGTTCACTGCATGGCCACAGTCTCGCAAGTAATGCGTCATGCGTCGCGTGCCGTAAAATGGATGTCTGGTGTATTCCTCGTCAAGCAATTGCAACAGCAAACTATCAAACGGATTGATCTCTTCTTGCAAGCGCTTTTTCTTGTCGTACACGACCGAGCGCGTGACTGAAACGAGACGGCATTGTGTGGCGATTGAAAGGGCAGAGAGCGGCTCTACCCACTGCAATCGTTCCGTTACAGGCTGATCCCTGACTTTTTTTTAAGCCAATCGAGTTCCATATTCAGTTGCCCAATTTTGGCATAGAGACGGTCTGGGTCGTTCTGTGTGCTGGCCGGTTTCGGACCGCGCTTACCTTCAAACAGACTGCCTGCATTTTCCAGTAATTCTTTCTTCCACTGGCTAACCTGCGTCGGATGCACCCCGAACTCTTGGGCGATCTGATTGATCGTCTTTTCGCCTTTGATTGCCTCAACTGCTACCTTGGCTTTTTGTGCGCCGCTAAATATTTTTCTCTTATTTTCACTCATGGTCTGCCTCGTCTCTTTTCGACAGACACTAGTTTAAACTGTTGTCCGGATATGTGGATCCACTATAATCGTCAAGCACAACACACCCTTGAGAAGATAAAATCATCGACAAATGCAGATGTTCAGCAGAAGACGGTGTTGCTAAGTGGGAATAAAATCACTCCAATCGTGACAGAAGTCCTTGCTGCCGTTGATACTGATTCAATTAAACAAGGCGAAGAAAAGGTAGAACCAGTTCAACGCCCCATAAGCGCAAGTAATAAGGACGTCTTAATTAGCTTTGCATTTTTAGTTCTTCTTTGTTACCTAATATGGCACTTTATTCTGGCTCCTCTTGGACATTTCGTATTTGGAACTAGTGGTAAATTTCTTTACGGACAATATCTCTCTGCTGGTAACAATGCGATTGAATTTTTTGATGAGAAATATATTGATGGAGAGGTTCTAGAGGAAAAACGCACAGAAAATGGAAGATGTTATTTTGGATGGATTGAGCTTAAATCAACGGCAGTCTTAGGTCAGCCTTTAATTTCGAAACATACCAACATTCTCTACATATTTACGTATGAGCAAGATGGTCGATACTGGACGGGTTTTAGGGGATTAAATTACATTGATGATTTGAGGCAAAGTTGGGAAGAATACCAATGTGGTGAGTTCCCTAAAGGACGGAAATGAAGTGAGTTATCGAAATTGGGCTTTCTTATTTTTATTCCTTAGTTGATGTGTTGATTGGCGGATTTAATAACTTGGCTATCACGTGGGTAATTTGGTTTTGAGTAACAATGCTGGTGAGTTTTCTTAAAGAATAAAAGCCGTAAAAGCAAGAAATAAAGGCTGGATGAAAATTTACCTGAGGATTGCGTGAGGGTTCAATTAAATGCGACGAAACTGATTAGGGAGATGTTAATAAATAATAACTTGAAATTACAAATTTGTTGTAAATTTAAGTTTGTGTATTTTTATTACTAATCATAATGCATTGAAATCTGATTTCTTTGTATTGTTACCCAAATCTTAGCCAACTAGTTGAAAGAAATCTTCAAATGGGAATCGTCCAAGTAACCGCAAAAAAAGATTTTCTTGAATCAATAACATCTTCTCGTCCGATAGCGGCTTTGGCTGAATTAATTTGGAATGGATTTGATGCGGCCTCGAACAAAGTGGAGGTCTTCCTTGATATTAACGAAATGAATGGTCTTGAATCCGTTCGTGTACGAGATTACGGTGACGGTATAACGTTCTCTAAAGTCGACAAATTGTTTGGTAGTTTAGGCGACTCGTGGAAGAAAGCTGCTGTTCGCCAACATGGACGTTCATTACATGGAAAAAATGGAAAAGGCAGATTTAAGGCATTTTCTTTAGGCCATAAGGTTGAGTGGGCTACGACATTTAAAGAAAATGGGAAATCGCACTCATACAAAATTGTTGGCAATTCAACATCCCTTGATAATTTTAATGTTGGTAAAGTTGTAGAGGTCGATACGAATGTAAGTGGAACTGAAGTTACCATACACAATGTAGTTAGTGATTTTCGGTCACTAAAAGATGAAACTGCTCAAATGAGTTTGGCGAAAATATTTGCGGTGTTTCTTACTGAATATCCTGAAACCTCAATTGAGTATGATGGGAAAAATGTAGACCCTAATGCAGTTCAGCACCATCGAGAAGAGTATGACCTTGGCGAAATTGGACTTAATAGCGGTAATAGAGTACGTGTTTCGATAGTTGTTATTGAATGGAATATTCCTACTGAACGTGTTGTTCATTTGTGTGATGCGTCAGGAATCTCATTGTTTGAAACTCCTGCGGGTCAACAAATTCGTGCACCGGGCTTTAATTTTACTGCGTATATAAAATCTGATCATTTTCGTGAGTTAGATAAGTTGGGCCAATTGGCACTTGCAGATTTGCATGATGATGTTCAGGTTATTGTGCGTGCGGCAAAAAATAAAATGAAAGAGCACTTTAGAAAACGTTTGGCTTCTCAACATAGCCAGATTGTTGAAAAGTGGAAAGAAGAAAAAATTTATCCTTATGAAGACAACGATAATATTGATCCTGTCGAATTTGCAGAGCGACAGGTTTTCGATATTTTGGCTGTTAACGTACAAAGTTATTTACCTTCTTTTGAAGACTCTGATAGTAAACAAAAGAAGTTCACTTTCTTTTTGCTTGCCCAGGCAATTCGTCAAAATCCTGATTCCGTGCAATTTATTATCGGCGAAGTGCTTGGTTTAAAGAAAGAGGCTCAAGATGATCTAGCTTTACTGCTAGAAAAAACTATAGTGGATCCACATATCCGGACAACAGTTTAAACTAGTGTCTGTCGAAAAGAGACGAGGCAGACCATGAGTGAAAATAAGAGAAAAATATTTAGCGGCGCACAAAAAGCCAAGGTGGCAGTTGAGGCGATCAAAGGCGAAAAGACGATCAATCAGATCGCCCAAGAGTTCGGGGTGCATCCGACGCAGGTCAGCCAGTGGAAGAAAGAATTACTGGAAAATGCAGGCAGTCTGTTTGAAGGTAAACGCGGTCCGAAACCGGCCAGCACACAGAACGACCCAGACCGTCTCTATGCCAAAATTGGGCAACTGAATATGGAACTCGATTGGCTTAAAAAAAAGTCAGGGATCAGCCTGTAACGGTACGATTGCAGTGGGTAGAGCCGCTCTCTGCCCTTTCAATCGCCACACAATGCCGTCTCGTTTCAGTCACGCGCTCGGTCGTGTACGACAAGAAAAAGCGCTTGCAGGAAGAGATCAATCCGTTTGATAGTTTGCTGTTGCAATTGCTTGACGAGGAATACACCAGACATCCATTTTACGGCACGCGACGCATGACGCATTACTTGCGAGACTGTGGCCATACAGTGAACCGAAAGCGCGTACAGAGGCTGATGCAGCAACTGGGATTGGCAGGTATGGCCCCAGGCCCCAACACCAGTAAAGCGCATCCGCAGAACAAGATTTACCCGTACTTACTGAGAGGTATCGACGTCACTCGACCAAATATGGTCTGGAGTACAGACATCACATTCATCAGGCTGCCGCGGGGTTTTGTCTATCTGGTGGCGATCGTTGACTGGTACAGCCGGAAGGTGCTGTCCTGGCGGTTGTCGAACACGATGGATGCGGGGTTTTGCGTGGACTGCTTGGAAGAAGCCATAAAATGGTATGGAACGCCGGAGATTTTTAATACCGATCAGGGTGCGCAGTTTACCAGCCAGGCCTTTACTGGGCTGCTGCTTAGAAACGGCATCAAAATCAGTATGGACGGTCGCGGTCGGGCGCTGGATAATATTTTTGTTGAGCGCTTATGGCGCAGTGTGAAATATGAAGAAGTGTATTTGAAAAAGCATGAAAGTATGCCGGAATTGGTGATCGGCTTGGCGAACTATTTTATGTTCTACAACGCTGAGCGTAAACATCAATCATTGGGTTATCAAACGCCGGAAACCGTGTATGGCTCAGGCGTGGGCGGCGGTGCCAAGATCGTAAACAAATTTGGTACTGAACTGCCTGATTCAAAAAAGCTAGAAAAGAAAAGCACGGTAGTGATGTAGTGCGAATAACGGGGCAGCGCCGCGCAGCTGTGGCAGAAACAGGCACTATCTTAAACTCTTTGGATAATTGTCTGGACTTAGGGGGCCACTTTAAACATCACTTTCCTCGATCATCAGTTCCGCAAAAATTGTTGCAAATAGACTGGATATGTTGAATGGATTAGAGGCGCTTATTTTTCATAAGAAAAGTAAGAAGAAACTGTTGGAAAGAGATCAATTACATAAAATACTTGAAACAGAGGCTTGGTTATTTCACGAAGAATTCTCTCTGGCAGGTAGCGAGCAGCGGTTAGAAGAAGTTTTGCAAAGGCATTTATCTGAATTAGGTCCACGTGAAGATGATTCTAAAATTGTTGATCTAGGAGATGGGAAGACTGGGCGGATAGATCTGATGTTGCAAAAAGTTGTCCAACCTCGAACTGGTGAATATGATTATCTAATTGTTGAGCTCAAGCGACCTTCACAAAAAATCAATAGCGATGTACTAACCCAAATAAAAAAATATGCTATCGCAGTTGCAAGTGACGAAAGATTTGCTGGAGTTCCTGCTAAATGGACATTCGTCGCTGTGTCAAATGAGCTGGACTCTTTTGCAAAGAAAGAGGCCAATCAGAAGGGACGACCTAAAGGACAAGTTTATGACGACTCAGAATTGAATATTACGGTCTGGGTAAAAGAATGGGCAGAGGTAATTAACGATGCACGATCTCGTCTTCGATTTATTAATGAACAATTGTCTTATGAGGCGGATAGGGATAGTGCTAAAGCCTATTTACAAAGAGCGCACGCGAAGTTTATTCCTAATCTTTCTGACGACGATACAGATGTCGATTTGCCCAATTAATTTCTAAAAAAATTATGTCTTCAGAAGAATACGCAGAAATTAGGTTGCGAATTGCCCAAAAAAAGATTTCAGCAATTACCGTCGATACAACAACTTTTGATGATCACGGCATGCGTCTCGATCGAGGGATATTTTCTCAGCTAAAACAATTTAATCGGCATCCTGCAAATTTGGTTATTTCGGAAGTAGTTTTAAGGGAAATTGGTCGTCATCTGACAAAATCGATCACAACAAAAAAAGAACGATTTGGTCGTGATATGTCTGATGCGGCTGATTTTGTTGGATTTGATCAAAAGTACCTCGAAGAGATAAATACAAAATTTGCAGAACTGCCATCTCCGCAAGAAATTTGCAAATTGCAGATCTAAAGTGGCCCCCTAAGTCCAGACAATTATTCAAAGAGTTTAAGATAGTGCCTGTTTCTGCCACAGCTGCGCGGCGCTGCCCCGTTATTCGCACTACATCACTACCGTGCTTTTCTTTTCTAGCTTTTTTGAATCAGGCAGTTCAGTACCAAATTTGTTTACGATCTTGGCACCGCCGCCCACGCCTGAGCCATACACGGTTTCCGGCGTTTGATAACCCAATGATTGATGTTTACGTTCAGCGTTGTAGAACATAAAATAGTTCGCCAAGCCGATCACCAACTCCGGCATACTTTCATGCTTTTTCAAATACACTTCTTCATATTTCACACTGCGCCATAGACGCTCAACAAAAATATTATCCAACGCCCGACCGCGACCGTCCATACTGATTTTGATGCCGTTTCTAAGCAGCAGCCCAGTAAAGGCCTGGCTGGTAAACTGCGCACCCTGATCGGTATTAAAAATCTCCGGCGTTCCATACCATTTTATGGCTTCTTCCAAGCAGTCCACGCAAAACCCCGCATCCATCGTGTTCGACAACCGCCAAGACAGCACCTTCCGGCTATACCAGTCAACGATCGCCACCAGATACACAAAACCCCGCGGCAGCCTGATGAATGTGATGTCTGTACTCCAGACCATATTTGGTCGAGTGACATCGATACCTCTCAGTAAGTACGGGTAAATCTTGTTCTGCGGATGCGCTTTACTGGTGTTGGGGCCTGGGGCCATACCTGCCAATCCCAGTTGCTGCATCAGCCTCTGTACGCGCTTGCGGTTCACTGCATGGCCACAGTCTCGCAAGTAATGCGTCATGCGTCGCGTGCCGTAAAATGGATGTCTGGTGTATTCCTCGTCAAGCAATTGCAACAGCAAACTATCAAACGGATTGATCTCTTCTTGCAAGCGCTTTTTCTTGTCGTACACGACCGAGCGCGTGACTGAAACGAGACGGCATTGTGTGGCGATTGAAAGGGCAGAGAGCGGCTCTACCCACTGCAATCGTTCCGTTACAGGCTGATCCCTGACTTTTTTTTAAGCCAATCGAGTTCCATATTCAGTTGCCCAATTTTGGCATAGAGACGGTCTGGGTCGTTCTGTGTGCTGGCCGGTTTCGGACCGCGCTTACCTTCAAACAGACTGCCTGCATTTTCCAGTAATTCTTTCTTCCACTGGCTAACCTGCGTCGGATGCACCCCGAACTCTTGGGCGATCTGATTGATCGTCTTTTCGCCTTTGATTGCCTCAACTGCTACCTTGGCTTTTTGTGCGCCGCTAAATATTTTTCTCTTATTTTCACTCATGGTCTGCCTCGTCTCTTTTCGACAGACACTAGTTTAAACTGTTGTCCGGATATGTGGATCCACTATAATCGACAGTTTTTTAGCAGATTCTGGTACCTTAGTTTTGAACTCCGATGACTATATTAATGTCAGTGACCTTCTCAGTAGTTACTTTGGTAATGAACCCCCGTTTCAGAAGGAAAATAACAAAAAATCTGAGTTTCCAGACGCAATTGCGTTAAAGACCCTTGAAAATTGGGCGTTAGATGAGGATACCGAAATAGTTGTTGTATCCAGAGACGGTGATTGGATATCGTATTGTGAAATATCCGATAGGTTGCATCATGTAAAAGAACTTGCAACTGCGCTTGCACTTTTTCAAACACCGGACGAGGCCGTCCAACATATGATTAAGGGTCTGCGA